>DMCN01000089.1 GCA_003445795.1 Gallionellaceae bacterium
CATCACCACCAACTGCGCGGTGCTCGGCGTGGCGCTGCTCAACGTGCAGGAGAAGAGCGACTTCGTGCACAGCCTGATGTACGGCTTCGGCTCCGCGCTTGGCTTCATGCTGGTGATGCTGCTGTTCACCGGGTTGCGCGTGCGCCTGGCGCTGGCACAGGTGCCGCCGGCATTCAGCGGCGCACCCATCGGTTTCGTCACCGCGAGTTTGCTGGCGCTGGCGTTCATGGGGTTTGCGGGTTTGGCGTAAAGGAGATTTGGAATGTTGTTTGCAGCAATCATCAGTTTGACTCTATTGGGCGCCGTGCTCGGCTTGCTGCTCGGCGTCGCCGCGCGCTATCTGAAAGTCGAGGGTAACCCGCTGGTCGCCGAGATCGAACAGTTGTTGCCAGGCTCGCAATGCGGCCAATGCGGTTTCCCCGGTTGCACCGGTGCGGCGCAGGCGCTGGCCGAGGGCAGTGCACCCGTCACGCTGTGTCCGCCAGGCGGTGTCGCACTGGCACAGGCGCTGGCGGCCAAACTGGGCGTCGAAGCCGACCTGTCCGGAGTCGCGGACAAGGGGCCGATGATCGCCGAGATCAAGGAAGAGATATGCATCGGCTGCACGCGCTGTTTCAAGGTCTGTCCCACCGACGCCATCATGGGTGCGGCGCAGCAGATCCATGTGGTGTTCCGCGAAGCCTGCACCGCGTGCGGCAAATGCGAGGAAGTGTGCCCGACCGAATCGGTGAAACTGCAGCCCGTGCCGGTCACGCTGCAATCCTGGTACTGGAGCAAACCGAGAGCGGAGGCAGCATGAAGCTGTTCGATCTGAGAGGCGGCGTCCATCCCGAGGGCAACAAGGATCTGTCCGCCGAGCGCCATATCCGCACACTGCCGTTGCCGAAGAAACTGTATGTTCCTTTGCAGCAGCACATCGGCGCGCCGGCTACTCCCGTGGTGAAGGTGGGTGACAAGGTGCTGAAAGGCCAGCTCATCGCCACGGCGCAGGGCGCGGTCTCAGCGCCCATCCATGCGCCGACCTCCGGCACCATCACGGCACTCGGCGACCATGTCGCGCCGCATCCCTCCGGCTTGCCGGTGCCCACCATCACGCTGGAGAGCGACGGCGAAGACAAGTGGATGCCGATCGAAACGGTGGATAAGCCATTTTCGCTGAGACCGGAAGAGGTCGCCGCGCGCGTCGCGGCGGCAGGCATCGTCGGTCTCGGCGGCGCGACATTCCCGTCCGCGCTCAAATTGAACCTCAGCCGCAACAGCGGCGTGCAGACGCTGATCATGAACGGCGGCGAATGCGAACCCTATCTCACCTGCGACGACCGCATCATGCGCGAGCGCGCTGCCGGGATCGTCGAAGGCATCCGTCTGATCGCGCATGCCGTCGCTGCCAAAGAGATACTGGTCGGCATAGAGGACAACAAACCCGAAGCTATTGCCGCCATGCAGACCGCTGCCGGCAACAGCGAAGTCAAAATCGTGGTCATGCCCAGCATGTATCCGATGGGTTCCGAGAAACAGATCATCCAGGTGCTCACCGGCATGGAGATCCCCGCAGGCGGACGCCCCGCCGACATCGGCGTTCTGGTGCACAACGTCGCCACCGCCTTTGCCGTGCAGCAGGCGGTCCGTTACGGCAAACCGCTGATCTCGCGCATCGTCACCCTCAGCGGCGGCGCGATCAGGACTGCATGCAATGTCGAAGCGCTGGTCGGTACACCGGTGCAGGAGCTCATTGATTTCGCCGACGGCTACGCGCAGCCTGCCGCGCGCCTGGTATTGGGCGGCCCGATGATGGGCCAGCAATTCACCAACACCAACGTGCCGGTGGTGAAGGGAACGAGCGGGGTGCTGGCACTGATGGCTTCCGAGATCGGCCACGCCGAAGCCTCGCCGTGCATCCGTTGTTCGACCTGTGTGCGCGCCTGTCCGGTCGGCCTGCTGCCGCTGGAGATGGCAGCACATATCCGCACTGCCGATCTGGCCGGCGCGGTCGCGCTGGGACTCAAGGATTGCATCGCCTGCGGCTCCTGTTCCTACGTCTGTCCCGCGCATATCCCGCTGGTGCATTTCTTCAACTACGCCAAGGGCGACCTCGCCGCACAGGAACGCAGCAAGCTGAAACAGGAAGCCACCAAGAAACTGGCCGATGCGCGCAACGAACGCCTGGCACGCATCGAGCGTGAACGCGCAGAGGCGGCAGCGAAACGCAAAGCGGCGCGCGAGGCGAAAGAACGCGCGGCCAAGGAAGCTGCAGCGAAGGCGGAGGTTGTATGAATTCAGCCGACTTTCAAATCCGTCATTCCGGCCCTTCGACAGGCTCAGGACAGGCTGACCTTTGGTCAGGCCGGAATCCAGCAAGAAGATACAGCCCGCGTAGCGGACAAGACCTTGTTGTCCTGCTACGCAGGGGATCATTGAACCAACTGGATTCCGGCCTGCGCCGGAATGACGGTGCTATCACCCGAGCCGAGAAATAAATCATGAACCCCATCGCCCATTCCCCGCACGCCCACGCCCCCGTCTCCATCGGCAAGGTGATGGCCACCGTGCTGCTCGCGCTCACGCCCGCCACGCTGTTCAGTTTCTGGTTGTACGGCTGGCCCGCAGTCAACCTGTGGGCGGTGTCGCTCATCGCGGCCATCCTCGGTGAGGCCTTCGTCGTGCGCATGCAGGGCCGCAAGGTGCGCCCGGTGCTGATGGACGGTTCCGGAATTTTGACCGCATGGCTGCTGGCCTTGTCGCTGCCTCCCTATGCGCCCTGGTGGATCGCGGTGCTCGGCAGTCTGTTCGCGGTCATCATCGGCAAGCAGGTGTTCGGCGGGCTGGGACAGAACGTGTTCAACCCGGCGATGGCCGCGCGTGTGATGCTGCTGATCTCGTTCCCGCTGGAGATGACCACCTGGGTCGCGCCCTCGCAAGCGCCAGGTCTGCTCGAAAGTTTGCGCATCACCTTCTTCAGCCAGCCCATCGACGGCATGGCCAGCGCCTCGCTGCTGGGCCACGTGAAGACCGAGTTCACGCGCGGCATCGGTCTCGATCAGGCGCTCACCGGTTACTACGCACCGCTCGATATGTTGTGGGGCAGCCGTGCGGGCAGTCTCGGCGAAACTGCTGCCGTGCTGTTGCTGCTTGGCGGCCTGTTCCTCATCGCGCGCCGCATCATCACCTGGCATGCACCCGTTGCCATGCTGCTCGGCGTGGCGGTGCCTGCGCTGCTGTTCAACACAATCGATGCCAACCACTATGCGGGACCGATGGTGCATCTGCTATCGGGTGGCCTGATGCTGGGCGCTTTCTTCATCATCACCGATCCGGTGACATCGCCCAACACGGCCATGGGACAGTTTATCTTCGGTCTCGGCTGCGGCCTGCTCACCTGGATCATCCGTACTTGGGGCGGTTACCCGGAAGGCGTGGCCTTCGCCGTGCTGCTGATGAACGCGGCCACACCCATCATCGACCAGTACGTCAAACCGCGCATCTACGGCCGCGACCGCAAGGGCGCGGCGCTGGCCGTGAAGAAGGAGTCGTGAGATGAAACTCGAAGAACTGCGCGGAAAACTGGTCTATCAGGGCCTGCTGCTCGGCGGCGCAGCACTGCTCACCAGTGCATTGTTGTCATTCTTCTCGCAAGCCACCGAAGCGGACATCAAGGCGGCGGAAGCGGCCGACCTCAAGCAATCGCTGTCGCAGGTGCTGCCGGGCGAATATGAGAACGACCTGCTCAAAGATACCGTCACGCTGACGGGAAAAAAAGGCGAGGTGCTGGTTTATCGCGGCCGCCGCGCGGGCAAGGTGGAGGCGGTGGTGTACCAAGTGATCGGTAACGGCTATGCCGGCAACATCGTGTGCGTGATGGGCGTGTCGCGCGAAGGCAAGATCCTCGGCGTGCGCGTCATCAGCCACAAAGAGACGCCGGGATTGGGCGACAAGATCGAGCCGGCCAAGGCGAAGTGGATCTTTGATTTCGACGGCAAGTTCCTGGGCGATCCGCCTGCCGACAAATGGGCAGTGAAGAAAGACGGAGGTGTGTTCGACCAGTTCGCCGGTGCCACTATCACCCCGCGCGGCGTGGTGAACGCGGTGAAGGGCGGGCTGGAGTTCTTCGATACCAACAAGGCGCAGTTGCTGGATGAGGCAGGAACAAAACCATGATATT
Source organism: Gallionellaceae bacterium (assembly GCA_003445795.1). Lineage (GTDB taxonomy): Bacteria > Pseudomonadota > Gammaproteobacteria > Burkholderiales > Gallionellaceae > Sideroxyarcus. The sequence continues at coordinate 4,160 of DMCN01000089.1, forward strand.
GCAGAGCCGTCATTCCGGCGCAGGCCGGAATCCAGTTGATTCAAAGATTCCCTGCGCAGCAGGACAACATGGTTTAGTCCGCTACGCGGGCTGTTTCTTTCACTGGATTCCGGCCTGCGCCGGAATGACGGCATTGGAGGTGTGAAATGAACGAAAAATACGCGCGCATCACCAAGGACGGTCTGTGGAACAACAACGTGGTGTTCGCGCAGATGCTCGCGCTGTGCCCGCTGCTGGCGGTGACCAGTTCCGCCACCAACGGTCTCGGCATGGGGCTGGCCACCACGGCGGTGCTGCTGCTCTCCAACATCATCGTTTCCAGCGTGCGCCATCTCATCAGTCCCGAGGTGCGCATCCCGGTGTACATCGTGCTCATTGCCACGCTGGTGACGCTGGTCGACATGAGCCTGAATGCCTGGGCGCATGAACTCTATAAAGTCCTCGGTCTGTTCATCGCGCTGATCGTGGTCAACTGCGCCATCCTTGGCCGCGCCGAAGCGTTCGCTTCCAAAAACAGCGTGGCCGATGCGGCGCTGGACGGCCTGATGATGGGTGTCGGCTTCACGCTCTCGCTGGTGGTGATCGGCGGCGTGCGCGAGATCTTCGGCAGCGGCACGCTGTTCGCCAACGCGCACCTGCTGCTCGGGCCGGCTTTCGCCTTTCTCGAGACCACCATCGTGCCGCAGTACAAGGGCTTCCTGCTGATGATCCTGCCGCCGGGCGGATTCATGGCGGTGGGGCTGTTGCTCGCTGCCAAGCGAGTGATCGACCGTCGCCATGCGGAACGTGTGGAAGCAGCGGCAACTGTCGCGGCGGCAAGTTAGGAGGATGTGATGCAAGTCGGTATCGCTTTTTCAGAACCAGCAGGGCAGCTCTGGCTGCGCATCGAAGTGCCGGACGAAGCCACGGTAGAGCAGGCCATCGTCCAGTCCGGCATCCTGCAGAAATTCCCGCAGATCGATCTGACGGAATACAAGGTGGGGATCTTCGGCAAGATGGCCGAACTGGATGCGGCCCTGAAGCCCGGCGACCGCGTGGAGATCTATCGCGCCATCACTGCCGATCCGGCCACGGTGCCGCGCCGTGTCATGGCCGGGGATGATGAGGATTGAAGTGGTTTGCTATTGAGCCGGAAATGATGCCTGCCGCGCCGGAGCCGCAAAATCTCCAGCGTCAGCAGGACATCAAGGTGAGGATCAGTACAGCGTCAGCCCGGCAACAATCGTCGTGACGATCGCATAGGGTAGCGCCATCCACAGCATGCGCCCGTAGCCGAGACGGATCAGCGGCGCGATCTGCGAGGTCAGCAGATACAGGAAAGCCGCCTGGCCGTTGGGCGTGGACATACTCGGGATGCCCGTGCCCATCACCACCGCGACGGATTGCGCATCGAACAGCTCGCGGCTGGTGAGTCCTGCATCGAATGCCGCCTTGAGTTCTTTCATGTAGATGGCGGCCACGAATACGTTGTCGCTGATGGCCGACAGTGCGCCGTTGGTGACGAAGATCATGAACACCTGCATGCGGTCCTCCATCGCCAGCACCCACTGGATGACGGGAACGAACATGTGCTGGCTGCTTATCATCGCCACGATCACGTAGAACACCACCAGGAGAGAAGCGAACGGCAGGCCGGGCATGAAGGCTTCGGCGATATGGTGTTCGTTGGTGACGCCCGCGATGGACGAGACGATGACGATGACCGCCAAACCGATCAGGCCGATCTCGGCGACGTGGAAGCCCAGCGCCAGCACCAGCAGCACTCCGACCACGGCCTGGGCGATGAGCATCAGGCGGTCGCGCGCGGTGTGGTTGGCGCGCTGGCGACGGTCTTCATCCAGCAGTATCTGGCGCACACCGGCAGGCAGTTCCGCGCCGTAGCCGAACCATTTGTATTTCTCGATCACCACACAGGTGGCAAAACCGGCCAGCAGGGTGGGGATGGTGGACGGTGCCGCATTCACGAAGAACTCCACGAAGCTCCAGCCCGCCTCGGTGCCGATGACGATGTTCTCGGGTTCGCCGACCAGCGTGCAGACGCCGCCGATGGCCGTGCCGATGGCACCGTGCATCAGCATGCTGCGCAGCACGGCGCGGAACTGCTCAAGGTCGGCGCGATGCAGCTCATCGACATAATCATCGGTCAGGTCGGGATCTTCGTGATAGCCCTTGGAGGAAACGACTTTGTGATAGACCTCGTAGAAGCCGATCGACACCGCGACCAGCACGGCCAGCAGGGTGAGCGCATCAAGGAAAGCCGAGAACACCGACACCACTACGATGATGACCAGGTTGAGCAAGAGTCGGGAATGGATGCCGAGCAGGATGTGGCTGATCATGCGATACAGCATGCCGCGCAGGAAATGCACACCCGCCACCATGAAGATCACCAGCAGCAGCACCGGCAGGCCGTGCTCGACCTCGCGGTAGACGGTATGCGTGTCGGTCAGACCGAGGATGACCGCCTCCAGAGCAAGCAGGCCGCCGGGTTGCAGCGGAAAGCACTTCAAAGCCATGGCCAGCGTAAAGATGAATTCGCCGAGGATCAGCCAGCCTGTTATCAACGGCCCGACGGTATAGAACATCACCGCGTTGAGGATGAGGCAGGCGACGATGGCCAGTTTGTACCAGCGCGGTGTATGGCCGAGGAAACTATTGGCGAGGACTTTAAGGACGCCGGGTTGGGTTGCTGTTGTCATGGTTCTGCTCGATTCGTGTGCGGTTCAGATAGTTTTGGAAGGTCTTTCACCAGGTCGGTGACATGCATGAACGCCGTCTATCCGGTGGTTTTGCCGGAGCTGGCGTCATCAAGATGTGCGCTGTTGAAGATTTGTACATGGCGTCGAAGTGTATCACCTGTAAACAAGCAGACGCTAGTTGCCGGGCAGGTTTTCGTTCGCATGTGAGCCGGACAGGTGAGGGCGCGACATATTAATAAGACTGGCATGACAGCAGGGCGCTTGCGCCGGGCCGGGCTGCGGTACACCGTTTATTCATGGATCAACAACGGTAGCGTTTTTGCTCTTTCGCAGATGCATCGCCAGCGCACTGACCATCATCGCCGGATGCGTATCGAAACATTCCGGCAGTCCTTCTTTCACATAGGCGCGCACCCGATAAATGCGGGAAGCGAGCGCACCTTGCAGAGAATCTGTTCATGCCGCGGCGGATGTGCTTAGGTTGGGCTCAACAAGCTATCGAGGAGCAGCTTCAGCGGCGTAGAATGTCTTGGCGGAAGGTCGTTTTCCGACTGCAGACCTATACCAATCAACACCGGACGCCCCAGATGAGTTCGACCGTTCAGATCATCCTGTCTCTTATCACGCTGCTGTTGCTGTCTATCTTTGCCCATATCGCCGCGCCGCGGTTGCGCCTGCCGTATTCCGTGCTGCTGGTGCTGGTCGGCTTTCTGCTCATCCCGCTGAGCAAGCTGCCGCTATTCTCCTACATCACCAGTTTCCAGCTCACGCCCGAGCTGCTGTTCTTCATCTTCCTGCCCATCCTGATCTTCGAGTCGGCGTTCAATATGAACATCCGGCGGATAAGCGAGAACATCGCGGCCATCTCGGCGCTCGCCATCGCCGGTCTGCTGCTGTCGGCGTTCTTTATCGCCTTCGCCGGATACTGGGGGCTGCGCGCGATCGGCTTCGAGGTGCCGTTCATCGTGGTGCTGCTGTTCGGCACGCTTATCTCTGCCACCGACCCGGTCGCCATCCTGGCGCTATTCAAGGACTTCGGCGCGCCGCGCCGCCTGGCGCTGATCTTCGAGGGCGAGAGCCTGTTCAACGACGCCACTGCGCTGGCGCTGTTCCTGGTCGTGCTGGAATCGGTTGGTGCGGGATTTCACGGCGCGGGTTCGTTGCTGCACGGAGTTTTCATCTTCTTCTCCATGCTGGTCGGGGGCACCGTGTTCGGTTTCCTGATGGGTTGGGTGTTCACGCGCCTGCTGCAGTTTGCCCGCCACGAACACTTGCAGATCACGCTGACCATGCTCGCGGCGCACGCCACCTTCCTGCTGGCCGAGTTCACTTCCAACTCGCTCACGCTCTGGGGAGAGCCGATCCATATCTCATCCATCCTCGCCACCGTCATCACCTCGCTGAGCATCGGCAGCTACGGGCGCTTCAAGATATTGCCCGAGGTGCAGGAATACATCGGCCGCTTCTGGGGCTATGCCGCCTTTGTCGCCAACTCGCTGGTGTTCATCCTGCTCGGCCTTCTGTTCACCACCTTGCCGGTCGGTCTGACCGACATCCTGCCCGCGATGGCCGTGATCATCCTGGTGGTGGTGGTGGCGCGCGCGTTCTCGGTGTATCCGGTCATTGCCGTGTTGAACGCGCTCCGGCTGGAACAGCACATCCCGAGTTCCTGGCAACACCTGATGGCCTGGGGCAGCCTGCGCGGTGCGCTCGCGGTGACCATGGTGCTGCTCATCCCCGATACGCTGAGCCATCCCGAATGGACGCAGGCCTACTCCATCAAGGAGTTCATCATGGCGCTCACCATCGGCTGCATCTATTTCACCTTGTTCATCAAGGCCACCACCATCAACGGCGCGATCCGCCGTTTCCGTATCAACGAGCTGCAGGGACTGGAGCCGGTCGAGTACCGCGAGGGCAAGGTCTATGTGTATGCGCAGACCCTGCTGCGGCTCGCCTCGATGCAGAACCAGCCGCATGTGGACAAGGCCGCGCTGCATGAATTGCAGGAACGCTACGGCGCGCTCTATCGGCAAGCCTATGGCGAGCTATCCAGCAACACGCGCGGATTCGCGGCGATGTTCGCGCGCGTGTTGCAGATCCACGCCATCGGCATCGAGAAGCAGACGCTGAAGGCGCTGTATGCGGCGGCGGAACTGACCGAGATTGGCTATCGGCGCGCGCTTGGCAAGTTCGAACAGCAACTGGTGTTCCTGGAGCACGGACTGTCGGCCACGCCCAAGCGCAAGACCCTGCGCAAGCGCTGGCTGCGACTGGGTCAACTCGTCAGCATGTCCACCGACCAACTGAGCGACCCGGCGGACAAGTATCTGTACTACCGCGCCATGGCCGTGTGCGCACAGCAGGTGATCTACATGCTGTCGCGGCTGGCCGAACACGAAGGCATCCGCCTGTTCGAGGCGGACAAGATCTTTGATGAACTCCTTGGCCAGTATCGCGAGTACAAGGGGCATGCGCTGGACAGGGTGGCCGGGATGCAACAGCAGTACCCGGCGCTGGCGGAACAGCAGATCGAGCTGCTGGAACAGGAACTTTTCCTGTCGCAGATCCATGCGCTGGAAGAACTGGAGAGTAGCGAAGTCATCACGCCCGCAGTGAAGACCGTGCTCTACGGCGAGCTGAGGCAGCAGCGCGAGGCGGACTGATCCCGCCTTGTCGGGTGCTGCAGCGGGTCGGGTCTTTTCAGTGCGAACAGAAAGGCCTGATCTTGCAGGTCGCGCAGACCTCGTGCTTTGGTGCGCGCAATCTTGCATGATGAGCCAGCCATTTCTCGCATTGTTTGCCGTACTGCTGGATGAATCGCTTCGAGTGCACTCTGAGGTACTCGATGATCTGCGCCTGCATACAGGCAGTGAAGTCGAATTCGCGGTGATTGGTGAATTCGTTCCGGATGTACTGCTCCGGCGATACGCCGGCGCCCCTCATGTCATGAGTGAAACCGAACATCCCGACGAACCCTTCGGTGTCATCGATCCAGTGGATGATCTCTCCGTCTAGCTCGATCCCGCGATACTTCTCACTGCACGGATCGGAAAGATGGAACGTGAATTTCGGAATCTTGTTTTGCATATTGCTCTCCCTGACTATCAGCCAATCGCAATCTACCTATCTCAAATCGCGCGAATCTGTGTTCGTGCTGACTTGGATCGTCTGACAGGCTAACAGCGGCAATAGCAACTGAACATATGCCGGAATATATAGATGGAGGTCTATTACTGGCCCCGTGCAAGGTCTTTTGACCCCTACGCTTCCGTGGTTGATTCCTGTTGTTGTTTCCTGAGATGCATCACCAGCGCGGCATCCATCATCGCCACGTGCGTGTCGAACCACTCCATCAATCCTTCTTTCACATAAGCGCGCACCAGCGGCAGGTGGCCGCGCTTGAGCGTGCGGTTGAGCTGCTGCAACTCGCCCAGCACGCGATGATGTTCACCCTCGTGCTCGGGCAGGCCGCGATATTTCGATTCGCGCATCAACACTCCTTCGGCCTTGAAATGCGCGGCAGTGTGGATGACCAGCGCCTGGAACAGGGCGGGGAACTCGGCATTGTCGGCCGCGATGAGTGTTGCCACCTGCGCGATGAAATCATGATGAGTGGCGTCCATCTCCGCCATGCCCAGCGTGTGACGTGTCTTGTCCCACGCCGCAGAGTGCTTGCTCATGCCGCCGCCAGGCTACCGTTCCAGCTCTGCGCCGCCGTGAGGAAATCCGCCACGTCGGCGTTCACGATCTCGACATTGAGCCTTTCCAAATAACGCTTCTCCTTGTCGGTCGGATGCGGGATCAAGGCCCAGCCGGCCGGTTTGTCCGCACCGAAGATGACATCGGAGAACACCATGCGGTCGGTGTCGCGGTTCATGCGCAGGCCGAGCAGCAGGTAGCGCTTGTTCTGGCGCGCGCGTTTGACGAACGAGGGGATGGCGAAGCCGCCCATCAGCTCGGTGATGTAATCGACGAAGTCGGCATCCGAAGCGATGTAATTCGATTCCGGCAGCGGCGTGCCCAGCGGTTTGAACAGCACGGGCAGCGAAGTGTCCACCGCCTCCTGCTCGACTGCGGAATAGCTTGTGCCGTCGTACTGGAACAGCTTGAAGCGGTAGCCGGTGCCCGCCATGCGCGCGATGCCGACGATCAGCGTGTGTGGTGTGGCGGCATATTGCTTCTGCAACTGCGTGTCGCGGTTGCAGTCGATGACGTAGGGCAGCTTCTGCTGCGCCAGCCAGGTGTGCAGTGCGGAAGTGCTCCACTGCGTATCGCGGTAAGTCGCATCGAGGAACTTGTTCACCGCCGAGCGGCCGCGTTTCAGCTCGATGTTCATCGCCGCGCGCGGGAATTCATACATCAGCTTGGGCGCCATCGGCTGGCCGTTGTTCATGGCGATGATCAGGCTGTCGCTGTCGGCCGGGATGGCTTTGCCCGAGGCCGGGTCGATCACGCCGTTGAGCGCGCCGGGGCCGAGATAGGGAACGACCGTGCCGTCGGACAGGCCGGTAAAGATGTTGTCGAATGTCGTGCTCATGGGAAATGACTCCTCGTGGTGGTAACGAGGGGATACATCGCAATAAACGGGCCAGAACGCACATCCAGCATTGGCGCGGGTTGCAGCGGTGCAGGGTGTGGAGCAAATGCGACAAAAGCGAAAACCCTGTCGCACAAGGGTGCAGGGGTAGGGCGAAAGTGGCTTATTGAAGCGCCCGTTGCAACACCTGCGCCAGATGCGTCGCTTCGCGCGCTGCGCCGTCGCGGATCTGGTGGCGGCAACTGGTGCCGTTGGCGATCAGCAAGGTGTCGGCGGCGGCGGCGCGCACTGCGGGCAACAAAGACAGCTCGCCCATCCGCATAGCCACATCGTAATGTTCCACCTCCATGCCGAACGAACCCGACATGCCGCAGCAACTTGATTCGATGAATTCCACCTGCAAGCCCGGCACCAGCCCCAGCACCTTGCCCATCGCGGGCATCGCGCCGAATGTCTTCTGGTGGCAGTGGCCGTGCACCAGCACTTTCCCGGTCAGCGGCTTGAGCGGCAAAGTCAGCCGTTTTGCATCGTGTTCGCGCGCGAGGAACTCTTCCAGCAGCACGGCAGCATTGGCGAGCTTTGTGACCCGCTCGCCCAAGCCCAGCGCGTGATACTCATCGCGCAACATCAGCAGGCAGGAAGGCTCCAGGCCGATCACCGGCAGTCCGCGTTCGGCGAAAGGGGTGAGAGCATCCAGCAAACGCGTCGCTTCTGCGCGTGCCTCGGCTATCAACCCGTTGGAGAGGAAAGTGCGGCCGCAGCACAGCGCGCGTTCGCCCGCCACCGGTTGCGCGATGTGCACCGTGTAACCGGCAGCTTGCAACACATCCAGTGCCGCCTGTGCGATCTGCGGATCGAGATGGTTGGAGAAAGTATCCACCAGCAGCACGACTTCACGCGCGCCCTCGGTCACCGCGACCGATCGCGGTTGCGATGAAATGAAATCCTGCGCCGCCGCCCTGGGGAGTGAACGCCTGGCGGCGATACCCAGCCAACTTTCCATCGCCTTGGCGATCAGCGGCACGCGTTTACGCAACGTGCCCACCCAGTTGATCAGTTTCAGGTGCCGGGCAAAGCGCGGCGTATTGGCGAACAAACGCTCACGCAGCGGCACGTACCCGAGTTGCTGCCAGCGCTGTGCCAATGCTTCCACCCGCAGCAACGCCATATCCACACCATGCGGGCATTCGCTCTTGCAGCCTTTGCAACTCACGCATAGCTCCATCGCTTCCGCCAGCTCTTCACTCAGAAAAGGATGCTCGCCAAACTCACCCTCCAATGCAGCCTTGAGCGTGACGGCGCGATGATGGGTGGAATGCTTCTCGTCGTCGGTGACGCGGAAGCTGGGGCACATCACGCCCTTGTCTTTTTGCTGGCAATGGCGCTTGCCCATGCACACTGCTGCCGCCTTGGCATAGCCGCCGCCCGTGGCAGGCGCTGCCGCCTCGCTCTCGCCGAAACCGCCGAAATCAAAACTGCCGAAACTGCCGTAACTCTCGTAGCCGGACCAGTCGAGCTTCGTCTGTATCTGCACAGGTTTCTCGCTCATACCCGGTAACCTTCCTCCATCAACACCCGGCGCACCGCAGGGCGTTGCAGCATGCGCTGGTAATGCGCCAAACAATTGGGCGGCAGTTCAATCTTGATCTTGTCCGCCCAGAATTCCACATAGAACAACGCCGCATCGGCGATGCTGAAACTGCCGACCACGTATTCCTTGCCTGCCAACACCCCGTTCATCACCGCAAAGCCTTTGCTCACGATCTCGCGCCCGCGCACCTGGATCGCCTCGTGTTCGGCTTTGTTGGTCGAATAATTCTCGGTGGTGAAGATGCGCGTGTAACCCTGTCCGTGGATCGTGCCCACCACGTAGTCCAGCGTCTCGATCACACGCACCTCGCCCTCGGTGTCATCCGGCAGCAACTTCGCTTTGGGGTAAGCACGCGCCAGCCACCACGCGATAGCCTGGAATTCGGTGATGGCTGAACCGTCGTCGCGCACCAGCGTCGGGATAGTCGCCTTCGGATTGACCGCCAGATTCTCCGGCCGCAGATGATCGCCCGCCATCAGATTCACCAGAGTCACCTCGAACACCAGTTCCAGCTCTTCGAGCAGGATGTGGATACCGGTCGAGCACGAACCGGGTGTCATGTAGAACTTCATCGTCTTTTCCTGAAAGGTTGCGAACGCGACTCGACAACAAACGCTGGCGATGTCGGATTGCCTACAACCGCGATGCACCGCATGCGAAGGCGGTAGATGTTGGGATTGCGGGAGTCAGACTGATGACAGCCGATGTTGCAGAGCGCTACAGGAAGGTATTGAGCAAGAAATCGGCCAAGGAAAAGGCATGTATGAGGCTATGAGGATTTAGAAGGACGGCTGGCTCAGGAAGCCGTCCTCTATTATTCCAAGGTATTACGGATCAAGATGAAGATCGATAGCTTCGATGGACGTTTTGTCACGCAGTGCTTTGCACCGTTCGTAATGCCACTTGGTAAGTGGTGCATAGGGCTTATCAGTATGCGAGAGTAGAGTGTCTCCCCAGAACCCGCTGGTCGATAATCCGCTTCCAATCGGTTTCCAGTGCAACTGATCACCGTGCCGCTCGAGATGCGCTGTTGCCACTTGCTTCTGTTTCGAATAATACGAGCTTGCGTATTGCACTTCGATACGACCTGATGCAACTCTTCCAACTAGTAATGAGCGGTCAAGACGATTTGTGCCCATTGCAGACGAGAAGAGGAGACCGCACACATGATCGCCCTCTATGGCTACGCTCACGTACAAATGCGACGGATTGGGCCAGCGCGGTTGTTTGTTTTCTTTGAACCAGCGTTCGACGCTTGCAACCTCTGGCGGTGTCTGCCGTTGCATGATTGCTATCGGCTTCTCTTTTTCAATACCCTGAGTAGTGCTTAATTGCGCGATTCGTTTTCTATAAGCTTCCTGCACACAAGCTACATCTGCGCAAACATTGCGCTCCTTCATCCATTGTCTTTGTTCTTGCTTGCCTAGTTTGGCATTCGATTGATCTTGTAGCGCCGTCTTGTAGTTCTGTGCCAGTTGCTCATCCATGTGCGAGATTTGCGGATCGTTGCAGATGATATGCTCGACCTTCGTGCCCGCTTTTGCACAATCGAAGCTCGCAGCATGTGCAGTTGCTACCAGTGGTAGCCAGACTAGAGCAATTAATAGTTTCATCTCTTCTCCTTGGAAATTGATGCTACCTAATTGCTTTCAACTAAATTGGAATCGTGGCAATCAATACGCCGCAATACTAACCTCATACANNTCGGCGCGTTCGCGGTTGGCGGTGAAAGAATTCAGGTTATTGAACAGCACCACGCGGTGCTTGTTGTCCAGCGTCGCCAGTGTCTCGTGTTCGTCTACGCGGTTGACGCCTCGATAGAGGGTGAGGTGGGTCTCACCGGGATAGAGTCGGGCGAGTTCGTATTGGCAGTAGGTGTAGAGCAGGTCGAACTGCGATTCGAGCGCGTTGGTTCCATACACTGCGGTCGCGCGCATCTCCAGGTAGCGGCGGTAGGCATCGCCCGACAGGTCGCGTATCTGTCCGCCGTGGTGTCTTGGCAATAATCCGAAGCGCGATTCCACCCAGCCTTTCAATGCCGCACCTTCGCGGCCATCCGCATCGAAGCTCCAGCCGCGCACCATGCGCAGGTAGTCGGCCTTTTGTCTCTTTTGTTTCGATTGGGCGCTGTAGCCCGCCTGTTCCGGTTCGTCCAGGTAGAACGAGGCGTTCATGTGCATGGTGAAGGCGTCGGCTCTTTCCTTGGCGTCGTCGATCCTATCCAGCAGTTTGAACAGGCCGCGGTGGAACTGGGCGACGCCGTCAAGTTCGAGCGCGACGGGGGAGCGCTGGAAGGTGAGGCCGCCGAGGATGTCGGCGGGCAGGTTGCAGCGGTTGATGGGGAGCCGGGCCGAGCGGGGCAGGACCACTGTCGGTGTTGTCGCTACTGCTACAAAGGCTTCGTTCTTGTTGTGTTCCACATCCGCCAACGCTTGTGGGGTCGAATTATTTTTCTTATTCATTTCAGGCGGTTGGGTGTTTGTGGGTGGGGTGGCACGGAGCTTGCGATGTACTGGGTGCGAGCGACAGTTTTCAATCGCGACTTAAATTTTGCAACTCTCAAGGAGACTAACATGGCACTGCGTCAATGCGCAATTTACGGGAAGGGTGGTATCGGTAAATCCACCACGACCCAGAACCTGGTAGCGGCTCTTGCTGAAATGGGCAAGAAAGTAATGATCGTCGGTTGCGACCCCAAGGCCGACTCTACCCGCCTGATTCTGCACTCGAAGGCTCAGAACTCCGTGATGGAACTGGCTGCCGAAGCCGGTAGCGTCGAGGATCTGGAACTCGAAGACGTGTTGTCGGTTGGTTACGGCGGCATCAAGTGCGTCGAGTCCGGTGGTCCTGAGCCCGGTGTTGGCTGTGCCGGCCGCGGCGTTATCACCGCCATCAACTTCCTCGAAGAAGAAGGTGCTTACGACGACGAACTCGACTTCGTGTTCTACGACGTGTTGGGTGACGTGGTGTGCGGCGGTTTCGCGATGCCGATCCGTGAAAACAAGGCGCAGGAGATCTACATCGTTTGCTCCGGCGAAATGATGGCGATGTATGCCGCCAACAACATTGCCAAGGGCATCGTGAAGTATGCGAACTCCGGCAGCGTGCGTCTGGCAGGTCTGATCTGCAACAGCCGTCAAACCGACCGCGAAGATGAACTCATCATGGCACTGGCTTCCAAGCTGGGCACACAGATGATCCACTTCGTGCCGCGCGACAACGCTGTGCAGCACGCCGAGATCCGCCGCATGACCGTGATCGAATACGATCCGACAGCAAAACAGGCCGACGAGTATCGCTCACTGGCGAAGAAGGTTGTGGACAACAAGAAGTTCGTTATCCCCACCCCGATCACCATGGACGAGCTGGAAGAACTGTTGATGGAATTCGGCATCATGGAAGTTGAAGATACCTCCATCATCGGCAAGAAGGCTGCCGAACTGGCTGCCTGATAAAAGGGCTTGAGAGTGGCGGGTCGGCAGCGTCCGGTCCGCCAGCCTCACCGAAATGAAACTCTGACGGACGCCACAGATTAGTGGGTCAATTAAGGAGAATGAAATGACAGCATTAACACGCGAAGAAACCCAGGCCCTGATTCAGGAGGTGCTTGAGGTTTATCCAGAGAAAGCAAAGAAAGACCGCGAGAAACACCTCGCCGTCAATGATCACTCGATCGAACAGTCCAAGAAGTGCATCACCTCAAACCGCAAATCGTTGCCGGGCGTGATGACCATTCGTGGTTGCGCATACGCCGGTTCAAAAGGCGTGGTGTGGGGCCCGATCAAGGACATGATCCACATTTCCCACGGCCCGGTCGGCTGCGGTCAGTATTCCCGCGCCGGTCGCCGTAACTACTACGTCGGCACCACCGGCGTGAACACTTTCGGAACGATGAACTTCACTTCCGATTTCCAGGAAAAAGACATCGTGTTCGGCGGCGACAAGAAGCTCGCCAAACTGATCGGCGAGATCGAACAACTGTTCCCGCTGAACAAAGGTATCTCCGTGCAATCCGAGTGCCCGATCGGTCTGATCGGTGACGACATCGAGGCCGTTTCCAAGAAAGCCGCCAAAGAGATCGACAAGCCGGTCGTGCCGGTGCGCTGCGAGGGTTTCCGCGGCGTGTCGCAATCGCTGGGTCACCACATCGCCAACGACGCGATCCGTGACTGGGTGCTGCCGCGCCGCGATGGCAAGGCATTCGAGAGCACACCGTACGATGTGGCCGTGATCGGCGACTACAACATCGGCGGCGACGCCTGGTCTTCCCGCATCCTGCTGGAAGAGATGGGTCTGCGCGTTGTTGCACAATGGTCCGGCGACGGCACCATCGCCGAGATGGAGAAGACACCCTACGTCAAGGTCAACCTGATCCACTGCTACCGTTCGATGAACTACATCGCGCGCCACATGGAAGAGAAGTACAACATCCCCTGGATGGAATACAACTTCTTCGGCCCGACCAAGGTTGCCGAGTCGCTGCGTGCCATCGCCGCCAAGTTCGACGACAAGATCAAGGAAGGTGCCGAGCGCGTCATCGCCAAGTACCAGCCGCTGATGCAAGCTGTCATCGACAAGTACAAGCCGCGTCTGCAGGGCAAGCGCGTCATGCTGTACGTGGGTGGTCTGCGTCCGCGTCACGTGATCGGTGCCTATGAAGACCTGGGCATGGAAGTGGTCGGTACCGGTTACGAGTTCGCCCACGGCGACGACTACGACCGCACCATCAAGGATATGGGCAACGCCACACTGCTGTACGACGACGTCACCGGCTTCGAGTTCGAGGAGTTCGTCAAGCGCGTCAAGCCCGACCTGGTCGGCTCCGGCATCAAGGAAAAGTTCATCTTCCAAAAGATGGGTGTTCCCTTCCGCCAGATGCACAGCTGGGACTACTCCGGCCCGTACCACGGCTACGACGGCTTCGCCATCTTCGCCCGCGACATGGACATGACTTTGAACAACCCGTGCTGGGGCAAGATGCAGGCACCGTGGCTGAAGAAGGCTGATTCCGAAACGGAAAAGAAGGCAGCGTAAGAAACAAGCGGGCGGTGGCGACGCCGCCCATCTATCAATCTGTGCCGGCATCTGCAAATTGGCAGTGCGGCTAAGGAGATAAAAATGCAACAAGCTGATGACATCAAACCCTGTTATCCATTGTTCCGTCAGGACGAGTACAAGGAATCGCTGACCAACAAACAGAACTCTTTCGAAGAGCGCCATGAAGCCGACAAGGTTCAGGACACCTTCAAGTGGACAACCACGATGGAGTACCGCGAACTCAACTTCAAGCGCGAAGCGTTGACCGTCAACCCGGCCAAGGCCTGCCAACCCCTGGGCGCGGTGCTGTGCGCACTGGGCTTCGAGAAGACCATGCCGTACGTGCACGGTTCGCAAGGCTGCGTGGCTTACTTCCGCACCTACTTCAACCGTCACTTCCGTGAGCCCGTGTCTTGCGTATCCGACTCCATGACTGAAGACGCAGCCGTGTTCGGCGGTCAGAAGAACATGATCGACGGTTTGGAAAACTGCCGCGCCATCTACAAGCCGGACGTGATCGCCGTATCCACGACCTGCATGGCCGAAGTTATCGGTGACGACCTGAACGCCTTCATCCGCAACACCAAGAAGGCCGGCAACATCCCCGACGACTATCCGGTTCCGTTCGCGCACACCCCGTCGTTCGTGGGTTCGCATGTGACCGGCTGGGACAACATGTTCGAAGGCATCATCGGCTACTTCACCCGCAACAGCATGGACGACAAGGTCGTCGGCAAGAACGGCAAGATCAACATCGTTCCCGGCTTCGAGACCTACCTCGGCAACTACCGCGTCATCCATCGCATGCTGGACGAGATGGGCGTTGCGCACACCATGCTGAGCGATCCGACCGAAGTGCTGGATACACCGGCTGACGGCCAGTTCCGCATGTACGCCGGCGGCACGACCCAGGACGAGATCAAGGACGCACCGAACGCAGTGACAACTTTCCTGATGCAGCCGATGCAGCTGGAAAAGACCAAGAAGTTCCTCGACACCACATGGAAGCATGAAGTGCCGAAGCTGAACATCCCCATGGGTCTGGAGTGGACCGACGAGTGGCTGATGAAAGTGTCCGAAGTCACCGGCAAAGCGATCCCGCCCTCATTGCTGAAAGAGCGCGGCCGCTTCGTCGACATGATGACCGACAGCCACACCTGGCTGCACGGCAAGAAGATCAGCCTGTACGGCGATCCCGACTTCACGCTGGGCATGACCAAGTTCCTGATGGAGCTGGGTATCGAGCCGCTGCACGTGCTGTGCAACAACGGCAGCAAGAAGTGGACGAAGGCCATGCAGAAGATGCTGGACGAGAGCCCCTACGGCAAGAACACCCAGCTGTTCGCGGGTGCCGACCTGTGGCACTTCCGCTCTCTGGTGCTGACCGAGAAGCCGGATTTCATGATCGGCAACTCCTACGGCAAGTTCATCCAGCGCGACACGCTGGCCAAGGGCAAAGAGTTCGAGGTTCCGCTGATCCGTATCGGCTTCCCGATCTTCGATCGTCACCACCTGCATCGCTCGACAACACTGGGCTATGAAGGCGCGATGCAGATGCTCACCACACTGACAAATGCAGTGCTGGAGCGTCTGGACGAAGAGACTCGCGGTATGGGGACTACGGACTACAACCACGACCTGGTGCGCTAACGTACCTCTTTCCAAACCTCTCCCGCTTGCGGGAGAGGCTGGAGCCGAAAGGAAGTAGTAATGGCCAACATCATGATCCAAGGCAGCAAAGGCGCGTACGTGTTCTACCTGCCCAAGCGCGACCTCGAGGACGCCATCGTTTCGATGGAGTTCGACACCCCGGAGAAGTGGGGCGGCGAGATCAAGCTGAACAATGGCGGCACGTATTACATTGAGCCACAGCCGGCTCCGGCCCGGTTGCCGATCTCGTTGCGCGCCAAACGTCTGGATGCTGCGGAATAAACGACTAGGAGAATTATCATGGCATATAAGATCAATGCTGATTTGTGCACCGGTTGCGACGATTGCGTGGCAGATTGCCCCACGGCTTCCATCAGCGTGAAGAAGGGCGTGTACGTCATCAACGCCAACGAATGCACCGAGTGCGAAGGCGATTTCGACAAGCCTCAGTGCGTGAAGGTCTGCCCGATCAAGGGTTGCATCACGCAGATCGCAGCGTAACAAAATTTCCGTTCGCCCTGAGCCTGTCGAAGGGTGAGCGGACAAATAGCCTTCGACAAGCTCAGGCCGAACGGCTTGGGGGTGTTGAAAAAACAAGAGGTATCGATATGACTACCACCACCGTCATCACCAAAGCCGCCGCGTTGCGCATCGCGCAAGCCGCGCGCGTCCTCGCCGATGTGAATGCGGGTGCCTTCGCGGCCAAGCTGGGGGACAACCTCGGCCTGCCGATCACCGAAGAGAAACTCGCCAAGGTGACCGTGGCCGACATCAAGCTCATCCTCTCAGGCGAAGAGACGGTCGATCCGGACATGGATAGCGCCTCGATCAAACTGGCCGTGCGCCATCTGTGGGGCCAATCTGCCGACGCCGAAGATCTGCCGCCGCTGGCCGCCTACAAGGATGGCGACATGCCCGGCAGTCTGCGCGTGGCGGTGGCGTCGAACACCGAGGAGAACCTGGACGGTCACTTCGGTTCCTGCCCGCGTTTCCTCATCTATCAGGTCGGGCCCGAAGACATCCGCCTGATCGAGATCCGTTCCACCAGCTTCGCCGACGATGCCGAAGACAAGAACGTCGCGCGCGCCAACCTCATCAAGGATTGCCAGATCGTCTATGTGCAATCCATCGGCGGTCCGGCTGCAGCAAAAGCCGTGCGCGCCAACATTCATCCGGTGAAAGCACCGGAAGGCGGCAAGGCCAGCATCGCGCTGCAACGCCTGCAAGCCGTGCTCGACGCGCCGCCGCCCTGGCTCGCCAAGATACTCGGCGTGGAAGCGAAGTCGCTGAGCCGCTTCGCCGACACCGAGGAAGACTGATCATGCTTTCCGTCGCCACATTGCAGCAGATCGCCGATGCGGCCACTTCCATCGGCACGCTGAACGATGCCGCGCTGGAGTCTTTGAAGAAGAACTGGCCGGATCTGCGTTTCACCTTCTGCAACGACGATGACATGCCTGCACGTCTGCCGCCTGCGTTGCAGGGCGGGAAGTTCAACGTCTATCTGGTGGGCGGTGGCGAACACTGCCTGAGCCTGACCCAGGATATTGAACAAGCCATCGGCGTCGTGCTGGCGCAAGTGGATGAAGAGTGATCAAAAGAGTTTTAGGGGGAATCGTTTATAACTAAAACGCTTGCATAACGAAAATAATAAAAGCAAAAAAACGGGAGCTTAAGCATGCTTGATCCAGCAACCTTGGCCTTACTGGCCAAGTTAAAGGTATTGGCAAAAAAAACGGGGACCAATCTGGACCTGGTCAAAATGAGCGGCGACCTGGGCTACGCCGAACTCACCCTGAAAGAACTCAGCAATGCCGACGATCCGGAACTGGTGCTCGTCGTCATCCAGCTGATGAACCAGTTCGGCCTGCTCGACACACCTGCCGCAACCGCCAAGATCGAAGAGAACAAAGATAGCGGTCGCTACATCGGCGCACTACGCTGATCGGCCCTTGATCGGGCTGAATTCGCCTGATTCGATGACTTCGTAAAAGATATCCATCAGCGCGGGGTCGTGTTTGATCCCGGTTTCCTTGCGCATGATCTCTATCACCTCCGGGTGGGGTTTGGCGCTGTGGTATGTCCTGGTGACGGTCATGGCATCGTAGCTGTCGGCTATGGAGATGATACGGGCGCAGATCGGGATATTCTCGCGATCGAGACCGTCCGGATAACCGGAGCCGTCGAAGTGTTCATGATGGTGGCGGATCACTACCGAGGCCTGGTGTGCGCCATCGATCTCGGTCGCCGCGATGATCTCTGCACCGATCTCGGAATGCTTCTTCATCTGCCCCCACTCCTCCGCGGTGAAAGCTGAAGGTTTCAGCAGGATGTGGTCGGGGATACCGATCTTGCCGATATCGTGGAATGATGCCGCGATTTTCAGGGCTTCCAGCTGGCTTTCGGACAATCCACTGCAGATGCCGATCGCTGCAGAAAGGTCGCGCACCCGCTCGGAGTGCAGGCGCGTCAACTGATCGCGGTAACCCAGAGCGACCGACAACGCCTTGGTGTACGCATAGAGAACCTTCAGTATCGGATCGTTCAGTTCCATGGCAGTAACCGAATCGGGCAGATGCTGGGATTTTCATCCTGCTGCGGGGAACAATCAAGCCTGATGCGGGTGTGGAGATGGCCGAGCTGGAGGTCGAAACTGCAATTCCCCATCCAGAAAAAAGGGGGCGACTCTGTTTGTACCTATGGTGCAGGCGTCAACTTCAGCCAGTCCCCGTTGAACGAGGGTGGAATCGCGCCGGCTCTCATTTCCGGGCGGCTGCCGATCGGACATTCCTTGCCGTTGATCTGGGTGTACCACTCGCGGAAACGCAGCATGCTGACCGGATTCATCGCGCATGCTTTTTGGCCGAAAGGGTGGCCGAGCTGGAACAGGAGGTGACCGATCTCGTGTGCCAGATAGGCTCCCGCGAGCTCTGCGGCCAATTCTTCGGAATAGTCGCCGTCACGCAACTGCCGCGTGTTCCCGGAATTGTCCGTGAACGGGAACGTGCTCATGAATACATATGAAGCATACGGGCTGTTGCGGCTGTAGGAAGTGGTGCCCACCGTCACCCCGCCTCGGATCGCGGAATGGATGTCGACGCCGTAGTACTCGGCGCTGGCGATGAACTGGTTGGTCAGCACCAGATCGTATTGCAGGTTGCCGTAACCCAGCGTGTCCCAGTAGACCCATTCGTTGTACGGCGAGGCATCGAGTACCGGCGCCCCGTCGGCCGCCATGACATGGCGCCACTGTTCCAGCCTTTCCAGCATTACTTTCGTCAGCGATTCGGAAAGCGCCATCAGGTCCTTTGGCGGCGAACCCGGCAGATAGGGCGCCGCAAAGGTCAGCGCATCTTCCAGTTTCGTCTTGCGTTCGGTCAGCGTGTTGTTGATTCCCTCGGCCAGCATGCGTCTGTCACCGGTCCCGGACTTGAAGTCATAGATCGATTCGACGCGTGCCGCCCGTATCGGCGACGGGATGAGCGCGAACATCTGCTCGACCCCGGTCTCAGTGATGTCGGTGAACTCGACGAAGGTGCCGAAGTTCTTCCACATGGTCAGTTGGGCGGAAGCCAGCACGATGCGCAGATGGTCCGGCGAGAAGCGCGCCAGACGCGGATTGTTCGCGTAGGCGACGCGGAGCTTCACGATGGCTCCCGGCTTGATGGGATCGACCGGCGCGTTCTTCCAGTCGCCGGTGACAACGGGTTTGCTGCAGCCGAGCAGCACAAGCACAAGGATGAGGAAAGGTCGCTTCATCGGCAAGACGGCTTCGCTGTCCTTACAGTCCCAGAATGATCATCACTCCGGAGGCGGTGGCAAGAATGGCCATGACCGTGCCCATGCCGGAGAAACTGAAATGGAGCAGATGTGCCAGTCCGGTGAGGATGAGCCATGCGCCCAGTAACAGTACGCCGATGCTTCTTTTCATTGTTGAATCTCCTTGAATTAAGTGATGGATATGAAAGCGGGTTCACGCAGCAATGGCGCAGTGTAACGGTATCCGGCCTGCCCAGGCTAGAACCCGTACTCGCGTTCCACGCGGCAAACGCGCACCCGGAACGACTTGTACCACTCCTGTGCGCGGCTCTGTGCCTGGCGATGGTCGAGATTCTCCTTCCACGCCTTGATCGCCTCCAGGCTCTCCCAGTACGAGACCGTGATACCCAGCTCGTTCCGTGCGCTCTCCATGCCGATAAACCCGGGCTGCTGTTTCGCCAGCTCCGCGATGTGCTTTGCCATTTCGGCATAGCCGTTATCGCCCTCGGTGCGGAGGGAGGTGAAGATGACGGCGTAGCAGGGTGGGGTGGGGGTGTCAGCGGGATCGGGCATTTACGCGTCTCACAATATGGGCGTCAATCCGAACCGGAGTCGTTCAACTCATTCTTTGTGCCTGGCGGCACCCGGATCTCCATCTCAAGTGCGGCTATCCCGATATTCACGGTCGCCTTGAGCGATACAGGCTGCGCTGACAGAGGGCGGGTCTTGAGTTCGTCCAGCGCTATCTCGAGGATGCTGCACATCTGGGCCGTCGATGCACGGACAGCCTTTTCATTCAAAGCGTCGGTCATGTCGGATGCGGTCTGGGCGAGTGACTCGACCCCGCCCTTGACGGAAGTGGTCACTCCCTCGACGGCGTCGTTCGCCTTGTTTGCGACTTGTGAGCCGAGGCCCTTTATTTTTTCAAACATGGTGATAGTCCTGTTATCTGGTGGTGAACATATATTGGCGGCCCGTGGATCACAGACAGAAGCAACCTGGTTCGGGTTCAGACGTGCCCGTATTTTTGGTCGAATGCATCATCGCTCATCGTGAGATACAGAATGAACTCTATGAACGCAATAAATGCCGGGATGAACGTCCAGCAAAATACCAGATAGAGGATGCCCAGTCCGATTTGTCCAAGATAGAATTTGTGCGCCCCGAAGCCCCCAAGGAAGAACGCGAAGAGCGCTGCCGCGATTCGGCTTTTGCCATTCGAGGCGAGCGGGCCAAGGTTTATCGTTGCCGATGGGCCGGATTGTCGAACGCCACATTTCGGGCATATCACCGCCTTTACTTTTATGATAGCGCCACACTCGCTGCAATACTTTTCATCAATCCCTTTGGTGACTTGTTCGCCCATGGACATCCCCTTTGGTGGATAGTGCATTACGCTTAACCATAAAGTTGTCTATGATTCCGCAACTGCTTCTTCTTTATGACCAGTTTGATCGGGCCAGCCCGCACCGTACCCGCTCAAAACCCCTCGGTCAATATGCCAAAAGGTCTAGATACAGTTCGCCGCTCCTCAGCCAGCTTGTTATCATGGTAGCCATTCCAGTCAGGAGTCGAAGATGCAGATCCCATTGCGTAACCATATCGCCGCCGTATTGATGTTGTGCGGGCTGATGACTTCGCCGGTGCAGGCCGGCGAGGTGAGTGTCGCGGTGGCATCGAACTTTGCCGCGACGATGGAGCGCCTTGCCCCCTTGTTCCAGAAGGAGAGCGGCCACACGCTGAAGCTCACACCGGGTGCCAGTGGCAAGTTGTATTCGCAGATCAAAAAAGGCGCGGCGTTCGATGTGTTCCTCTCGGCAGATGAGGAACTGCCCAAGCGCATGATGCAGGAAGGAACCGCCGTCGCCGGTTCGCGTTTCATCTATGCCACGGGTCGGCTGGTGCTGTGGAGCGCGCAAGACGGTTTCGTGGATGACAAGGGACTGGTACTTAATCGTGGCAACTTCAACCTGCTGGCGATTCCCAATCCGGTCAACTCGCCCTACGGCGTGGCGGCGAAAGAGACGCTGGCCAAGCTGACGATGTGGAATGCGATGCAGCGCAAGCTGGACAAGGGTGACGATGTGATCGAGACATATCGATTCGCCGCCAGCGAAAGAACGGAACTGGCGCTTGTCCCGCTGTCGCAGGTGATGCGCGACGGCAAGGTGAGTTCCGGTTCCTGGTGGCTGGTGCCGCCCGAGATGCACAATCCCATCCGCCAGAGTGCGGTGTTGTTGAGCGGTGCAAAAGATCCGGCTGCGGCCAAGGCTTTCCTCGTTTTCCTGAAGAGCGAGAAAGCGCAGAAGGTGATGCGCGGCTTCGGCTACGAGTTCCCCTGAGATATCGGCTCATCCATCCGGGCGGGAAAGCGTTATAACCTTTGCGTTGTAACGATCCCGCCAAATTGTTCTGACTGGCACAAAGCGGATGGTTTTGACCGTTCCTGAAGCACCCCCATTAAATCCTTAAAACTCAATACTGGCGCGGTTTGCGGCTGATTTCGCACGCCCTGGCATTCTCTTTGCAATACGTTATGTCGACAAGGTGATAACGAGTGGGGGCGACATGACGCAATCCGTAGCAGAGAAAACCGAACTGGGTGCGGTGCCCGGCCTGCGGCTCGCCCGCGGCAGGCGCTGGGACCATCTGGAATTGCTGGAGCGCATCGCCGCGACCGGTTCCATCACGGCGGCGGCAAGTGCGATGGGCATGAGCTACAAGGTNNGTGGGAGGCGGTCGAGGCGATCAACAACCTTTCCGAGCAGCCGCTGGTGGAGCGCAAGACAGGCGGGCAGAAGGGCGGCGGTACGACGCTCACCACGTATGGCCGCCGCGTGGTCGGCGCCTACCGCCGGCTGGAACAGGAACGCGAGCAGGTGCTGAAAAAATTGGCCGAAGTGATGGATGACTTCGATGAGTATTACCACGTGATCAGGAGATTCGATATGAAGACAAGTGCGCGCAACCAGTTTTTGGGGACGGTGAAAACCATCAAGACCGGGCCAATCAATGCCGAAGTGGTGCTGGACATCGGCAGCGGCGACACGCTGGCGGCGGTGATCACCAACGAGAGTGTTGAGCATCTGGCGCTCAAGGTCGGCAGCGAGGCCTACGCGATGATCAAGGCGCCCTGGGTGATCGTCACCACCTCCGACGGTTTCAAGACCAGCGCCCGCAACGAGTTGCGCGGCACAGTGGTGCGCTGCCAGGAAGGCGCGGTCAGCGGCGAAGTCATCATCGAATTGTCCGGCGGCAAGACCGTGGCGGCCATCGTGACCAACGACAGCATCAAGTCGCTGGGGTTGAAAGAAGGGGTAAAGGCATGTGCGCTGATCAAGGCATCGCACGTTATTCTCGCAGTCAATGCATAATGTAAAAAGGAGAGCAAAGATGAAGTCGATCAGGTTTGGGTTGTTGGGCGCGCTGTTGGCAACGATGGCGCAGGTGGCGAATGCAGGCGAAGTAACTGCCGCCGTGGCCGCCAATTTTACCGCACCGGTGCAGCAGATCGCCGAGCTGTTCCAGAAGGAGACCGGTCACACGGTGAAGTTCAGCTTCGGTTCCAGCGGCAAGTTCTATTCGCAGATACAGAACGGTGCGCCGTATGACGTGTTCCTTGCCGCCGATGAGAAGAACCCCAAACTGTTGGAGCAGGAAGGATTGGCTGTCAAAGATTCGCGCTTCGTCTATGCACTGGGAACACTGGTGCTGTGGAGCGCTAAGCCCGGCTTCGTGGATAGCAAGGGCGCCGTGCTGGGCAAGGATGGTTTCAACAAGATCGCCTATGCCGATCCCAAGCTCGCGCCTTACGGTCTGGCTGCACAGGAGACTCTGCAAAAGATGAATCTGTGGGACAGGGTGCAGAGCAAACTGGTGACGGGCGAGAGCATCACCCAAACCTACCAGTTCGCCGCGACCGGCAATGCCGAGCTGGCGTTCATCGCGCTGGCGCAGATCACCAAGGATGGCAAGGTGACCGAGGGCTCGTGGTGGATCGTGCCGGCGGATATGTACAATCCCATCAAACAAAGCGCGGTGCAGCTGAGTGCTGCGAAAGACCCGATTGCGGCCAGGGCGTTCATGGTCTTCCTGAAGAGCGAAAAGGCGCAGGTGATCATTCGCAGTTTCGGTTACGGGTTGCCGTAAATTTATTGTTTAAATTTCCGTTCGGGCTGAGCTTGTCGAAGCCTGTTGAAGTGTTCGGTGAATCCGTTCACATTTCGACAAGCTCAATGCGAACGGAATATTATTATCGCTGATACGAAAATACGATGACCACCCTGGACCCCGCCGACATCCAAGCCGTCTGGCTCACCCTCAAGCTGGCGAGCGTAACTACTTGCCTCTTGCTGCTCATCGCCACGCCGCTGGCCTGGTGGCTGGCGCACAGCAGCAAGTGGTACAAGGGCGTGGTGGCGGCTGTGGTGGCGTTGCCGCTGGTGATCCCGCCGACGGTGCTGGGTTTCTATCTGCTGCTGCTGATGGGGCCGCACGGTGTGGTGGGTGAGCTGACCACCGCGCTGGGGTTGGGAAGATTGCCGTTCAGTTTCGCCGGACTGGTGGTCGGTTCGGTGCTGTTCTCGCTGCCCTTTGCGGTGCAGCCGATCCAGAACGCGTTCGAGGCCATCGGCAACCGTCCGCTTGAAGTCGCGGCGACGTTGCGCGCGAATGTGTGGGATCGGTTCGTCAGCGTGGCACTGCCGCTGGCGCGCCCCGGTTTCCTCACCGCGATCATCCTCGCCTTCGCGCACACGGTCGGCGAGTTCGGTGTGGTGCTGATGCTGGGCGGCAACATCCCCGGCGAGACGCGCGTGCTCTCGGTCTCCATCTACAACCATGTCGAGGCGATGGAGTATGGCCCGGCGCACTGGCTGGCGGGCGGCATGGTGTTGTTCTCCTTCATCGTGCTGCTCGGCTTGTATCTTGCGGGTAGCAGGTTCTCCAGGGTGGTGAAATGAGCGACATCCGCGCCCACTTCCGGATGCAGTTGGACAGCTTCTCGCTGGACGCAAGTTTCATCGCGCCAGCAGTCGGTGTCACCGCCCTGTTCGGCCCTTCTGGTTCCGGCAAAACCACATTGCTGCGATGTATCGCGGGACTGGAGCGTGCTGTTGGTACGCTTCAGGTGCATGGCGAGACTTGGCAGAACGACACCGATTTCATGCCGGTACACAAACGCCCGTTGGGTTACGTGTTCCAGGAAGCCAGCTTGTTCCCGCACCTGTCGGTGCGCGCCAATCTGGAATACGGTTTCAAACGCATCGCCCCTGCCGAGCGCAAAGTGCCGCTGGAGCAGGTGGTGGAATGGCTGGGCCTGAGCCGACTCATCGAGCGCAAAGACCCGGCACTGCTCTCCGGCGGCGAACGCCAGCGCGTCGCCATCGGTCGCGCGCTGCTTACCAGCCCGCGTATCCTGCTGATGGATGAGCCGCTCTCCGCACTCGACAGCAACAGCAAGCAGGAGATATTGCCGTATCTGGAGCGACTGCATCGCGAACTGAACATCCCGGTACTCTACGTGAGTCATGCGATGGACGAGGTGGCAAGGCTGGCAGACCATCTGGTATTGTTGGAAAAAGGCCGCGTCATCGCCAGCGGCGAACTGCACGAAACGCTCGCGCGGCTCGACCTGCCCACCGCGCATTTCGACGATGCGGGTGCGGTGATCGAAGCGGCGGTGGCGCAGCAGGATGAGAAGTATCATTTGACCCGGCTGGATTTCGGCGGTGGTCAGTTATGGGTGAGCAAGGTGGAGCAGCCCTTCGGCACGACGGTGCGCGCCCGCGTGCTGGCGCGCGATGTGAGTATCGCCACGCAGGCACCGCAGGGGTCGAGCATCAACAACATCCTCAATGCGCGCATCGAGGAGATTCGCGACGAAGGGCCGGACAAGGTGGTGGTGCTGATGAAGGTGGGCGAGTCGCAGAGGCTGCTGGCGCGCATCACCCGCCGTTCGCGCGATCATCTTGGCCTGGTTGCCGGAATGTTTGTGTGCGCGCAGGTGAAGAGTGTCGCCTTGATGAATTGATGGATCACGGAGTTTGAATGATGACTGAGATCGGTTTCGCCACTGCCGCCGACCTGCCTTACATGGCCGACCTGCTCGCCGAGCTGTTCGCGCTGGAGAGCGATTTCAAGCCGGATCGCCAAAAACAGATTAGCGGCCTGCGCACCATCCTCGATGAGCCCGAGCTGGGAAAACTGTTCGTGCTGCGCGTGGACGGCAAGGTGGCGGGTATGGCCAATGCGCTGTTCACCATCAGCACGGCGGAAGGCGGGCGCGCCTTGCTGCTGGAAGATGTGATCGTCAGCCGTGAATATCGCGGCGGCGGGTTGGGGCGGCAACTGGTCGAGCATGTACTGCACTGGGCCAAGCTGCGCGGCATCGTGCGCATCACCCTGCTGGCCGACCGCAACAACCAGGCCGCACAGGCGTTCTACCGCAAGCTCGGTTTCGGCGATTCGAACATGACCGTGCTGCGCAAGATGCTGTAGCGCGGATACAACAGCACACGTAACCGGGCTTTTCCTGCCGCCGCTACACTTCGAACGCACGGCCTTGTTTCCATGGCGAATGTATCTGCCAGCCATTGCTGCCCCGTCCCCAACACTTGTCCTGCTGCATCTGCGCGGGTCGCTGCGACAAAATGTCGCACCCGTTGCGCGGGGGAATGCACGACAATCGGCACATCGTTCGATACAGATGAATATCCAGCACGGAACACGGTTCCAGGTTCGGTGCGCTGCACATGCATTCGAGAAGATCACATTACGCTTTCGCCTTCTTCGCCCTCTGTCTGGCGTTGTTCCTGCTCACCTTCGCTGATGCTGCCCTCCGGCGCGCGGGGAGTGCAAATGCGCTGGCGGCAAACGAACGGCTGGTGGCGCAACTGGGCCTGACCGACCTGTGCCTGTTCACCGAAGCGCGCTACACACGTCATCCGTCGCAGGCCGATCTGCAAAGCGCGTTCCAGGACCATCCGCTCGCATTCGAACACTTCCCCAGCGGCTCACTATTGCCGCCGCCGCGTAACCTCACCGCCGCCTATGCAAATCTGGATCGCAAAACAAAAAGCGCTGATTGATTTCACGCTGTCATCGCTGGCGCGGCGCAAGCTGAAGAACCTAGGACTGCTGCTGGTCTATACCGTCATCGTGTTCCTGCTCGCCTCGGTGATGCTGTATACGCACGCATTGCGCCACGAAGCGGCGCAGGTGCTGAAGAACTCGCCCGAGGTCATCGTGCAGCGCATGGTCGCCGGTCGGCATGACCTGATCCCGCCCAGATATCTGGAAAAGCTCGGACGCATCCGCGGCGTGCAGCATAATGAAGGGCGCTTGTGGGGCTACTTCTACGACAACGTGGTCAGCGCCAATTACACCCTGATGGCGCCGTCGCAGGAATCGCACGGGTTTGGACAGGTCGCCGACGGCAAGATCGTGATCGGTGCCGCCGTTGCGCGCGAGCGCGGTCTGGCACCGGGCAATCTGATCTCCTTCCGTTCCTACACCGGCAAACTGTTCGTCTTCACCGTGGCAGCGGTGCTGCCGCATGAGGCGGAACTGGTGAGCGCCGATCTGCTGCTGCTCAGCGAAGCCGATTTCCGCGCCTTCTTCGACATCCCCGCCGGGTACTACAACGACATCGCGCTGTCGGTGGCCAATCCGCAGGAAGTGCGCAACATCGCGGGCAAGATCTCCGAAGCACTGCCCGATGCGCGCATCATCCTGCGCGAGGAAGTGCTGCGCACCTATGAATCCATCTTCAACTGGCGCGAGGGCATCGTGCTGGTGTTGCTCTCCGGCAGCATCCTCGCCTTCGCCATTTTCGCCTGGGAGAAAGCCTCCGGCCTTTCCGCCGAAGAGAAACGCGAGATCGGCATCCTCAAAGCGATCGGCTGGGAGACCGGCGACGTGCTCAAGATGAAATTCTGGGAAGGTGCGCTGGTCTCGCTCGCCGCGTTCCTGCTCGGCTATGTCGCCGCTTATCTGCATGTGTTCCATTTCTCGGCCGCGCTGTTCGAGCCGGTGCTGAAAGGCTGGTCGGTGCTGTATCCGCGCTTCGAACTGGTACCGGTGGTGGACGGTTTCCAGATCGTCACGCTGTTCTTCTTCACCGTCTTCCCCTACACGGTGGCGACCATCGTGCCGATCTGGCGCGCGGCCATCACCGATCCGGATGCGGTGATGCGGGGCTGACATGATCAAACTGACCGACATCCGCAAGGCATACCACCAGGGCCAGCACAACGAGTTGTGGGCGCTCAACGGTATCGACCTCACCATCGAAGCGAACAAGGTGACCGCGTTGAGCGGCCCCAGCGGTTCGGGCAAGAGCACGCTGCTGACCCTCATCGGCTGCATGGCGCGGCCCACCAGCGGGCGCGTGCAACTGGGTGAGCGCGACATCTCCGGATTGCCGGAACGTTTTCTCACCGACATCCGTCGCAAGACATTTGGCTTCGTGTTCCAACAGTTCAATCTGATCTCGGGACTTTCCGCGCGCGACAACGTCATGCTGCCCGCCTATCCGCTCGGCGGCGATTGGCGTGCGTTGCACGCGCGCGCCGATGCGCTGCTCGATTCGTTGAAGCTCGGCCAGCGCCGTGATGCGCGTGTCGAATGGCTGTCCGGCGGCGAGCGGCAGCGTGTCGCCATCGCGCGTGCGCTCATCAACGATCCGCAGGTGCTGATCGCAGACGAGCCGACTGCCAACCTCGATACTGCGCTATCGCGCGAGTTCATGGAGATACTGGAAAGCCTCAAGCAACAGGGCAAGACCATCATCCTGACCAGCCATGACCCGCTGGTCGTCGAATCGAACGTGGTCGACCGCGTGGTGTATCTGCGCGACGGGCATCTGGTGGAGGCCGAAAGATAATGCTGTTCCAGCCCGCCATCATCGCGTTGTTGCTGGCGTCCGCCGTCAGCGTGCTGCTGCTCGTCGCGGCCACGCCCTACGCCTGGCAACTGGTGCGGCGCTGGGATATTGCCAGCGGTTCGGAGCTGCAATTGCGTCTGGAGCGGCGCACCTATCTGATGTCGACCCTGCTCAGCTTCGTCTTCGCCACGCAATTGGTCGCGCTGCTGCTGTTCGTGTTCAAAGCCGACAAGATGGCGGTGATGTTCGTCGGCGCGATGTGCGCGGTGGGCACGCTCAACGCGAATGCTTACGGCTTCCCCGCGCTGCTTGCGCAGATCGCTGTGTTCTTCATGGCGGCGGTGTGGCTGGTGCTCAACCATGCCGACAGCCGCGCTTACGACTATCCGCTGGTGCGCGTGAAGTACCGTTTGCTGATGGGCATCCTGCCCTTCGTGTTGCTCGCCTTCGCGCTGCAACTCATGTATTTCCTCAACCTCAAGGCCGACATCATCACCTCCTGTTGCGGCAGTCTGTTCTCAAGCGATGCGCAGACGCTGGTCTCTGATGCCTCGGCATTACCACCGCAACAAGGGTTGTGGCTTTTCTACGGTGCGCTGCTGACGGTCATCGCGGTCGCCGTGCTGCATGCGCGCAAGTTGCGCGCCGCCTATGTTGTCGCCGCCGCTTCTGCCGCCGCCTTCGTCGCCGCGCTCACAGGAATCTTGTCGTTCGTCTCGCTGTATGTGTACGAACACCCGCACCACCATTGCCCGTTCTGCCTGCTCAAGCCCGAGTACGACTACCAGGGCTACTGGCTGTATCTGCCGCTGTTCGCCGCGACCGCCGCCGGGTTGGGCGTCGGCGCGATACAACCGTTCGCACGCGTGCCCAGTCTCGCCGCAATCGTGCCGCAGATGTCGCGGCGGTTGGCGTGGATCGCGGCGCTGGGCTTTGCTTTGTTTGCTGCGGTGGCGACGTTCATGGTCGCCGATTCGAATCTGATCTTGTTGAAGGACTGAGATGTTGCGTTCCCTGTTCCTGCTGACTTTTCTGCTGCTCGCCGCCTGCGATAGCGCGCCAAAACTGAACACCGGCAGCGTCGCACCGGCTTTCACCACTATATATATGGACGGCACGGCGGCGCGCTTTCCCGAGGATTTTCGCGGCAAGCCGGTGGTCATCCGTTTTTGGGCCGACTGGTGCCGTTTCTGCGAGGGCGAGATGAAAGCCATCGAGCAGGTCTACCAGCGCAGGCGCGAGCAGGGGCTGCAGATACTTGCGGTGAACGCGGGACAGGACAAGGCGACCATCGCGGCCTTCATGCAGAAGATCGGCGCGACCTATCCGGCACTGCTCGACGAGGGCTCTGCCATCACCCGCTCCTACGGCGTGGTCGGTCTGCCGACGACATATTTTGTCGGTGCCGACGGCATCATCAAGGCCAAGGTGGTGGGCGAGTCCGATGCGGTCACTTTCGAGAAACTTGCCGTGGAGTTGCTCCATGCAGCACGCTAACGAGATCTCCTACGGCATCGCTTTCATGACCGGCATCCTCGGCACCGGTCATTGTCTCGGCATGTGCGGCGGGCTGGTGTCGGGTTTCTTCATGCGTCAGGGCAACAGGAACATCGCGCCCTATGTTGCCTACCATGCGGGCAGGGTCGGCGTGTATGTGCTGATCGGACTGGTCGCGGCGACATTGGGCGCGGTGCTAGTGCAGACAGGGATCTTCGGCAAGGCGCAAGGCATCCTGCAGATTGTCGCCGGACTGGTGGTCATCCTGCTCGGCTTCGACATGCTGGGCGTGTTGCCGGTCAGCAACACGCTGCACTTCGCGCCGGTGTCCTGGGTCATCGGCCGCTTTGCCGCCGCCACCCGGCGCGGGCCGGTGAAGGGTGCCTTCATGGCCGGCGCATTCAACGGACTCATGCCCTGCGCGATGGTGATGGCGATGGCGGTGCAAGCCACCACCGCGCCCGGCCCGCTGCAGGGCGGTCTGCTGCTGCTGGCTTTCGGCGCGGGCACGCTGCCGTCCATGCTCGCGGCCAGTTTTCTGTTTGCCAGACTGGGCCTTAAGACACGCGGCTGGCTTTTGCGCGGCGCGGCGCTGTTCGTCATCGTGCTGGGCCTCTCCACGCTGTGGCAGGGGCTGGCCTATTACAACGTGATGCGCAACCTGGCGAACTGGTGAAGCAGTATCAGATAACTACAAAGAGGAAGCAATCGGGAGAATGCAGCACTGGAATCACACGCTTTGCATCTTTAACTTGAAAAGGAGAACCACATGAATCGTCGCGATCTGCTGAAACTTTCCGTTGCCGCTGTCGGCCTCGTCGCCTTGCCTTCGCAAGCTGCCGAATCCTGCGCGGGCGATGGCACCCCGGCCCAGTTCGTGCCGAAGAAAGCACCCGATGCCAAGGCATTCGAGAACGACATCGAGAAATATGCCAAGTGCCCGTACTGCGGCATGGACCGCAAGCAGTACCACCACTCGCGCATGGTCGTGCATTACAGCGACGACATCGCCGACGGCACCTGTTCTATTCACTGCGCCGCGATCAGCCTGTCGCTCAACGTCGACCGCGAGCCGAAGGCGATCTACGTCGGCGATAACGCCTCCGCAGCCGAGATCAAACCGCTGGTCGAAGTGGGCAAGGCCAGCTTCCTGATCGGCAGTTCGATCAAGGGCGTGATGACCAAGCGCAGCAAGGTCGCCTACAGCGACGAGGCGGCACTCAAGGCATCGCAGGCCACCAACGGCGGCGAACCGGGTAATTTCGATGCGGCATTGCTGGCGGCCTACACCGACATGGCGCAGGACGTGTCGATGATCCGCAAGAACCGCGAAGAGCGGCGCAAGAAGATGATGATGAAGCCGAGCTGAGATGAATCAGCTTAAACGACTCGTCATCCTGTCGTTCCTCACTCTATGGGCGGCATTCGCTGCCGCCCAGGAGGGTGTTGTCGTGCCCAAGCCGGGAGCAAAAGATCTGTGCCCGGTGTGCGGCATGCTGGTCTCGAAATATCCCAACTGGGTCGCCGTGGTGAAATACCGCGACGGTCACGCGCATTTTTTCGACGGCGCCAAGGACATGTTCAAGTATCTGCACGACTTGCCCAAATATGCGCCCGGTCACCGCAAGGAAACTATCGCGGGGATTCATGTCACCGAATTCTATGGCCTGAGCAAGATCGATGCGCGCAAGGCGTTCTATGTCATCGGCTCCGATGTGCTTGGCCCGATGGGGCACGAGTTCGTGCCGCTGGAGACGCGCACAGATGCCGAGGAATTTCTGAAGGACCACAAAGGTAAGCAGATCCTGAC
The DNA here is from genome assembly GCA_003445795.1 of Gallionellaceae bacterium. Classification (GTDB taxonomy): domain Bacteria; phylum Pseudomonadota; class Gammaproteobacteria; order Burkholderiales; family Gallionellaceae; genus Sideroxyarcus. The sequence continues at coordinate 35,627 of DMCN01000089.1, forward strand.
TTTCGAACAGGTCAGCGCCGCGCTCGTCACGCAGGTTGACGACGGCAAGTTCTGAAAGTTGGCGGGGCGGAAATGGCTTTGTATCGTGGCTGCGGTATCCGACAGTCCGGGTGACAGAGTCCTGTCGCAATCGCTACAAAACTGCCACTCCCGGCCCCCCCTCCCGAAGCGTAACTCACCGTCATCACAGGCATTTTCCCCGCATCACCATTTTGGCACGGTGGTTGCTCATCATTCTCCCGGGTTCATTGCGGAGTCATCTTTGAAGGTCCTGAACATGTCGGAACATCATTCCGGGGTCTCGCCTTTGGTGGAGGTCGCGCTGGCCGATTGCTCGGTTTGTCCGCATCGCGCATTACTGGCCGAGGCGCGCTGTGTGCCGGGCGATATCTGTGTCACCGCACAGAGCGGGCGGCAGATCGACCGTTTTTTGCGGCGCAACCCGCAGTTCGCCGAGGGTTATCTGCACGATCATTTCTGGGAGCGCCGCGCCATCGCCGCGCGCTATGCCCCGCTGGAGGTCGTGCGACAATTGCCGCGCGATGCGGACGAAGTGGTGCGGCGCGTGGTGGTGAGCCGTGTGCCTGTTGATGAACTGGACGCTTACCTGCACGATAGCGACCGCGAGGTGCGCATGACGGCGGCGAACCGCTTGGCGCCGGAAAGATTGAACGCGCTGTTGGCCGACGTGGATTATCTGGTGCGCCTGCAAGTCGCCAAGCGCCTGCCGCACGGGCAGTTGCGGAACATGGCCGGCGACGAGGATCGCGAAGTGCGCAAGGAAGTGGCGCGGCGGCTGCCGTCCTTTGCCTTGGGCATGATGCTGAAAGACAGCGACGCGGAAGTGCGTCGCATCGTCGCGCAGCGCTGTTTGCCGGACGATGCGGCAAAACTGCTCGCGGACGACGACTGGCTGGTGCGTCTGGAAGCGGTGCAGCGCGCACCGTTGGAAGTCATCGCCGAGATGGTGGACGACGCAGAACCGGATGTGCGCGCCGCCGTGCGCGAACGCTTGAATGATTTTTTGCTGGGAGATGAGCAATGAGTATCCACACACCCGATGAAAAGATGTTGCGCAAACTGGCGGAAGAGACGGAAGCCATTCCGCCGCGTCCGCATCATGCCGCTTTGCTGGAAACGGCCAACCGCATCTGCACCGACTGCAATTTCCGCTATGCGCTGAACCGCGGCGGCTGGTACCGGCCCGGCGGCGTTATCAAGGCCGATGGCAAGCGCTTCGCGGACAGCCTCGAAGCGTGGGCGAAGGCCAGCCTGGAAGCCTGCGGCGGCGACATGAACGAACTCATCGAACGCTATGCGGACAGCGACCTGCAAGTCACGCGCCATTCGGGATGCACCCATTATTTCGTCGCGTCCTACGGCCCCAACGCGGCGGATTTCCTGCAGATGGAAGTGGAAGAGTTGCAGGAGGTGCTCGATCGCAAACTGTTCGACGCCGACAATCTGCCCGATGATCTGCAGGAACTCGTCGAACCCCTGAGCCCGCTGGAGCTGGAAGCCCAGCCCGTCAGCGCGCCGCGCTACCAGTTCCGCCGCATGCTCGACATGCGCCAGACTCTCGCCAAAGTGACGACGGCCGATGGACGCGATGCCGGCTTGCCGCGTCTGCTCGCCGAGTGGTCGCATAGCAGCGCCGCCTCGCGCGGTCACTTCAGCGACCACTGGATCGTCGCCCTGCGCGAGCATCAGGACCGTTATCGCAATCCCGTCGTCTCCGCCTCGCTGGTGTCGCGCAAGGCGCGCACACTCAAGCCGTTCCAGTGGAACGTCGAACTGTCGGGTGTGGAGATGTTGAATCAGTTGCAGGCTTTCGACCGCGCGGCGGGCTATCCCTCTGCCTGGTATTTCCATCTGGTCGCCGGAACATTCACCCCGCCCAAGGTCGCCTATGCTGTCGCACGCGATCTGGAAGCGGGGTTCAGTTATCTGCCGGAAACCGAAGCGGCGCTGGTGAAGAGCTGGGTGGCTGCGCCGTATTCCGTCTGAGTTTTCGTGCGGCGCATACTCTGACGCGCAACTACCGCTTGGCGAAAAGTGCGTCGTAAGCTGCGGGCGAGAATCCCTGGACGCTTTGCCCAGCGGCGATGAGTAAGGGCACGCCGCCACCTCCGCCGGCCTCGGCGAATGCAGTCATTCCGCTACGGGTATCGATATCGATCTCCTGGAAAGCGATGCCCTTGCCCGAAAGATAGGCTTTGGCCTGCTTGCAGTAACCGCACCAGGCTGCCGTGAACAAGACGACCGAGTTTGTCCGTGCGGGTGCAGACGTTTTATTTTTGCGCAGCTGTTCGACATAGGAATAGGTCGCAGCGGGCAGCGCGGTGTTTGGCAGGCTCTCCGACCTTAGTGTCTTCTCTACCCGATCTTCCGCCGGGGGTTTGTCGCTGTATGTGATCCGCCCGTCCTTTCCGACGGATTTGTACAAGGTACCCGCCGCAGCGGGTGTCGCTGCCAGCACTCCGTAAAGCAGGAACATCGCGACGATATTCATTTGTTTCATGTGTGGCCAAGTGCCGTTGCAGTGAACGCTGTTATCGCAACTCTTCGTAATGGCGTTCCATGAGCTCCAGTGCGGCGGCAAGCCGCTTGGGCATCAGGGTGCGCGCCATGGCGAACTCGGGTGAGGTCTCGCCGTAGAAAAGATTCGTCAGGTAGGAGATGCCGATCGCCTCGTGCAGTTCGGTCCCGGCCGATTCCAGTATCTCGTCGACGAAAGTGAAGTGCGCGCTTGCGGTCGGCCAGTCTTTCTTCTGGATCGCCTCGCGCGTGGCCAGCTTCAGCGCGTCCACCTCGATGGGCAGCACGCCGAAATCCGCCTCGTCGATAGTTGCCGCCACTTTGGGGAAACGGGCCGCGAGATGGTCGGCAAACCGGGGGCCTGCGGCCTGACTGGAAATGGTATTGCCGTAGACAAACCAGGTGCCGGTGCGATCTGTGTCAAATGCCATAGTGACCTCCATAAGTAACAATACAAAGGGCGGGGGCATTCTGTGGCTGTAATAAATTAGTGTCAACAGGCCTGAAGGCCTATATCTATTTGTTGCATGAGTAGATCTTGTCGGGTTTGCTACAAGACATTCTCAAATAAATCCCATTTAAATCAAATCACTGTCTCTGGCACGGCACTTGCGAATACAAGGGCGTCAATCATTGTGAGCCATTGCCATGCAAGCCAAGGACATCGCCGAACTGCTGAACGAACCGGCCTGCGCGCATAACAAGAAGGAGAAATCCGGTTGTGCGCGACCCAAGCCCGGGGCGACCGCGGGCGGCTGCTCATTCGACGGCGCGCAGATCGCGCTGTTGCCCATCGCCGACGTGGCACATATCGTCCACGGCCCCATCGCCTGCGCGGGCAGTTCCTGGGACAACCGCGGCACTCGCTCTTCCGGCCCGACCCTGTACCGCATCGGCATGACCACCGACCTCACCGAGCAGGACGTCATCATGGGGCGCGGCGAAAAGCGCCTGTTCCATGCCATCAAGCAGGCGGTCGATTCTTATTCCCCCAAAGCTGTGTTCGTCTACAACACCTGCGTACCCGCGCTGACCGGCGACGACATCGGTGCGGTGTGCAAGGCTGCCGCCGAGAAGACCGGCGTGCCGGTGGTGCCGGTGGATTGTGCCGGTTTCTACGGCACCAAGAATCTGGGCAACCGCATCGCCGGCGAGGCGATGTTCAAATATGTAGTGGGCACGGGCGAGCCTTTGCCGGTGCCTGCCGAACTGCAACGCCCCGGCATCACCGTGCACGACGTCAACCTCATCGGCGAATACAACATCGCGGGCGAATTCTGGAACGTGGCACCGCTGTTCGACGAGCTGGGCCTGCGCATCCTGTGCACGCTGTCCGGCGATGCGCGTTTCCACGAAGTGCAGACCATGCACCGTGCCGAAGCCAGCATGGTGGTATGCGCCAAGGCATTGCTCAACATCGCGCGCAAACTGCAAACCGATCACAAGGTGCCGTTCTTCGAAGGCAGCTTCTACGGCGTGACCGATACATCGAATGCCTTCCGGGATTTTGCCAAGCTGCTGAATGACCCCTCGCTGACCGAGCGCACTGAAGCGATGATTGCGCGCGAAGAAGCCAAGATCAACGCAGAGCTAGACCCTTGGCGCGAACGTCTGCGCGGCAAGCGCGTGCTGCTCTACACCGGCGGCGTGAAGTCATGGTCCATCGTTTCCGCCCTGCAGGACCTGGGCATGGACGTGGTCGCCACCGGCACCAGCAAATCCACCGAAGAAGACAAAGCTCGCATCCGCGAGATCATGGGCGACAAGACCAAGATGATCACCGACGGCAGTCCCAAGGCGCTGCTCGGTGTGGTCAAGGAATATCAGGCCGACATCCTCATTGCCGGCGGCCGCAACATGTACACCGCGCTCAAGGCGCGCATCCCTTTCCTCGATATCAACCAGGAGCGCGAATTCGGTTACGAGGGTTACAGCGGCATGGTCGAGCTGGCACGCCAGCTCGCTCTGACCATCCAGAGCCCGGTGTGGTCGGCGGTGCGCAAACCGTCGCCGTGGGCGAAGACATCGGTGCCTGGCATCGAATTGGGAGCATGACATGGCCGAGATCCTGAAACGCAACAAAGCGCTCGCGGTGAATCCGCTCAAGGCCAGCCAGCCGGTCGGCGCATCGCTCGCTTTCCTCGGCATCAACAAAGCCATCCCGATGCTGCACGGTTCGCAGGGTTGCACCGCGTTCGGCAAGGTGTTCTTCGTGCGCCACTTCCGCGAGCCCATTCCCTTGCAGACCACCGCGATGGACCAGGTCTCCACGGTGATGAGTGCGGATGAGAACGTCATCCTCGGTTTGAAGGCGGTTTGCGAAAAGAGCAAACCCGCGCTCATCGGTCTGCCGACCACGGGTCTGTCCGAAACGCAGGGCACCGACATCAAACGTTTGGTGAAGGATTTCTACGCCGCGCATCCCGAGTTCGCCCACATCCCCGTGGTGCCGGTGAACACGCCCGATTTCACCGGCTGCCTGGAAAGCGGTTACGCGCTGGCGGTGAAGGCGACGCTGGAAGTGATGCTGCCGCAAAAGAGCAACGAAGTCGGCAAGCGCAAAAAACAGGTCAACGTGCTGGCCGGTTCCTTCCTCACGCCCGGCGATGTCGAACACATCAAGGAACTCATTGAAGCTTTCGGCCTGCGTCCGCTGGTATTGCCGGACATCGGTGATTCACTCGACGGTCACCTTACCGAGATGGAGAGTTCTCCGCTCACCGTGGGCGGTACACCGGTCAGTGACATCGCCAGCATGGGTGAATCCATCGCCACGCTGGTGCTGGGCAACTCCATGTACGACGCGGCAGATTTCCTCAAGGCGCAGACCTCGGTGCCGGACTTCCGCTTTGACAGTCTGATGGGGCTGGAAGCGGTGGATGCCTTCGTTTCCGCATTGGCCGAGATCAGTGCCAAGCCCGTGCCGGAAAAGATCGAGCGCCAGCGCGCGCAGTTGCAGGACGCGATGGTGGACAGTCACTTCATGCTGGGTTTCGCGCGCATCGCCATCGCTGCCGATCCCGACATGCTCTACGGCTATGCACGGCTGGTCACCGAGATGGGTTGCGAGGTGGTTGCCGCGGTCGCACCTGCCCGCGCCAATATCTTGCAGGACGTGAATGCGGCGCAAGTCGGTATCGGCGATCTGGAAGACCTGGAGATCGCCGCCAAACGCAACGGTGCACAACTGGTCATCAGCAATTCGCACGCGGTGGAAACATCGCGCCGTCTCGGCGTGCCGCTGTTGCGCGCCGGTTTTCCGCAATACGACCTCATCGGCGGCTACCAGCGCCTGTGGGTCGGCTATCGCGGCACGCGCCAGGCGCTGTTCGATCTGGCCAACATGCTGGTCGAGCACGGTCACCATGAGCCGGAGGCTTATGTCTCCATCTATGCACAGCGGACAGGAGAAGGTCGTGCGACACCTGCGTCTGGTCAAACCCACTGAGGAGATCGCGATGACCGTCAAGATCGCATTCGCCACCAGCGACCGCAAAGCGGTCAATCAGCATTTCGGCGCGGCGGAATCGTTCGCCATCTATGAAGTGGGCGAGACGGAAACAAGACTGATCGAAGTGGCCGAGTTCATCGAGACCGCGATGGACGGCCACGAAGGAAAACTCGCCGCCAAGGTCGAGCTGCTGGGCGATTGTGCGGCGGTGTATTGCAACGCGGTGGGCGCATCGGCCATCCAGCAATTATTGGCCGCGAGCATCCAGCCCATGCGTGTGGATGAAGGCACGCTCATCGACGAACTGCTGTGCGGCCTGCAGAAGAATCTGGTCAACGAACCGCCGGTGTGGCTGGCGAAACATCTGAAGAAACAGGCGGGTGGCAAGAGCTTCGCCGAGGACGAGGAGTGGCAGGAATGATCAGCGCACCCGTCCGTGTTGTCTCCAGCGCCGATGGCATCGCCCAGGTGCTGCCGACCGAAAAGTCCGGCTGCGGCGGCTGTGCCTCCAGCAGCAGTTGCGGCGTGTCGGGACTGGGGAAATATTTCGCGCATGGTCGCAAGACCATCGCGGTGCAATGCGATGCCGCCGTGCGCGCAGGCGACGAGCTGCACCTGAGCATGAGTGAAGGCGATCTGCTCAGGGCCGGGTTGCTGGCCTATCTGCTGCCGACCGTGCTGGCGCTGGTCGGGGCGGGAATCGCGGCAGCATTTGGTCTGGGAGACATCGGTGCTGTGCTGGGCGCGGCCAATGGCATGGCACTTGGATTCCTGCTGGGTCGCTGGACAGGCTGGGCACCGCAGATGAGCGCACAGAAGTTGAACTAGTTTTTTGCCGGGTGTGCAGCACACCCAATATTTCGAACCGAACAAAGTATTTTAACGAAGGAGAAATAACATGAACCAGGCAGTCGATGCAGACTTGTTGTCCACCGATTTCATCAAGGAGATGGTCAAGCAGATGCGCGCCATCGACAGCTACGGCACCTATGACGGTTGGCCTGCCGACCGCATCCTGGCACCGTATGTGGTGACCAAGGAACAGCGCCGCGAGATCCCCGTGATCGGCGACCCGGACGAGATCATGCTGGCGCGCATCAAGGCGTTCTACAACGCCGTGTCTTCGCTGATCGAAAAAGAATGCGGCCTGATGGCGGTGCCCAGCATCAACATCACGCACGAAGGTTTCGGTCGCGCGATCATCACCGTGGGCAAGCTGGTGGTGATGGATCGCACCCTGCGCGACGTGCACCGCTACGGATACGAGAGCCTGTCCAAGATGAAGGACGAGGGCGACAAGCTGTTGTCCGTCGCACTGGGACTGATCGGCAAGTATCCGGAAGTGGCGGGACTGTAAGAGCCCAGATGAAATCTGCCGTTCGCCCTGAGCTTGTCGAAGGGAAAGTAGTTCCAATTGATTGTGATGTATTTATTCCGATCATGGTTCGACAGGCTCACCACGAACGGAATAGATATTCATCTCCCCAAGGAGAACAAGATGACTGAAGAAGAACTGAAGATCCTCGACAAGGAAGTGAAGAAGCTCAAGCGCATCTCCAGCGAATGGGCTTCGCAGTTGCACGATCTGGTCGAAGACAAGTTGCCCGCCGGCTACAAGGAAATCCCCGGCATCGCGCAATCCACCTACGACGCTTGCCAGGCTTGGGAAGTGGCGAGCGCGAAGCTGGCGGCAGCACAGAAAGAATCACAAGTTTAGAAAGGGAACAAGCTATGGCAAACATCACCGGAACCACCCGAGGCGGCACGCCTTACGAACCCACTTTCGTCACCGCGCTCAATGCGGCCAACTGCATCGGCTGCGGCCGCTGCTACAAGGTCTGCCCGCGCAAGGTGTTCGAGCTGGTCGAGCGCAGCGAGGACGACGAGAACTACGACGAGGACGAAGACAACAGCATGGTCATGACCCTCGCCGACATGATGGACTGCATCGGTTGCGGCTCCTGCGCACGCGTCTGTCCCAAGCAGTGCCATAGCCACACCGCTATTGCGGCGGGTGCCTGAGCATGGCCAAGCCCAATAGACACGTAATCGTCTGCTCGCAGAACCGTCCTGCCGGACATCCGCGCGGCTCCTGCGCACAGAAGGGCTGTGCCGAAGTGGTGGACGAGATCATGAAGCAATGGCAACAGCGCCAGTGCTTCACCGAAGTGATGGTGACACCCAGCGGCTGCATCGGTCCGTGCAGCATGGGACCGAACGTCCTCGTCTATCCCGAAGGCATCATGTACAGCAATGTGAGCAAGGCCGATGTCGCCGAGATATTCGACGAGCATCTGCTCGGCGGCAAAGTGGTGGAAAGACTGAAAGCGCCTGCCGACATATGGTAGTGCTCGCCTCGCGCCAGTTGCCTGTCGAACTCGAGGCGCTGGCCGAACGCATCGTGGCGGCCCTGCAAAAGGAAGCCGACAATTTCACCGCGACCGGCGCATCGCCCAGGATAGAACTGGCAGCCCTGCAGGTCACCCGCGTCATCGACCCCGGCAACCAGTTGCCCGGTTACGAAGGCGTGTGGCGCAATGCCCGCAACGACAGGTGCGGTACCCTGACCATCAACAGCGACAACAGCTTCTATGCCGAGTACGATCTGTTCTGCCCGCACCCGCGCGATCCGCGCTGGTTCGTCGAGATGGTCACAGCCTGGGGCAACGAAGATTCATTGCGCAGTGAAGCGTCATTGGTCACTGCGCTTTAATCAAAAATGCCGTTCGCCCTGACCCTTCGACAAGCTCAGGACTAAAGGCGAGTCGAAGGGTCAAGACTAAAGGCTAGTCGAAGGGCGTGTGGCTTCGACAAGCTCAGCCCGAACGGATTTTATATTGGTAAGGGCGTGTGGCTTCGACATAACCAGCGACTTGCCCGCTTGCGGGCTTAGTCGAATGGCTAGGAGTTTCATCAGGCTCAGCCCGAACGGATTTATATATTGGTGGAGTGAATGACATGAGCAGATTCCAAATGGGTGACATGGTCTTCGCCGCGCAAGACCTGTACAACGAATCGATGGAAGAGACCGGCGAGAGCAGCATCCCCGGTGTGGAACCCGATGCCTTGCTTGCCGCCGCCGGTACGCGCGGCGTGGTGGTCAACGTCGGCCATGCGCAAGAGATGCCGAACGAAGAGATCTATCTCGTGCGTTTCGAGATGGATGCCGAAGGCACACTCGCCGAACCCATCGGTTGCCTGAGCGACGAGCTGACCGGATTAAGCTGAGTAGGGTGGGCACGTTCCTGCGCCCACGCGGAACCATCAAGACAAATTTCCCGGTGACATTGCATGACCGATCCCAAAGTCACCACCGTGCTGGCCTATCACGCACGCAGCAAACATGCGCTGGACCGTTATGCCGCCGGACCGGGCACGCTGGACTGGGACGCGCAGCCCAAAGCCTTTCGCGATTGGGACGGCGCGCAGCGTAGCGCGTTGCCGCGCGACATCGTCGTATCCGATATCACCTGGGGTGAGCTTCCCGCCCCGCGTCCCTCCCTGCCGTTGAACGCGGCCAATCTCGGCTCGCTGTTGCGCCTGTGCGTCGGCCTCACCGCCTGGAAAGAATATGGCGGTTCGCGCTGGTCGCTGCGCGCGCATCCCTCGTCCGGCAATCTGCATCCCACCGAGACCTGGCTCATCGCCGCCAACGTGGCCGGTTTGGAGAACGGCTTGTATCACTACCACAATCTGTACCACGGTCTGGAACGGCGGGCGTGGGGAAGTGCCGCGCAGTCCGGCGGTGCCTGGCTGGGTTTCAGTTCCATCCATTGGCGCGAGGCATGGAAATACGGCGAACGCGCTTTCCGCTATTGCCAGCTCGACATGGGCCATGTGCTCGCCGCCGTGAGTTACGCGGCGGCCCTGCACGGCTGGAAGCCGCGCCTGCTGGTGCGCGACACGGCAGACATCGCGCACGCGCTGGGTAGCGACCGCGCAGAGGATTTCGCCGGTGTGGAAAACGAAGAGGCGGAAGTGATCGTCGCCCTGCATGCAACGGATACCGCCTTACCGACAGACTGGCAGCATTGGGCAGGCAAGCCCGGCCTGCTCGACCCGCGCCCCCTGTATCAGTGGCCGGTCATCGAAGAAGTCGCCCATGCCACGCGCGGCACACCGCCAACCGCATCCGCGCCGCCGATCCCCATCCCCGCGCGCGACGAAGATATCCGCGCCGCACAAGTCATCCTGAAACGGCGCAGCGCGCAGACCTTCGACGGTACATCGGTGATGCCGCAAACCCTTTTCAAACGCATGCTGGACAGCCTGTTGCCCGGCGGCTCGCCGGTGTGGGAGATGTGGCCGCATGTCGCCCGTGTGCATCCGGTGTTGCTGGTGCACCGCGTCGAAGGTGTCGCGCCCGGCGTGTATGCGCTGCCGCGCAGCGGGGCGGCGAAGGAATCGATGCGTGCCGCGTTCCGCGACACCTTCACCTGGGAAGCGGCCGACACCGCTTCGCCATTGTTCCAGCTCATCGCCGCGCGCGCCGGCAAGACCGCGCGCACTCTGTCCTGCCATCAGGACATCGCCACCGATTGCGCCGTCACCTTCATCATGCTGGCCGAATTCGCCGCCCCCGTCGCCGCCGATCCGGCTGCCTACCGCCACCTGCACTGGGAGGCGGGCATGCTGGGGCATGTCATCACGCTTGAGGCGGAAGCCGCCGGCTGGCGCGGCACCGGCATCGGCTGCTTCTTCGACGATGCGGTGCATGAAGTGCTCGGCTTGCAGAACGACCGCTTCCAGGTCATCTATCACTACGCCGTCGGCATGGCGCTGGACGACCCGCGCATCTCCACCTTACCCGCCTATGAGGAACCAATATGAATGACAACCAACTCAAGTGCTGGCTGGTTCAGGCCGGCCTGCCGGTGAGCGACCCGCTGCAAAGCGGCATCGACCGCACGCTGACCGACGGCACCACACCGCTGATGTATGCGGCACGCGTGGGCGATGTCGATGCAGTGCAAGCCCTGCTCGCGCGCGGTGCGAATCCGGCATTGCTGAATGCGGACGGCAACGGCGCACTGTGGTTCGCCTGCTTCGCCGACAGCGAAGCGGGGGCGAGCGCGCTCATCAAGGCGGGCGCGCCGCTAGACACGCAAAACATCAACGGCGCCACCGCACTGATCTACTGCGCCTCGGCCGGCAAGACACCGCTGGTGCGCCTGCTGCTGGATGCGGGCGCGAACCAGGAATTGATGACGCTGGACGATTTCACCGCGCTGGAACTGGCGGCCAACATTCACTGCATGCGAATGCTCAAGGAAGCAAAGGAGCCCGCGAATGTCTGAGTCAGCGTCTTTCGCCGTCAGCAGCGTCCAGCACCGCGTGCTGGGCAAACAGATCCGCCTGCAACTCGCAGACGACCTGATCCTGCGCCTAACCCCCGCCGAAGCCTCCAGCCTCTCCTTCGCCCTGGTCGCCGTGCGCAACGGCATCAGCCCAGAACGCGAGATCTACATGAGCCCGATCGCCAGCGACAACGGCTTCGTCGGCACCGTGCTCGACAAGGGCATGAGCATCGCCATGCCGGAAGGAACGCTCGAACTGGATTGGGCCAGAGTAGGGAAGTTGGCCGAAATGCTGGCGTCAGAAATTTGATTGGGTAGAATCCGCCACCGTGCCAGTTTTATACATGCCGTTCGCCCTGACCCTTCGACTACGCTCAGGACTAAAGGCAGTCGAAGGGAGCGCACTTGTAGCAGTTGTAGGGTGCGCTTGCGCACCAGAGTCAATCGGTGCGCAGGCGCACCCTACTTGAAACCCGCGTCATCATTTGGCATATGCCGGATCAATCGTTTACGTTTAGCCAAACTAAGCTTTACAATTAATAAAGCAATGCTTTACAATTACCGGCATGCAACTTTACCTTTATTGATGAATCATGATCGACGATTCAATGCTCACCCTGCTGAAGCTGGTATCCGACGATGGCAAGAACGTCGCTATCCGGCTGGCTGCGGCACAAGATTTTTCGCGGCAGGCGGCCAGCGCCAGGCTGCGCGCCGCAGTGGCAAATGGTCTCATCGCAAAGACCGGCGTAGGCCGGGGAGTTGAATACTCTCTTGTCGAGACCAGCCGGATCAGCGAGGAATACGAGCGCGCAGGCCTGTCTGAAGACCATGTATGGCAGTCACTGCTGGCACCTGTCGTGCGCGATCTGCCGGAAAATGTTCGGGACATCTGGCGCTACGGATTTACTGAAATGGTGAACAACGCCATCGACCACTCCGGTTCCGACAAGATCAAGGTATGGTGCGCGCGCAACGCCCTTTACACCCAGGTCTGGGTGTCGGACGACGGGGAAGGCATCTTCAATAAGATCCAGAAAGCGCTCCAACTATATGACCCGCGCGAGGCCATCCTTGAGTTGGCCAAGGGCAAGTTCACCACAGACCCCGAACGTCATTCCGGCGAGGGGATCTTTTTCTCCAGCAAGATGTTCGACCTTTTCGACATCCGCTCCGGCAGCCTGCACTTCATGCACGACGATGGCCGCGACGACCTGTTGATCGAACGCCCAAAGAACGCACCCGGAACACTCGTCGTGATGCGCCTGCTGAACAACAGCAAACGCACCACAAAAAAGATCTTCGACAAATTTGCCGCGCCGGAGGAATACACCTTCGCCAAGACCATCGTGCCGGTGAAACTCGGTCAGTACGAGGGTGAAAAGCTCGTGTCCAGATCACAGGCAAAGCGGTTGATCTTCAGGTTCGAGAAATTCAAAACGGTGATCCTGGATTTTGCCGGGGTCGCAGAGATTGGCCAGGCATTCGCGGATGAAGTCTTCCGTGTCTTCCAGAAGGCGCATCCAGACACAAAACTCGCCCCCGTGAACATGACCGCTGCGGTAAAGGATATGGTAGCACGGGCGAAAGCGGGTGAGTAAGCTGCGTCACTCTGATAAAACGTACACAAAACAACCCTGGAAATAAAATGATCCAACCAATGATAAAAATATTCTTCCGAACCCTGCGCCTGATCCTCATGCCCTTCATGCTGCTGTGGGCCAAACTGGCGATGCCAAAAGGCATCGTGCGCAGCGTAGAAGCACAGCAACAAGTCGACCAGCAATGTAGTCAGTTGCAGCTCTACCACTTCAGTACCTGCCCGTTCTGCATCAAGGTGCGCCACGAGATGGCCAGACTGTCATTGCCCATCACCCTGCGCGATGCGCAGCATGACCCCGAACATCGCGATGCCCTGCAACAGGGCGGCGGCAAGATCCAGACACCGTGCCTGCGCATCGCCGATGCACAAGGTCGGGTGCAGTGGATGTATGAATCGAACGACATCATCCAGTATCTGCAGCATCGGTTTGTCTGATCCCCTTCACCGTTCCCCCAACTCCGTTCGCCCTACCCCTTCGACTACGCTCAGAACTAAAGGCTAGTCGAAGAGTGAACGGCCAACTCCTCAAAAGTACTAGACCGTTTGGCATATATGAATTATTCAAAATAGTAGGCAGAATGATGATGGTGTAAACATTGCGGAGCAGAATCCATGAGTGAATGATCGCGAAGGGATGCTCATTTGTCGATCGCTTGAAGTCGGACGTATATAGGCGCTATAAAATTTGAGAGTTGCATATTATGACCTCACGTTCATTTTCCTCACGCAACGCTGCTGCGGCTTTTGCAAAGCGAGTATCAAAAGAACAGAAAACAACTGTTCGCCTTTTTGAGAAAGACGGTAAGTATTTTGTGGTGGGCGAATATCCTGAAGCATGCCAATGCTCAGTATCGAGTAATGCTGAAGTTGCCATCGGCCATCAGTCAACAAAAGGTACTATCAAATCCTCACCAATCTCAAGTGCTGTTGCCCTTCATCCTGCAAAGGAAAATCAAACTACGGCAGTAGTTGGGAGCGCAATGTGCGAGGCGATGGAAGCTGCCTATTTAGCTAATGGACTAACCCCACCCGTTTTGAGCAACGCCAATACTCGATTGCGTGTTGATAGGAAAGCTTCTGCAACTGAAAGGAAGAATCCAAAGAAAAGAATTCCCATTAAAGAATGGGGATTAAGTAGTTTAAAGGGGGCGCCTTCAAAATCAGCCATAGAAAAGCGAAGGAAAATAGAAATAGCACGCCAGAAGCTTATCTCTGAAAGATTGAAGTTGGAGTTCCTTGAGAATAGAGTGCCGCCACAATCTCCGAGAAAGATAATTACCACAACGTATGTTCAAGGGGTTGTAGTTGACAATCCTGCTCATCAACGAGGTAATTCAATATGCCCGAGATGCGGTGGGGATGGGGGCGTAAATGGCGGATGTGGGAAATGTGATGGGACTGGTTGGATCTGAAATTGATTGTTTCTTAGGCGCGACTGCTTAGGTTGAAGGTGCCTAGTGTTGCGGTCGGTCGATTCTCAGTCCGTGCGGGACAAAGAAAAATTTATTGCGTGTCTACTAGAAGCAAATGATATGAAGGAGTAGATTTTATGAAGGTAAGCATTCAAGAGTATCTTCGTCAATATTTTATTCAAGAGCACGGCATTGATCAGGCTGATGCTGCATTACTTATTCTTGACCCGGAATTCGGTGTTGCAATCGAGCCTTACTTCCTTGCAGCTGTGGAGGAGATGGTGGAGTTTGAGTTGCCTATAACTAAAGTATCAAAACAGGAAGTGCTTGCCAATATTCATGGCTTTTGCGATGGCTGGATCGGGAAATATGATGATCAGCGACGACTCCGAATTCAAGAGTATTTGAGCAGCAATTTCCACCCAGCAGCTAATGTCCTCGCTAACTCTCGCATGCACACAATTGAAACACCTACACATATAAAGATTCTGTCATTCGCCTTTTGGGGTGGGATTATTTTGTTGATTCTATGGATTTTCAATTAATTTTGACACAGCCATCTCTTTTCTGAGATCACCTTCATGCCGTTAGTTATTGTATATATTTGTGTGACACTGCTAATGGTGGCAGTGGCACCGTTACCTATGGCGTATTACACGGCTCTTAGATTCGTAGCATTTGCCGTATTCGCATGGGCCGCAGTTATTGCATATCAAAAGCGATACTCGGCCTTACCTTGGGTATTCGGTCTGACGGCATTTGTTTTTAATCCATTCATGCCAATTTATCTTACTAAGGGGTTGTGGATATTCTGCGATATTGGAGCGGCATTGATTCTTGTGTTCACTTCAAGATTTCTTACTGAGGGTGCTTCTAGCGTTGAAACACTGAAGAGTGTTTCCATAGAACCTAATGTTATTTTGGACGGTAGCGACTATGAGCATGCTATTTTAGTTGGGTCGGTTGACGAGGAATATGATTGGATTAAAGTAAACTTTCCCAATGCCAAACGGACTACCCAAGAGGTTAGATCGGGCCGAGAAGGTCTTTATGATGTTTTAGAAATTGAATTTCAGGATGGATCAGTCCGAAAAGTATATTTCGACATAACACTAATTCTTGCCAAGTATGTGGCCGAAAAGAACAACAGCGCAAGCCAACATCCTAACAACTAAATATATGCGCAAATTTGCATTGGACAGAGCTGTTCAAATTATGACTCTAGTTGTGTTTGGATTGCTGTCATCCCCCAGTCAATCTTTAGCTGATTCTTTAATTGAAGCTGACCGAGACTTCGAACTGTTGAATTATTCAAAGGCAATTTCTACTTATAAAGAATTGGCGGCAAATGGAAATGCACGGGCCGAGCTTCGAATTGCTGAGATGTATCGAGATGGTTTGGGAGTTGCACAGGATATAGATGCATCTGTTCGATGGCTTCAACAGTCAGCAAAGCATGGGAATAGCAAAGCACAAGGCGACCTAGGGGGGATTTATGCCGTCGGGAAATTGCTTCCAAGGGATTTAAAGAAGGCGTTCTTCCTTATCGAAATGGCTGCAAAAGCTGGTGATATTGTTGCTCAAGTAGATCTCGGTTGGGCTTATATGAGTGATTATTTAGAGATGCCGCCAAATTATAAGTTAGCGATGGAATGGAGCCTTAAGGCGGCGAATCAAGGCGAGGGGGAAGGGGCTTCAAATGTTGGTTTGCTGTGTGAGAATGGCTGGGGTGTCCCTGTAAACTATTCGGAAGCAGCAAAATGGTACAAGAAGGCTATCGAATACGGTGCGACTTCTGCTCAAGCCGCCTTTCACCTAGCCGATCTATACGAGAAAGGGAAAGGGGTTGAAGTTGATATTGAAAAAGCCAAAGTGTTTTTTCAATATGCAATAGATTCACGGGATGACGAATACATGGATCAAGCTATTATTAGATTACGGTTTATTCAAGATGCGCCGAGACTAAAGGAGCTGGATGATGTCAAATATCCTGAACAAATGCCACGCAGAAACAAGATTCCCCATTATCGGCATTTCGATATAAACGGATAAGCGATTCTTTTTGAATTGAATGGATGAGAGAGCTGTCAAGCAATGAGCGTCCATATCTAGTGAATCGAGCGGTGGTGGTCTGCTTTGGGATGAACACGCGGTCTATTTTGACTATGGCCGTTGTCGATTCCAAACCGGCCGTTAGCCCATTCGGACGCCACCGGCAGCAATGGCCGAATAGCAACCATGCATCGTGTACAGCGCGACCATCGCTTATGGTTGCATGAGCTAACGATTAGATGATTCATGACAGTGCAGGCGCGAACAGTTTTAGCTGCCTCTTCCTTCCATAACCACTACAATCCCTCCACCTCAAACTTCACCCAAGAAGGATGCGCATGCGATTCAAACTTTTCCTGGCGTTGACCCTGTTTTGCGCCAACGCTTCGGCGGCCGAGCCTGCCGAAGATAAAGTCGAGCTTCCCATTCCTTCCTCATCCGCGCAGCGCCTCTATTCGAAAGCCAAGGCCGATATCGTGCAATTGCGTTCGCTGCTGAAGAACGGGCGCACGCAGTCGTCGGTGGGGTCGGGGTTCCTGATCGGTAATAGCAATCTGGCGGTGACCAATTATCACGTGATGTCGCAGATCGCGCTGGAGCCGGATATCTATGTTGGCGAGTATGTCGACACCTACGGCAAGCGCGGCACGGTGGAGCTGCTGGCGGTGGATGTGCTGCATGATCTGGCGGTGGTGCGCATCGACCGCAAGGGCGGTGGTTTCTTCAATGTGCCGGACAAGTTGCCGACGCTGGTGCAGGGGCAGTATCTCTATTCGCTGGGCAATCCGCTCGATCTGGGATTCGCCATTTCGGAAGGTGCCTACAACGGCATCATCAGCCGCAGCTTTTACGACCAGCTGATGTTCACCGGCCCCATCAACGCGGGCATGAGCGGCGGGCCGAGCGTGACGGTGGACGGGCAGGTGGCGGGGGTGAACGTCTCCAAGCGTCTGGATGGCGAGCTGGTGAGTTTTCTGGTGCCGGTGCGTTATGTGCGCGATCTGTTGAAGAAGGTTGCCGCGCAGAAAGAAGTGCCCAAGGATTTCAAGCTGGTGGTGGGCAAGCAGTTGCAGGAACATCAGGCGACGATGATGGCGCGGCTGGAAAAGACGCCGCTGACTTTCAAGGAGCTGAAACCCTACCGCGTGCCGGTGTGGGAATCGGACCAGGTGCGCTGCTGGGGGCGCGCCAACGGCAAACAGAGCAAGTCGTATTCCTACGACCAGGTGAGCTGCGCGATGGAATCCGCGCTGTATGTGTCGAACCAGACGCAGACCGGGCATATCTCCATCGAGCACAAGTTGCTGCAAAGCATCGATCTGGGCGATCTGCGTTTTGCCGCGCTGGCGAGTCGCTCGTTCCAGAACCAGAGCATGGGCGGACACAAGGACACGCGCTACACCGCGCCGCAATGCACTGAGCAGTTCGTGACCAACGGCAAGCTGCCCATGCGCGCCGTGCTGTGCGTGCGCGCTTACCGCAAGTTTCCCGAGCTGTACGATTTCACACTGCTCACCGCCAGCACGGACAGCGGCCGCATGAGCCTGCAGACCCGCGTCGACACCAGCGGCGTCACCTACGAGAACGGCCTGCGCCTCGCGCGCATCTTCCTCGAGCAGGCGAGCCGGGAGGTGCAGCCATGAAGGCGCCTTTCTATGTGGAAGTATTGACCCGCAGCGGCGAGGTGCGCCATCGTCAGCGCGTGGACGCCTTGCCCATCCGCATCGGGCAGGGCTACGACAACGACTACATCCTGGATGACCCGCACACCTCGGCGCACCATGTGGTCATCGACCGCAACGAGGCGGGCGGTCTGGACGTGCTCGATCTGGGCAGCCGCAACGGTGTGGTGCACAAGGGCAAACGCAGCGAGCGCCTGACCATCGACGGCAACACCGTCTTCCGTCTGGGGCATACCAACCTGCGCGTGCGTTCGGCGGATTTTTCCGTGGCGGACGAGATGCGCGACACCACCTTCCATCGCTGGGAAGGCTGGCCGCCCGCACTGGCCGGACTGGTGCTGCTGGCGTTGCTGTCGCTGGAGACCACCTGGCTGACCGACACCGACAAGACCGAAACGGTGCGCTATGTCACCGCGATGGTGGGGATGCTGGTCGCGGGCCTGGTGTGGAGCGGCGGCTGGACCCTGGCCAACCGCATCTTCGCCGGACAGACGCGCTTCGGCCGCCATCTCTTCATCGCGGCGAGCGGCATGGTGGTGATCGAAGTCGTTTCGTTGCTGCTGTCGCTGGCGGGTTATGCCTTCTCGCTGGAGACGCTGACGCGTTTCGGCGGCCCCGTCATGATCGCCATCACGGCGGGGATGGTGTTCTTCCATCTGGTCACCATCAGCCCGAACAACGGCAGACGCTACGCCATCATCTCGGTGCTGCTGATGTTGCTGGGTTCGGCATTGACGCTGACATTCAACTACCAGAACCGCGGCATGCTCGCGGAAGAGCCATACATGAGCGAACTGTTCGCCCCGTCATTGCACCTGACTGCCGACCACCCGATAGACGAGTTCCTCGCCGAAGCCGGCAAGCTCAAGGCAGGGATAGACGAGGAGCGCAGCAGGGTGCTCAGCGACGAGGGCGAGAGCGAGGACGACGAGTTCGATTGATGCGTGGATGGTTTGCGTAGGGTGGGCACGTTGTATGTGCCCACGCGGTATTCGAATTGAAACTGCCCGCGTGGGCACAAAAACGTGCCCACCCTACATGGTTTGGTTGTAAGCCGCCGTCAGCACCTCCGAGACGAACTCGGCTCTGGATGTCGAGTTGTTCTCCTGTCCATGCTGTGCGCACCATGCCGAGAATTCAGCGGGGACGATCAGGCATTCGAGTGCGCGCACGCCGGAGCGTTGAAAATTGCGGCGCGCGGCGATCGCCACGGCTTTCCACTTCTCGAATGAATCCTCGAAACATTCCGGGTCGGTCGCGGTCGCCTTCACCTGCGCCCAGGTCTCTTCGGTGTACCAGGTGACGCCGATGATCATGGTCTGGCTGCGTGTCTTTGCTTTCAGGCGTCGCTGGAGGGTTATTTTTTTCATGGTCCGGTCCGGTGGGTCTTTCTAACAGCATTCCTCTTCCACCCGCAGCAGAAACGCCAGCGCTTCCGCGTCGGCGCGCTCCTCGAACAGTTCGCGTATCTGGTTGATGTGGCAATGCACCAGGAACAGGTCGTCCGGCGGCGGGCCGCTGCGCGGTTTGCGCTTGGCCATGAAGTATTCCCAGAACGCGATGCTCTGCGGCGATGCCGCCAGGTTGCGCTCGATGAGTTCCATCACGCGGCGGGCGTTGCCGTTGCAGTCGATGCCGTCGAAGCTGATGTAGCGGTCGGTCTCGCTGCCGCGATCAGTCTGCTGCTGTTCTTCCATGTTCGACTTCTCAGACCTTCAGCCCGAACTCCGGGGCGATCTGTTTCAGCCAGGTGTCCACGCGCGCATCGGTGAGCGCCTTCTGGTTCTCCTGATCCAGCACCAGCCCGACGAACTCGTCGTCTACCAATGCCTTGGAGGAAATGAAGTCGTAATCGTCGGCAGGCCACTGGCCGACCACCTTCGCGCCGCGTGCGACCATGAACTCGTAGATGATGCCCATCGCATCGACGAACTCGTCCGGATATTTGCTCTGGTCGCCCAAGCCGTACAGCGCGACGGTCTTGCCGCTGAAATCGACTCCGCTTAATTGAGGCAAGAACTCTTCCCAGCCGCCGCCCATGCAGTCGGTGGAAAGCCCGGGCAACTGTCCGCCGCCCAGCGTCGAGGTGCCGAAGATGAGATGCGAATAGCCGGCCACCAGTTCGGGCGTGGCCTTGTTGACGTTGAGCGCCTCGGCCATGGTGTCATCGTCGAATTTCTTCTTGATGGCTTTGGCGATGCGCCGGGTGTTGCCGGTGCTGCTGGCGAAAAACAAACCGATCTTGGCCATGATCTTTCCCTGGTTGTGTCGCCGATTGTCGTGAACCTAACAATCGGCAACGACAAATCACACCGGTCCGCGACCGGCGCGCTTCAGTTCGACGGTGCGCTTGAGCGCTTCGTCGAACGATACTTTGTCGCCCTTGGGTTTGTAATCGCCCAGCGCCTTGTACACGGTGATGATCTTTTCCGAGGCGGACTGGCCCTTGAAGTCGCCTTTGTCCAGCGCGGCGATGTCGATCAGTTCGTTCCAAATCAAGCCTTCCTGCATGCCGATGGCGGAGATGGCGAGGCCTTCGTGGTCGATGACCAGCGGTTTGTTGATGTTGACCACGAACAGGATCAGCAGCACATTCGCTGCAAAATCAGCCTTGTAGTAAGCGAGCACTTTGGGCAGATCGGCCAGATCGTCGAGGCTGCCGACGTAGAGTTTGATCTTGTCGCCTTCGGCCAGCACGATGGTGTTCTTGATGGTGGTGACGGGCGGTTTGCGGTGGCCGTGCGCATCGCCGACCTCGCCCAGTTCCAGCACCAGGTCGCCGCGATAGGCGGCGTAGCTGCCGCTGGCTTCCTTGAAATTCATGTTGAACAGCAGACCTTTTTGCTCGTAGGCGTCGAATAGCATGTTGTGCTCCGTTGTTGATAAGTTGTGGAGCCCCATGTTCAGCAATAAGCGTACCAACTTTCCGGATGTTTCCGATTTTCAGACTTGCGGCGACGAGCGCGCGGCAACGGGCCGCGAAATTCACAGGGCGGCCGCACATCGTTTGTATTTTGCCGGCAGACGGGCGGCTGCGCTGGCGGGATGAGCGGTCGTGCAATAGGGGATGAATGGTATTGCGGCAGCGTCGATGGGGTAGGCAGAGTGCGTTCCGTCTGCGGGGGTATCGAATGTTTGATGAAGTTGGTCCGGTATCGAAGCCCTGTCGGCAGACGTCAACGAAAGGAAGGACGATCAAATGAGTGACTGGCATTCGTGGTTGTTTTGGCCGGACAGTGTGGCACTGTCTGTTCTGGCACTGGGCACGCTGGCAATGCTGTTCCTGTATGCGGCGCGCACGCCGATGCACGGGGTCATCCATTCCCTGTGCCATCTGGTCACGCAGTCCACCCGGTTCTTTTCCCGCTGGCTGTTTCTGAGCGCGGAGAATCTGCGCCTGCGCAACCAGTCGGTGCTGCTGGCGCACGGCCAGGAAGGCGCGGCACAGATCATCGAACGCGAGTTCGAGCGTGTGGCCGATATCATCCGCAAAGACCTGCACGAATTCCCCGCCCTGCAGCGCAAGCTGATGGAAGAGGTGACGCGCATCGAGGAGGACTACCGCAAGAGCGGCGAGATCCCGCCGCCGCCGCCGGAATGGGTGAACGCGCTCGAATCTGTTTCAAAGCTCAAATCGGGCGGCGACATCCCGCGCAAGTTGCTGGAAGACATCCACAAGTCCATCCAGAAGATCCACGACAAGACGCTGAGCGAGTATCGCCGTTCCTATGAGGAGCGCCACAAGATATTGAAGGCGGCACAACCGGCCTGGCGCTCGGTGGACAAGCTGGCGAGCGAGATGGAGAAGAAGATGCTCACGCTGCAGGGCAACGCCAAGCAGATCGACGGCCATATCACGAAGTACGAGGGCATGCGCACCAGGGACAGCAAGACCGAGCATGCGCTGACCACCTCGGCTTTCGTGCAGTTCTTCATCTCCGGTCTGGTCATGGTCATCGCGATGGGCGGTGCCTTTATCAACTACAAACTCATCGCCCTGCCGATGTCGGAGATGGTGGGTGCCAGCGACTACATCACCGACAGTCTGAAGACTTCGGATGTGGCGGCGCTGGNNGATCATCCTGATGGAAGCGTCGATGGGCCTGTTCCTGCTCGAATCGCTGCGCATCACGCAACTGTTCCCGCGCATCGCCAGCATGGACGACCGCATGCGCCACCGTTTGATGCTGGCCTCGCTGATCTTCCTGATCATCCTGGCGGGTATCGAGTCGTCGCTGGCGCTGATGCGCGACATGCTGATCACCGACAAGGCTTCGCTGATGCGCGATCTGGCTTCTGTCGCGCCGGTGGTGGAAGACGGCTGGTTCACGCGCATCCCGATGGCGGGGCAGATGATCATGGGTTTCGTGCTGCCTTTCGCGCTGGCCTTTGTGGCGATCCCGCTGGAGAGCACCGTGCATTCGCTGCGCACCGTGATCGGCGTGCTGCTGGTGCAGAGCATGCGCGGGCTGGCCTTCGTGATCCGCTTCGTCGGTGTGATGTTCAAACGCATCGCCAAGGTGCTGGAGCTGGTCTACGACATTCCCATCGTCATTCCGATCATGATCGAGAACTGGGTGAAGGCGCTGCGCGGCAATGTCTCCGACAAAGGTCAGATCAAGAGTGGGAGCACATCATGAAAAGAATATTGCTGATCGCATCGGTGCTGTTCGGTTCGCTGTTCGTGACGGCGTGCGGCGACAGCCGCATGCACAGTCATGCCGTCTATATGCTGGTCGACACTTCCGGCACCTATGCGCAGGAGATGAACAAGGCCACGCGCATCATCAACTATCTGCTGGCCTCGCTGAACTCGGGCGATTCGCTGGCGGTGGCCAAGGTGGAGACGCGCAGCTTCACCGAGAAGGACATCATCGCCAAGGTGACGTTCGACAAGCGCCCGTCGCAGGCGACCACGCAGAAGCGCGCTTTCAAGGCCAAGATCGAGGAATTCGCCAAACAGCCGCTGGGCAGCGCGTTCACCGACATCACCGGCGGCCTCATCCAGGGTGCGGAATACCTGAACGAGACCCAGGCCGGTATCAAGACCATCGTCATCTTCTCCGACATGCAGGAAGAGCTGGGGCAGGGCACCGTGCGCGACTTCCCCATCAAGCTCGACGGCATTCGCATCGTGGCCTTGAACGTGACCAAGCTGCGCACCGACAACGCCGACCCGCGGCTGTATCTCGACCGCCTCGCGCGCTGGGAAGCCCGTGTGCGCAAAGCCGGGGCGGTCGAGTGGGTGATGGTGAACGATCTGGAGAACAATATGGAATCGATATTGAAGACCCGCTGAACACAAGTCTCCTCCCTTCCGCCCCGTCTCCGTCCGCAATGGACGAAAGGCGCGGCGGTTTTTTTGCGGCCATTTTGCGCATACACAAAAGCGGCGCGGTGCAGTATGCTCCCCTCCCCCGGATCAACCGAAGAAGCAACACATGAGCAAGGCCTTTACCCGCGAAACCGATGACGACGACGATGATGAAGTCGCGCTGCCGGCGATCCCCGCCGGCACCAAGAACTACATCACCCCCGAGGGTTATCGTCGCCTGAAAGCGGAATATATGGAACTGCTGGACGTCGAACGTCCGGCGCTGGTGCAGACCGTGCACTGGGCGGCTTCCAACGGCGACCGCTCCGAGAACGGCGACTATATCTATGGCAAGAAACGCCTGCGCGAGATCGACCGCCGCCTGCGTTTCTTGGCCAAACGGCTGGAGAGCTCGGAAGTGATCGACCCGGCGCAACGCCAGGGCTGCGACCAGGTGTTCTTCGGCGCGACCGTCACCGTCTGCCACGGCGACGGTAGCGAGCGCACCTACAGCATCGTCGGCATCGACGAAGCCAACGCCAGCAAAGGCCACATCAGCTGGGTATCGCCGCTGGCGCGCACGCTGCTCAAGACGCGCGCGGACGATGCGGTGGTGTTGCAATTGCCGGAGGGCGTCGACGAGCTGGTGGTGATCGAGGTGGTGTACCGGCATATCGAGCTGTAAATTTCAGGGAGCAGTGATGAGAGTATTTTCTTTTCTGGTTGGCAGCGTGCTTGCCGTGCTGTCGTCGACCGCGGCATGCGCCGAATACATTCCCAAGGCCGAACTTGTCGCGGACAACGTCTACGCGATCGTCGGACCATTGGGACAGCGCAGCATGGAGAACGACGGGCTGAATGCCAACTTCGGTTTCATCGTCACGCCTGCAGGCGTGATCCTGATCGACTCCGGCGCGAGCCTTCTGGGCGCGGAGAAGCTTGAGAAGGCCATCCGTGCAGTGACCGACAAGCCGGTGCGCTGGGTCGTCAACACGGGCAGCCAGGATCACCGCTGGTTGGGCAACGGCTACTTCGCCGGTCGCGGGGCCGAGATCATCGCGATGGACAGGACTGCCGCGACGCAGGCGCAGTACGCCACCCAGCACATGGGCGGCCTCGAGCGTTTTCTCGGCGCGCGGCTGCAGGGGACCAAGCCGCTGCCTGCGACGCGCAAGTTGAGCGGTGACGCAGCCACGATTGAACTGGGCGGGGAAACGCTGGCGTTGCAATACAGCGACGCGCATTTTCCCGGCGACGCGATGATCTTCCTGCCCAAGCGCGGGATCGTGTTCGGTGGCGACCTGGTCTATGTCGACCGGATGCTGGGCATTCTGCCCTGGTCCAGCGTGCGCAAGGGGCAGCGCGCATTCAAGGCGCTGGCGGCACTCAAGCCGACACGCGTCGTGCCCGGTCACGGGCGCGTCTGCGACCTTGCCAAGGCGCAGCGGGAAACCGGCGACTACTACGATTTTCTGGCCGATGTCATTGGCGCTGCGGCCAGAGAAATGGAGGCGATGGATGAGGTGATCAAGCGCCATGCCGACCATGCGGCTTTCCGTCACCTCGAGAACTATGACAGCCTGCACCGGGCCAATATGAACCGCGCGTTCACGGAGTTCGAGGCGGAATAAGGGCGACCGGCGCTGTACCGGTCATTGGCAGTTGTTATGCAGTTTCCACTTTTCTTCATGCCCCATGGCCTTGGCGAATTCCGGCACCTTGCAGCGCTCGGCTTCGTTCGGGTCGGCTACGGAGGGCTGAGCAACTTCAGGCGCTGTCGGCAAAGCCGCACCCTTCTCTTTCCCCGTCGACCAGCTTGCAAGCAGAATGATCATCGCGGCAAATCCGACAACGACCAGCCACTGGCTTTTGCTGCCTGCTGCACCGGGCGCGGGCGACGACTCGCACACCCCGCCGGGGCAGAGTTCTGCCTTGCCGTGGAACAGGTTGTAGATCATGCAGCCCAGGCAGATGCCGAAGGCGGTCTCGAAGAACAGCAGCAGCAGGCAGAGCGAGCAAACGATCAGGTTGACCGGGCCGATCATGTTGTTGATCACCACCAGATAGAGCATCGCGAGCACCAGCACAAAGCCGATCGCCCACGCGAATCGCTTCTGCGCTGCGCCTACATATTCTGGCTGTTGCCTGCGTACGAACCATTGCCCCACGATCAGGCTGGGTGCGTAAGCCGGGTTGATGAAGATGCGGATCGTGAAATCGACCAGGAACACGATGACGAACACCCGCGTGGGCTGGAAGTTGCCGAGCAGCCAGGCGTTCATGAAAGACACGATGGCAAAGAAGAACAGGATGCCGGCGCCCGCACGGGCCGCGCGTTCGTTCAGCACCGGGACGTCATAGCCGGGGACCTTCTGGCCGAATTGAAAGATGGAACCGTTCATGCTTTTTCCTTGCATCTGTTGGCTGCGCAGTATTGGCCAGCTCCGGTCGAGATGGGTATGATCGATATCATATGAAAAGAACTGCTCCTATCCTGCCTTCGGCGTTGGCTGAACTGTTGCCCGCAACGCTGCATGTTCTCTGCGCCACGATAACGCTCGGCAAGGGCAGTTATTTGTTCAAGGCCGGTCGCAAACCGGCCTGCATGTACTTCGTGGTCAGCGGCGAGTTGACGCTGGAGCGGCCCGGTGCGCAGGGTGAAAGCATCATCCTGCAGCGTACCCGCCAAGGCTTTGCGGCGGAAGCCAGTCTGCAGTCTGCCAGTTACCATTGCGATGCAAAGGCGGTCGCCGATACCGTGATCGTCAGTATCCCCATCCGCGAATTGCGGACCATGCTGGAACAGGATCCGGCGTTCGCGCTCCGCTGGATCAGCATGCTAAACCGGGAGTTGAAACGGCTCAGATTGCAGTGCGAGCGTCTGTCCCTGAACACCGTGCAGGATCGTCTCTGCCACCTGATCGAAACCGAGGGGCGGGGTGGTCGTTACCCTATGGGCTCCGGATTGAAGTCGATCGCCCGTGAGTTGGGCGTCTCGCATGAAGCCTTGTACCGCTGTGTCGCCAGTCTGGAGAAGGGAGGGAAACTGCATCGAGTCGGCGGCGATCTGGTGCAGGCGGGCGTCAGTGGTTGATTTCGGAAACTGGAGCAATCACTGGAAAGCGCCCTCTCTGGGAGCGTCGCCACGCTGGAACAGCGAGATACGCAAAATCCGGTCACATCACCGAGACAAGCCGAATAGGTTGGTCTCGATCAAGCATTCACCCGGCGTTTGAGAAAACGCATCAGACTGCCCAGCATGGGTATCTTTTCGTACAGCTCTTCGGCGGCATCCCAATAGTCGCGGTGGTAATACACTTTGTGGTCGGCGGTGAAACGCAGATGGCTCGATCCGCGGATGCACTGTTCGGTGTGTCCGTTCGCTTCTGTGCAGAAGCGGAAATCCCAGACGATGAAAGCTTCGTCGTCCTGCAGGATGCTGCTGGTCACCGTGAATCTCGGATCCTCCACCTGTTTGAACATATGCTCGAAGATGCCGGTGATGGCGGCATGACCGCGCACTTCATTGAACGGGTCCTTGAAGTAGGCATCGCCGGTATAGAACTCGCGCAGTTTCTGCACATCTTCGCGCGACAGTGTCTCGAAGAGTTTGATGAAGCGTGCCAGTTGCGCTTGATGGCTCATAGTCCGGTCACCTTGTGGACGATCCAGAAATACCAGCGATAGGGTAACAGCCGCAGCAGGCGCAGCCAGTTGGTGAAACGCTTCGGAAAATGGATGTGGAATTCGCCGCGCTCGATGCCGTGCATCAGTTCATGCGCGGCAATCGTCGCGGAGATCAGCGCGGGCATCTTGAAGTCGTTGCCGGCGGTGAGCGGCGTGGCGACGAAACCGGGGTTGATGAGATACACGCCGATGCCGCGCGGTCGCAGGTCGAGGTAGAGCGATTCGCACAGGTTGATGAGTGCGGCCTTGGTCGGACCGTAGATCAGGGCCTGCGGCAGGCCGCTCAGTCCGGCGACCGATGCGACGATGCCGATGCCCCCTTGTCCCTGGGCGATCAGCGATGGCAGCACGGCATTCAGACAATTCAGGGTGCCGCGGATATTGGTATCCACGATCTTTTCCGCTACCGCGAGATCGAAATCGTCGGCGCGCATCTTGTTGTAGGTTCCCGCGACCACCAGCACCAGATCGATGCCGCCCCAGTGTTCCATGATGCGGACGCGCGCAGCGACCAGTTCCTGCGCATGGGTGATGTCGAGCGGCAGGATCATCGCATTCGCATCATCGGAGGCGATCTCCTGCAGCGCATTCCGGCTGCGGGCCGATAGCGCCACCCAGGCACCCTGTTCGAGCAGCAGGCGCGCCGTCTCTGCACCGATGCCGCTGGAGGCGCCGATGACCCAGACGCGCTGCCCGCGCCAGTCTTTTATCTTCGGGTTCATGGCCGTTTGCTGAACGAGAGTGTGACTTCGCCCAGCTTGAAACCGAACTTGCTCATCTCGGCGCGGTTGAGCATCACCTGATCATCCATCAGGATCATCCAGTCTTCGAAGTTCACGTTGTAGACCGTGCCATCCACCGGCAGCGCGAGCACATATTTCCAGCGCAGTGCATTGCCCGAGGTGATGCCGACCGCTTCGCCAACCACGTCGGCGGCGGTGCCGATGTATTGCCCGTTCGGTTTCTTGCGGATGGTCCACACGCGTTTCTGCGTGCTGCCGTCGGAGTAGGTGAAGTCCTCGTCCAGCGTGCCGGTGTCGCCCTGCCAGCTGCACTGGATGACGACCTTGAAGCGTTTGATGACGTTGCCCTTGCGGTCCTGGAACATTCCCCAGGCATCGACGGTGCCGTTGAAGTACTGCTTCAGATCGAGCGCGGGTTTTTCTTTTGCATACATCGAGACGTCGGTGGTGCTGCATGCGCTGAGCATGCAGATGCCGACGACGGGGAGCAGTTGGGTGTACCAGGTCATGATGTGTCTCCTTGAGGGTTAGAGGTTGTTAAGGGGCGCGCGCCACAGCAACAGAGCGGCGAATGATTTCAGCAGGCAGGGCAGCAGTGCATAGCCGACCGCGAGGGCGTGCAAGCCGCCGACCTCGGTGGTGCCGGGCAGGTAACCGAGCAGTTCGAGCAGCGGCAGCGAGATGCCTGCGGCCAGCGCCAGATTCATCTTGGTCGCCCAGCTCCAGATGCCGAAGTAGGCACCTTCATGCGTGCCGATATGTCCGGCTTCGCCGACGACTGCTGCCAGCAAGGCGGGCGGCAGTGCGAGATCGGCGCCGAGCGAGAAGCCGGAGAAGATGCAGATGAGGGCGAATCCGGTGATCGCGCCGAAGCCGAGGGTATACGCCCAGACGAAGACGGCGATGGACAGCAGCATCGAGATCAGCCAGGCGTGCTGCTCGCCATGGCGTTTCGCCAGCGCCACCCACAGCGGCATGGAGAGTGCGGCGGCAAGGAAGTACAGCACAAGGAACAGCCCGGCGTATTGCGGCAGGCCGAGGCGGTCGTTGGCGAAGAACAGGAACAATGTCGCGGGGATGGCGGCGGCGATGCCGTTGAGCATGAACACGGCGAACAACCAGCGGAAGCGGCGATTTCGCAGCGGCAGCAGGATGCCGCCGGCGGTCACATGTCCCGCTTGCGCGGCGCCGGGGTGCGGGGCATGCAGCAGCAACAGGGTGGACGCGGCCAGCAGGCTGACGATGAACAGCAGCGACAGCCAGCCGATGCCGACCAGGCCGGGCAAGGCGGCCGCGATGACGACACCGGCCAGTCCGCAGGCTTCGCGCACGGCAGTCAGGCGCGAGCGTTGTGAACGCGCCTGGGTGATCGATGCGCCCCAGCTCTGGTAGCTGATGGTGGCCAGGCTGAAACCGAGATAGACCACCACCAGG
Organism: Gallionellaceae bacterium; assembly: GCA_003445795.1. Classification (GTDB taxonomy): domain Bacteria; phylum Pseudomonadota; class Gammaproteobacteria; order Burkholderiales; family Gallionellaceae; genus Sideroxyarcus. Next base: position 64,840 of record DMCN01000089.1, read on the forward strand.
CTGCACAGGAACCAGAAGAAGGGTTGCGCGGCGGCGAACTGCGGCGGGTGGAACAGTGCGAGGTAGCCGCAGAGCAGCAGTGGCAGCGACAGCAGGATGACGCGCCGATAGCCCGACTGGTCGCGGCGTTTGTCTATCCACAGGCCGATGGCCGGGTCGATGAAGGCGTCGAGGATGCGCGCGACCAGCAGGGCCGCGCCGATGAGGGTGAGCGACATGCCGAACCGCTCGGCATAGAACTGCGGCACATAGACGTAGATCGGCAATGCCACCAGCGCCAGCGGCAGGCCGAACAGGCCGTAGTAGAACAATGCCGGGAAGGTGAGGTTCTTCACGGGTTGCTCGCCAGCAGTTGCTTGCGCAGACCGGCCGCGCTGGTTCTGGCGTCGAGCCAGATTGCGAAGAAGGCGCGGGCGAATTCCGCATCGTCGATCGCGCCCAGCAATTTCCCGTCGAGGTAGAAGCGCGCGCCCTGCGCGGGCAGATACACGCCGCTGATGTGCGAGCCTTCGTGCACGTCGGGGAACAGCGCCGTCATCTTCTCCAGCCATACGCGTTGTTGCGCGGGGCTGCCGTAGCCGAGCTGGCGGATCTCGTCGATGCTCGATTGCGCGATGCGCGCGCCGTACAGATCGCGCGCATAGCGCAGGTCGAGGACCAGTCTGGTCGTAACGGGGGCTGCCGGCAGGAAGTCGTCCTTCTCCACCCACAGCGCGGCGTCGTAGATCTTCAGACCGAACCAGCGGAACGTGCCCTGTCCCGATAGACGGGCATCGCGCAATTCCTTCTGGATATGGACGGGCACGACGGCGTCTGCAGCCTGCGCCGGCAGCACGCACACCATCAGCCCGAGCACGATGGCCAGGATGGAAGGGCTGACGGTGCGCGGGCGGCTCATGCTTTCTCCAGCGTGAACTGCATCACGTTGATGTTGTCGGCGCGGAAGCCGGCTTCGCAATACGCCAGATAGAATTCCCAGGTGCGCAGGAACTGCTCACCGAAACCCTGCGCGCGTACTTCGGGCAGGCGTTGCTTGAAGGCGTCGCACCATTCGACCAGCGTGCGCGCGTAGTCCAAACCGAACGCGAATTCGTTTACGACACGCAATCCCTGTTTCTCTGCCTGCGCGCGGAACGCGGCGGGGGAGGGCAGCATGCCGCCGGGGAAGATGTATTGCTGGATGAAGTCGCTGCCGGTGCGATAGCGCTCGAACAGTGCATCGTCGATGACGATGGTCTGGATGCAGGCACGACCGCCAGCCTTGAGATTGCGCGCGACGCACTCGAAGTAGGTCGGCCAGTAGGCTTCGCCGACCGCCTCGAACATCTCGATGGAGGCGATGGCATCGTATTGTTCGTTGCTGTCGCGGTAGTCCATCAGCAACAGGTCGGCTTGTGCGGCCACACCGGCCTCGGCCAGACGCTGTTGGGCGAACTGCAATTGCTCGGTGGACAGAGTGAGTCCGCGCACCTGTGCGCCGCCTTCTTTGGCAGCGAGCTCGGCAAAGCCGCCCCAGCCGCAACCGATCTCCAGGATACGCGCGCCCGGCTCCACGGCGAGCTGGTTGAGGATACGGCGGTACTTGGCGAGCTGCCCGTCCTGCAGGCTGTCGGCATGGCCGTTGCTGAACAGCGCGCTGGAGTAGGTCATGGAGGGATCCAGCCAGAGGCGGTAGAAGTCGTTGCCGATGTCGTAATGCGCGTGAATGTTCTTTCGGCTGCCGCTGCGGCTGTTGCGGTTGAACAGATGGCGCATGCGGTACAGGAACTTGCTCCACCACTTGCCGTAGATGAGCGATTCCAAAGCCTGACGGTTGCGGGTGAACAGCTCGATCAGTCCGCTCAGGTTGTCGGTGGTCCAGCTGCCGTCGATGAAGGTCTCGGCGAATCCGATGTCGCCGGATTTCAGCACGGCGTCGCACAGTGTCCAGTTGTGCAGGCGCAAAGTCACCGGATAGGAGTTGTCGCCGAAACGGGCGACTTGTCCGTCCGGCAATTCCAGATGCAGGGCGCCATGTTTCAGTTGCGCGAGCATCTTCAGGATGAAGCGTGCACGCGCGGGCATGGCGGCTGTGTCCAGTCCGCTCGAGATTTTAGTTTTGCCGTTCAGTCCGGCAACGAGGGTTTGGGTGTTCATTTGCTGTTCTCCTTTAGCGATAGGGAAGGTTTTCTGTAGAACGGGACGTTTTTCAACCACAACTTGAGTGCCTGCCAATGGATGCGGGTGATGACCATCAGGGTCATCAACGGGTAGCGCAGCAGGGCGCGAACGATGCTGCGGTCGTTCAGTTCGCGGGAGGTGCCGGTGATATTGGTCAGCAGTAGTGGGCCGTCGTCATCGTGGTAATCGATGCGTGCCAGCGTGTCTTCGCCGTTCGGGCGCGGGGTGCGGATGAACTGGAATCGATAGCCGCCCTCGACCCGGCAGAACGGCGAGACATGGAACACTTTTCGTGCGCCGAGGATTTCGCCGTTATCAATGGCGCGGTGCTGATCGAGCAGATAGCAATGGCGCTCGCCGAAAGTGTTGCTGACTTCGCACAGGACCGCACGCAGCTCACCGTCGCGGCGATGGCAGAACCAGAACGACACCGGGTTGAACACATAACCCAGCACGCGCGGAAAGGTCTGCAGCCAGATCTCGCCGTCGGCATCGTCGATGCCTTCTTTTCTCAGGATGTCTTCGATCCACGGCAACAGCGGCTGCCGACCGTCGCCGTGGTCGCTGTCATGCAACGACAGCAGGTTGAAGCGGTTGCGCGAGAACAGCTTCGTCGGCACCGTCTGTCCTTCCAGACTGCGCAGCGGCAGGCGCAGGAAGTACACACCGTAGTTGAAGGTGTTGCTCGCCGGACGCAGGCGGCTATGGTGGACATTGCCGAAGCAGAGTTGCGGGCTATTCATGGTATGCCACTGAGCTCAGTGTGTTGATCTCTTGCGCCACTGACAGCCCCGACTTCAGGCCGTCCTCGTGAAAGCCGTAACCTGTCCACGCACCGGCGAACCAGGTGTTGTGTTTGCCCTGGATCAGATGCAGATCCTGCTGGGCATCGATGGCGGCCTTGTCGAACACCGGATGCGCGTAATCGAAGGTGGCGATGACTTTGGATGCATCGGGTTCTTCGATCGGGTTCAGGGAGACGATCACCTGTTCCTTGAACGGCAGCGGTTGCAGTTTGTTGATCAGGTAGTGGACGCACACGCGCGGCTCTTTGCCGTTGAGGCTTTGATAGTTCCAGGCCGACCAGGTGGACTTGTTCTCCGGCAGGCAGGAGACATCGGTGTGCAATACCGCGCGATTCGGCTGGTAGGAGACCGCCGCGAGCAGCCTGCGCTCGAGCGGAGCGATGTCTTTCAACAGCTGCAGGGACTGGTCGCTGTGTCCGGCCATCACGACATGGTCGAACAGTTCGCGTCCGCGCGCGCTGTCGATCTGGATCTGTAGCGTGTCGTCGACCGTGATGCGATTGACCGCATGCACCGGATCGCCGAGTCGTTTGTCCGGGATGCCCAGCAGCAGTTTGTCCACGTAATGGCGGGCTCCGCCCTTCACGGTATGCCACTGCGGTCTGTCGGTGATCTGCAACAGTCCGTGGTTGTGGCAGAAGCGGGCGAAGGTGGATAGCGGGAAGGCCAGCATCTGCGCGGTCGGGCAAGACCAGATGCAGCCGGCCATGGGCAACAGATACCATTCCCTGAATTCTTTGCTGTAACCGTTGCGGACGAGGAAGTCCCCGAGAGAGAGTTCCGCGTGCAGCTCGGGCTGTTTCGCCAATTCGGTGGTCTCGCGGTTGAAGCGCAGGATGTCGCGCAGCATGCGCAGGAACCCGGGCTTGAACAGATTGCGGCGTTGCGCGAACACCGTGTTCAGATTGCCGCCGGACCATTCAAGATTGCGCTCCTTGAGCGGGAACTTCACCGAGAACGACATATCGGTGGCGACCGTTTCGATCTCCAGTTCTTTGAACAGCTGCACCAGATAGGGATAGGTCTTGTGGTTGAACACCAGGAATCCGGTATCGACGCCGTAAGTGGTTTTGTCCAGGGTGACATCGACAGTGTGGGTGTGTCCGCCGAAGTAGTCGTTTGCCTCGTACAGGGTCACTGCATGCCCGGCCTGGACAAGACGGTAGGCGCAGGCAAGGCCGGAGATGCCGGAGCCGATGACAGCGATTTTCTTGGTGATTGCAGGTGATCTCATGATTATGTCCTAGACAAATTTGACTTGATGGTGCGAGAATACGTCAAACAAAGCAAAACTGTCAACAATGTCTAGGACAAATAATAAATGAGCCAGGAAAATAGTCTGTTCAATATAGGTGTGGTCGAAAGGGAGACCGGCATCGGAAAAGACACACTCAGGGTGTGGGAAAGACGCTATGGATTTCCTGCTCCGGTTCGCGACCAGAATGAAGAAAGGCTGTATCCGGGAGAGCAGGTGGATCGGCTGAGATTGATAAAACGCTTGCTGGACATAGGCATGCGTCCGGTCAAAGTGGTCGGCTTGTCTTTGCCAGAGCTCAATGCGTTACTGAACGAGGCGCCCAAGAACGACCCCGGCTATTCACCCGAATTGTTCGAGTTTGTAGAACTCATCAAGGCGCATCAGGGGGGAGCGCTGCGGATCGCCTTGAATCTGGCCCTGTTCAGGCAGGGTTTGCCTGAATTTTTGTCCAAGACAATAAGCCCACTCAATCAACTGGTCGGAGAAGCCTGGTTGCGCGGAGAGATCCGCGTCTTTGAGGAGCACTTATATAGTGAGCAGGTCACCAGTGTCCTGCGGGCGGCGATCGCATCGATCCGGAATCCGGCCGGTACGCCGCGGGTCCTGCTGACCACCTTGCCCGGAGAAGAACATAGCCTGGGGCTGCTGATGGCTGAAGCGACCCTGTCGCTGAGCGGGGCGCAATGCACCATGCTCGGGGTGCAGACACCCATCGGTGAGATCGTTCTTGCAGCACAGGCACATCAGGCCGATATCGTGGCGCTGTCGTTCACCTTGTCCATGCCGCCGTTGCAGATCAAGTCTGGCTTGCAGCAACTGCGCCAGGCTTTGCCGCGACAGGTGGCGCTGTGGGCCGGCGGGTCCGGCGTCGCACGGCAGCGCAAACCTGAAGACGGTGTGCAGTATCTGGGCGCATTGTCCGACCTGACAGAAGCCCTGGACTTGCTGCGGCAGGGGTAGGGCTAGACAGTTAAGATGCTGTCTTTAATCGCAAAGTCTGCCACCCATCAAAAATCCTTTTCGATGAGAAAACAATTCAGTCGCTTGACTTAATCAAGCGACTGAATTAACTTTCGGCCTCATCCATGAATTCCGGAACGAACATGACCGCCAAAAAGGAAACCCGCTGTCTGTTGCTGCAAACCGCACAGCGCCTGTTCGGTCACCAACCGACCGCACAGGAAGAGACACGCTGGCGATTGTTGCAGGCGGCGACCGAGGTGTTCGCCGAGGTCGGCTACCACGCGGCGACCACGCGCGAGATATGCAAGCGCGCCCAGGTCAATCTGGCCTCTATCCATTATTACTACGGCGACAAGGCTGAGTTGTACCGCGAGGTGTTCCGTCTGCCGTTCTTGGAAGAGGGCAACACGCTGGTCGGCATGGATGTGGAGAAGGCAACAGTTGAAGAGGCGCTGGCGGCTTTCTACGGCTGGCTGTTTCCGGCTACGGCCGAAGAAGACCCGATGCTGAAGCTGTTCATCCGGCTGCATGCGCGCGAGGATGCGGAACCCAGCGGCGTGCTGGGCGATGCCATGTTGCAGGCGATGCGCCCCAACCACGAAAAGATCCAGACCTTGTTGTGCCGCGAATTCGGGCTGATGAAGCCGGACACGGAAGTGGACCGGCTGACCTTCGCGCTGTTCGGGCTGGCGACGATCTTTTTCCACAATCACTCCGCGCTTGACCATTTTGCTCCCGATCTTCTCAAGGGGCAGAAAGCGCAGGCAGACATGGCTGAACGGCTGGTGGGATACGCCGTCGCGCTGATCGAGGCGGAACGCAAGCGCCGCACTGCGGCAAATAAGACAAAGTAACAGCCCGGCGCCTGGCCGTCGGGACAATCAGAACAAAGAACGCAAAGGAAAACGACGATGAAGATTGCATTCAATGATGTGCCGAAGAAATACAAGATCGCAGCCGGAGTGCTGCTGGCGGTCGCGGTGGCGGGGATGCTTTTCGGTGGAGGCAAGGAGGACGCGCATGCCGCCGTTGCGGCGGTCAGCCGTCCGGCATTGACGGTACGCACCGCCGTATTGCAAGGCGATCAGTGGTCGCGCACCCTGTCGGCCAACGGCAGCATCATCCCCTGGCAGGAGGCGGTCATCACTGCGCAGGTGCAGGGGGTACGCATCTCCGAAGTGAAGGTCAGCATTGGCGACTGGGTAAAACAGGGGGACGTGGNNGCGCACGCTGGACGAAGCGGCGGCCTCGCGCACAGCGCAGGGGCGCATCGTTGCGCCGGATGATGGTGTGATCTCGGCGGCGAGTGCCAGTGCCGGTTCGATGGTGCAGCCCGGCGCGGAACTGTTCCGCCTCATCCGCAAGGGACGCCTGGAATGGCGCGCCGAATTGACGGCGGAAGAACTGATGCTGTTGCGCCGCGGCATGGCGGTGGAGATCACGGTCGGTGAGGGCCGCGTGCTCAAGGGAACGGTGCGGGCGATCTCGCCCTCGGTGGATGCCAAGACCCGTTACGGCTATGCACTGGTCACTTTGTCCGACAGCAGCGGCATCATCGCCGGAGTGTATGCGAACGGCACTTTCGATATCAGCGGCGGCAAACGCACGCTCTCCTCGCTGCCGCAGTCTGCGGTGATGCGTCGCGGCAGCGCCGCCTATGTGCTGGTCGTGGATGCGGAGAATCGCGTGCACGAGCGTCCGGTGAAACTGGGGCAGCGCAGCGGCGACCGTATCGAGATCAGGCAGGGACTGAAGTCCGGCGAGAAAGTGGTGGAGACCGGAGGCTCGTTCCTGAGCGAGGGTGATTTCGTGCAGGTGGTCAAATGAACGTATCAGCCTGGTCCATCCGCAACCCCATTCCGGCGGTGATGGGGTTCGCGCTGCTTTCTCTCCTCGGCATCATGGCGTTCAAGGCCATGAAGATACAGATGTTCCCCGACATCGATCTGCCGATGGTGACAGTGACCGCGACCATGCCCGGTGCTTCTCCCGACCAGATGGAGACCGAAGTGGCGCGCAAGATCGAGAACGCTCTCGCCAGCGCGCAGGGTTTGAAGCACCTGCATACCCAAGTCAGGGAAGGCTCGGCCACCATCTCGGCGGAATTCCGCCTTGAGCGCAACACGCAGGCAGCGCTGGAGGATGTGCGTTCCGCCGTCACGCGCATCCGCAGCGACCTGCCCGAGGAGATGCTCGATCCGGTCATCAACAAGATGGAACTCAGCGGCAAGCCCATCCTCACTTACACCATCGCTTCGCAGTCCATGAGCGAGGAGGAGCTTTCCTGGTTCGTCGACAACAACATCACCAAACTGCTGCTCGGCGTGAAGGGTGTGGGCGCGGTGAGCCGCGTCGGCGGTGTCACGCGGCAGGTGCGTGTCGAGCTCGACCCGACCAGGATGCTGGCACTGAATCTGACCGCCGCGGAGATATCCGGCCAGTTGCGTCAGATCCAGCAGGAGGCACCCGGCGGACGCACCGATCTCGGCGGGATGGAACAGTCCGTGCGTACTGTTGCTACTGTGCAGACCGCGGCAGAGCTGGCGCAGATGGATATCGCGCTGCGCGATGGACGCCATGTGCGGCTCGAACAGGTCGCCAACGTGATCGACACCATCGCCGAGAGACGCTCCGCCGCCTTGCATGACGGCAAGCCGGTGGTTGGTTTCGAGATCGTGCGCTCGATCGGTGCCGGCGACGTGGCTGTCGGCGAAGGCGTCGACCAGGCGCTGACGACACTGAAGCAGACACATCCGGAACTGACCGTGGAGAAAGTGTTCAATACCGTCGACCAGGTGTACGAGACCTACAAGGGCTCGATGGAGATGATCTTCGAAGGTGCCCTGCTGGCGGTGATCGTGGTGATCTTCTTCCTGCGCAACACGCGCGCCACCGTGGTGGCGGCCACCGCGTTGCCGCTGGCCGTGATCCCCACCTTCGCTTTCATGTACCTGCTGGGATTTACCGTCAATATGGTGACGCTGCTGTCGCTGTCGCTGGTGGTCGGCGTGCTGGTGGACGATGCCATCGTCGAGATCGAGAACATCATGCGCCACATCGAGATGGGCAAGACACCGTATCAGGCGGCGATGGAAGCGGCCGACGAGATCGGCATGGCGGTGATCGCGACCACTTTCACATTGGTCGCGGTGTTCCTGCCGACCGCTTTCATGGGGGGCATCCCGGGCAAGTTCTTCGTGCAGTTCGGCTGGACGGCGGCCATCGCGGTGATGATCTCGCTGGTGGTCGCGCGCCTGCTGACGCCGATGATGTCGGCCTACATCCTGCGTCCGCGCGAGGCGCATCCCACACCGAAATGGCTGGAGATATATCTGCGCTGGGCGCAATGGTGTCTGAACAATCGCGTGAAGACCCTGCTTGCCACGGCGGCGTTCTTCTTCGGTTCCTTCCTGTTGGCGGGCACGCTGCCGACCGCTTTCCAGCCCAAGGACAACCTGTCGCAGACCCAGGTCAGCCTGACCCTGCCGCCGGGCAGCAAGTTCGAGCAGACTTACGCGCTGGCAGAGGAGGCGCGCCGCATCGTGATGAAGAATCCCGATGTGATCCTGGTGTACACCGCCATCGGCGGCGGCGCCACGGGCGGCGATGCCTTCGAAGTGACCGGAGAACCGGAGGCACGCAAGGCTACGCTGTCCATCCAGTTGAAACCCAAGAACGATCGGAGCAAGCGCAAGCAGGAGATCGAGGATGAATTGCGCGAAGCGATGACCGTCTTGCCCGGCGTGCGCGTCAAGGTCGGTCTGGGTGCCTCGTCGGACAAATACCAGGTGGTGCTGACCAGCGAGAACGGCAAGCTGCTGACCGAGCACGCGCTCAAGGTGGGGCAGGAACTGCGTTCCATTCCCGGCGTCGGCAATGTGGAGTCGAACTCCAGCGTGCTGCGCCCCGAAGTGGTGGTGCGGCCCGATTTCGCCAAAGCGGCGGATCTCGGCGTGACGTCGAGCGCCATCGCCGAGGCTCTGCGCGTGGCGACCAACGGCGATTACGACCAGTCGCTGGCCAAGCTCAACCTGCCCGACAGGCAATTGCCAATCATCGTCAAGTTGCGCGATGACGCGCGCCAGGACATCGAGTTGCTGTCGCGTCTGGTGGTGCAGGGTACGCACGGGCCGGTGATGCTGGGCAACGTGGTGACGCTGACGCTGGAGAGCGGGCCGGCGCAGATCGACCGTCTGGATCGCCAGCGCAACATCACCTTCGAGGTGGAACTGGCCGGACAGCCGCTGGGCAAGGTGCAGGAGGCTGCGCTGGCCTTGCCTTCGCTGAAGAACTTGCCGGAAGGCGTGACGATCGCGCCGATCGGGGACGCCGAGATGATGGTCGAGCTGTTCGCCAGCTTCGGCCTCGCCATGTTCACCGGCGTGCTGTGCATCTACATCGTGCTGGTGCTGCTGTTCAAGGATTTCATGCAACCCGCCACCATCCTGTGGGCGCTGATCCTGTCCATCCCCGGCGCGCTGCTGGCGCTGTTCATCACGCACACCTCGATCTCGATGCCGTCGATGATCGGTATCATCATGCTGATGGGCATCGCCACCAAGAACTCCATCCTGCTGGTGGAATACGCCATCGTGTCGCGGCGTGAGCGCGGCATGAACCGCACCGAGGCGCTGCTCGATGCATGCAAGAAACGCGCGCGTCCCATCGTGATGACTACCATGGCGATGGGTGCGGGCATGATGCCGGTGGCGCTTGACTTCGGCATGGGGGACGGCAGTTTCCGTTCGCCGATGGCCATCGTGGTGATCGGCGGTCTGATCACATCCACTTTCCTCAGTCTGCTGGTGATCCCGGTGGTGTTCACTTATGTGGATGATTTCATCGTGTGGCTCGTCGCCAAGGTGAAAAAACTCAGGAAAATACCTGCCGCTGCGACGACTGATATCAAACAAGGAGCATGAGATGAGACATTCCAGGATCGCAATGAGCGTACTGCTGGCCCTGGGCATCAGCCCGCTGGCCGGCGCTGCCGACCTTCTCGAACTCTACCGTGCCGCGCAGAGCCAGGACGCCACCTTCGGCGCCGCCCGTGCCGCGCGTGATGCCGGACAGGAGAAGCTCACCCAGGGGCGCGCACTCATGCTGCCCAGCGTCAATCTGACCGCCAACACCACCAAGAAC
>DMCN01000026.1 GCA_003445795.1 Gallionellaceae bacterium
CTGTGCGGCATCTGCCCGGTGAGCCACCATATCGCCGCATCCAAGGCGATGGACATGATCGTAGGCGCCACACTCACGCCGACCGCAGAGAAGGTGCGCCGCCTGATGCACTACGGCCAGATGCTGCAATCGCATGCACTGCACTTCTTCCACCTGTGTTCGCCCGACCTGCTGTTCGGTTTCGATTCCGATGTCGCCAAACGCAACATTGTCGGTATCGTCGCGGCTTATCCCGATATCGCCAAACAGGGCGTACTGTTGCGCAAGTTCGGCCAGGAAGTGATCCGCGTCACCGCGGGCAAACGCATCCATGGCACCGGCTCCATCCCCGGCGGCGTGAACAAGAACGTCAGCATCGAAGAACGCGACTACCTGCTCAAGGACATCGAGCAGATCGTGACCTGGAGCCAAGAGTCGGTCGGCATCGCACGCAAGCTGTTCGAGCAGAACCTCGAGCTCTACAACAACTTCGGCCGCTTCAAGGCGCACACATTGAACATGGTGCGCGCCGACGGCGCGATGGACCTGTACCACGGTGGCCTGCGCGCGCGCGACATGGACGGCAAGACGCTGTTCGATCATTACGACTACAGCCATTACTGGGACGTGATCTTCGAAGACGTGAAACCCTGGTCGTACATGAAGTTCCCTTTCCTGCGCAGCCTCGGCACCGAGAACGGCTGGTATCGCGTGGGACCGCTCTCGCGCGTCACACAGTGCGACTTCATTCCCACCCCGCTGGCCGAAGCCGAGCGCAAGGCCTTCATGGCATTCGACGGCGGCAAGGCGGCAGGTGCGACATTGGGCTTTCATTGGGCGCGCATGATCGAGATGCTGCATGCCGCCGAACAGATACGCGAACTGTTGCTCGATCCGGATCTGCAAGGTGACGATCTGGTCAGTAAAGGTGTACGGCAGGAACGCGGCGTCGGCGTGATCGAAGCACCGCGCGGCACGCTTATCCACCATTACAAAGTGGACGAGAACGACCAGATCGTGCGCTGCAACCTCATCGTCTCCACCACCCACAACAATCAGGCGATGAACGAAGCCATCCGTCAGGTGGCAAGACAATTCATCGACGGCAAGAAACTCACCGAAGGCCTGCTCAACCACATCGAAGTCGCCATCCGCGCCTTCGATCCCTGCCTGTCCTGCGCCACGCACGCGCTGGGCAAGATGCCGCTGGAAGTGGAGTTGCTGGATGTGGAAGGTGGACGGGTGGATATGCTGACGCGCAATACGTCTGGCGCGCTATGCGATTCTGCAAACTGAATAACTACCGTTCGGGCTGAGCCAGTCGAAGCCCCCTGACAAAGACGAAGTGGTCCATTCACCCTTCGACAGGCTCAGGACGAACGGATATCAATCCAATCATCATGACCATTCCCCTCCTCGTCATCGCCATCGGCAACGAGTCGCGCGGCGACGATGCACTGGCACCGCTGCTGATTCGCCAGCTGCAATCCGAATCCGGCACGGACCAGATCGAGTTCATCGAAGATTTCCAGTTGCAGGTCGAGCACGTCACCGACCTGGTCGGACGAACTGCCGTACTGTTCATCGATGCGGATATGTCCTGTGAAGCGCCGTTCCACTTCTCCGCCATCACCGCCGCGCAGGACAACAGCTACACCAGCCACGCCATGACACCGTTCGCGGTGTTGCATACCTTCAAACAGGTGTATGGCACGGATGCGCCGCCCTGCTACTTGTTGCGCTTGCGCGGTTACGGTTTTGAATTGGGTGATAGTTTGAGTCCGGAAGCAACAGCCAACCTGGAGCAGGCCGCCGCAATGGCACAGGATTGGCTGGCCCAGATGGCTGCCAACTTGGGTGGCTTATCTGGCTGAGGGTTGAAAATCAATCGAGCACGACCCCATTGATCCCTGCAGAGCGAACGTTCTGGTATCAGTTGGGGCGTTGCAGGCAGATACGACATGCGCCGAACGGTCTGTATATAGACCTTTTTTCTCGTTTCAATAAACAGGGGGATTTGCTAGCATTCGACGGCAAGAAAGACTGATTTCGACAACGTAATCCGCACTTATCAATCCATTCATAATTTAGCTCTTGCAAGGTAAATATTTCCTTTCACTAGACCATACCTTTTAATCAAACACATGGACACAGACCAATACCTAAATTACATAAGAGTCCTTCGAGACAGGGAAGATAATAAAGGGAAGAAAGCCGGAATTACCACATGGAGCTTATTGGTCGCCCTTATCTATGTCGTGTGGCAACTCATACCAGAGGTGCCTCTAATAAAAGCAGATTCGGTACTTATTGCCTATGTAGTACAGTTGTACGGTTATATGCAGATTACTGCCATACTCACCATTGATCTATTTAGAACATCTTTGCAACCGGTGAGAAGAGGACAATTTGGCTTTCGGATTTCATTGTTCGAAGAAAAAAACATATCCCTCATTCATCTGATAGCTCTCCTAGCTTTAGGCCTATTGCTACCAACAGCTGGCCTACATTATTCCAATGAATACTTAGGGATTGCGTACTCTAGCTGGCCTCGCATTCAAGGTGCAATCAATACATTCATATTGTTACCATTCCTTCTGCTTACCGTAATTGTTTTCTCAGTATTAAAAATCTATCAGAGTAAAACTGAATATCCATCTCCACTCATATTGGTCGCGCAAGGAAATGGTGCCAACGGGCTCAATAGATATATATTTTTCCCAATATCACTCTTGCTATGGATAGGTAATGCTGTCTGCATTTATCTCGTTATCCAATCACTACCGTCGGACTTTTTCTCGCAAATTCTTCGAGTATCTCTTGATAGCATGTTGTTGATTCTCATTATCTCGGCTCTGCTAACCAGTACAAAAAATGACAATACATCAGCGCGGCTTGAAGCTCTTGAGCGCGACATTGTTTTGCATGAACTAGACACACATACGGTGAGAGAACGCATCCAAGATGAACTACTTGGCCACGAGGCCGGCGAATGGCTAAGAAATCGAGTATTACAGGTTCGCCAAAAAGCAGAGAGTGTGAGGGAAGTCACTCAGCAAGCTTTGGAACTAAAGAAAACAATTCTTGAGATAAATCCAGAATTCACTCATGAGCAATTCGGACGAGTTGCTGATTACACAACTAAGCTTCAAAAATTGACTACAGAATACAACAGCAATTTCGAGAGCTTGGGAAAATGGCTTATTTTCAGCATTCAGATGATCAAAGTTTACAAGGACACTTCTTTGGAAAATTTACTCAATGACGTCCATAAGCAACTTAGTGAGGTTAATGAGAACATCAAAAAAGACGTTATTAACGCTGTACATGAAGTTGGTGTAGCAATGTCAGAAGTCAATACAAAGAGGCATGAAATGGGATTGCCAATTATCGCTTTGCCAACGTGGGTCAAACAATAAAACCGCTAGATTTGCTTGACTCAATCTTGATGGTTCGAGAGGATAAGAACGAAATATTCCTTAGACAACCTTCACCCTCACCAACTCCTCCCCATCCGGATCCGTCACATGCACCGCACAGGCGATGCACGGATCGAAGCTGTGGATGGTGCGCAGCACTTCGATAGGTTGCTTGGCATCATGTAACTGATGGCCTTTCAGCGCCGCTTCATATGGCCCCTGATTGCCCTGCGCATCGCGCGGTCCGGCATTCCAGGTGCTGGGGACGATGGCCTGGTAGTTGTCTACCTTTTGATCCTTGATCACGATCCAGTGCGAAAGCGCGCCGCGCGGTGCTTCCATCACGCCGACTCCTTGCGCGTGGCTGGGCCATGTCGAAGGTTCCCACTTCGTTTCGTTGAAGGTCCTTACATCGCCCGCCTTGATGTTGGCGATGAGTTGGTCGTACCAGCCTTGCATCGCGTCGGCGACAATCTTGGTTTCCAGCGTGCGCGCGGCGGTGCGGCCCAGTGTGGAATACAGCGCCTGTACCGGCAGGTCTAGTTTCTTCAGGGTCATGCCGACCAGTTCTTTGGTCTGCTCGTGCCCGGAGGCATACATCATCAGCACGCGCGCCAGCGGGCCGACTTCGACGGCCTGACCTTTCCAGCGCGGCGATTTCATCCAGGAATATTCCTTGTCTACATCCAGATGGTCGTATGGCGGTTTCGGGCCGGTGTAGTCGAGCTTGGTCTCGCCCTTGTAGGGATGCAAACCCTGCTCCTTGCCCACCGAGTAGTCGTACCAAGCGTGGCTGACGAATTCCTGTATCTCGCCTTCGGCGTTCAGGTCGATGGGATGGATCTTGGAGAGGTCGCGATTCAGGATCACGCCGGAGGGGATCATGTACGAAGACGGATCGGACATGCCTTTGGCCGGGAAATCGCCGAAGGTGAGGAAGTTGCCCACGCCCTCGCCCTGCTTCGCCCAGTCCTTGTAGAAGCCAGCGATGGCGAGTGTGTCGGGCACATACACCTGATCGACGAAGCTGCGCATCTGGTTGATGGCGTTCTGCACGGTTTGCAGTCCGACGACGTTAACCGCCGTGCCGGAATTGCCACCCTGAAAGTGAGGGCCTTTGCCCTGCCCCGGATGATTCGGGTCGATGCTGATCGCGCACGGCACACCGCCGACCACGAAGTTGGGGTGCGGGTTCTTGCCGCCGAACACGGCATGCAGTTTCACCACGTCGCGTTGCCATTCCAGCGCGTCGAGATAATGCGCCACCGCCATCAGGTTGGCTTCGGGCGGCAACTTGTAGGCCGGGTGTCCCCAGTAGCCGTTGGCGAAGATGCCCAGCTGTCCGGCTTCGACGAAACCTTTGAGCTTGCGCTGTACGTCGCTGAAATAACCGGGCGAGGACTTGGCGTAACCGGACAGGCTCTGCGCCAGCGCCGAGGTCGCCTTGGGGTCTGCCTTCAATGCTGACACCACATCCACCCAGTCCAGCGCATGCAGGTGGTAGAAGTGCATCACGTGGTCGTGGATGTATTGCGCGCCTATCATCAGGTTGCGGATGAGTTCGGCGTTGTGCGGGATGTCTATCTTCAGCGCGTTCTCGACCGAACGCACCGAGGCGATGCCGTGCACCAGCGTGCACACGCCGCAGATGCGTTGCGCCAAGGCCCAAGCCTCGCGCGGATCGCGGCCGCGCATGATGATCTCGATGCCGCGCACCATGGTGCCGGCGGAAGAGGCGCGGGTGATGCGACCGGAGGCATCGGTCTCGGCCTCGATGCGCAGGTGGCCTTCGATGCGGGTGACGGGGTCGACGACGACGCGATTTGTAGTGGTCATTTCAGTTTCCTCAAGCTTTCAGGAATGCAGTAAGAATGCGGTATTGCGCTGCGGACTCGGCATTCTCGGTGCCCTGCCCGGTGGCGATGCTCTCGCTGGTGCGCGCCATGCGCGCATGCATGGCAGCATCCCACGCCGGGGTGGTGCCGGATTTGAGACAGGCCAATGCGGCCTCGGCGACGAAATGCCCGGCCTGGCTGTTCCAGTCACATTCCTTGCCGCACAGGGTGAAGCTGTCCACGCTGGCTTTCTTGGCCGAGTCGAGCGCGGCGGCGAGTTCGTCTTCGGTGGTATCCGCGCGCATGGCCGTGGCGATGGCGTGCTTCACTCTGGCGTCCTTGCACAGTGCCAGAACACTCTCGGCAAAACGCGCGCCGACCTGACGCTGTCCGGCCCTGGGCAGTTTGGCGATAGCCGATTTGAATTCACTGTCGTTGGTGATCGTCATGTCGTCATTCTCCTTCGACCAGATATTCGGCGAGCAGCTCGGTGAGGCCCAGCACTTCGACCTTCATGTGGTAATGCTCCAGACCCTCTTCCATCACGATGCGGCAGTTGGCGCAGGCGGTGATCATCGTATGCACGCCTGTCGCTTCGATCTGCCGTTTCTTGACTTTGAACACTTCGAGCCGCAGCGGTTCGGCGCGCGAGTTGGCCGACACGCCTCCCCCGCCGCCGCAACACCAGTTCATCACACCCGCATCCGGCATCTCGCGGAAATCTTCCGCGACCGAACCAAGCAGACGGCGCGGCTGCTCCACCACGCCACCGCGCCGCGTGATCTGGCAGGGATCGTGATAGGTCAGCGGGCGTTTGTCCTTGCCCTTGGTCTTGAGCTTGCCCGCTGCGTGCAGTTCGTCCAGCACTTCGAGGATGTGCTTCACCTCGAAACCGAACGGCTTGCCCATCAGGTTGGGACCTTCCCAGCGTATTGCGGTGAAGGCATGGCCGCATTCCGGACTGATCACACATTTCACCTTCAGTCGTTCGGCAGCCACCACTATGCGGCTGACGATCTCGCGTGCAAGGTCGGAGGAACCGATCTGAATGCCGCTGTTGGTCGCCTCGAAGGCATCCGGTGCCAGCGTCCAGCTCACGCCGGCCTGCTTGAAGATGCGGCTGATCGCGGAAAGATATTCGGGGAAGTTGATGATCTCCATCGAGGACATCAGTACCAGATAATCAGCCCCCATCTTGTCGACCGGCACTTCGATGTTGGTCTCGGCCTGCACGTGCTTGATCTGTGCCTGCACTGCGGGCCACTTGATGCCCATCGGGCTGCCGATCTCGATCGCGCGCTTGGTCGCGCCTTTCATGTCTTCCGGCGCATGGCCGGAGGCGGACATGCCTTCGCGCATCTTGCGGATCATGTAGGTGATGTCGTTGCCGACCGGGCAGACCATGGAGCAGCGACCGCACATGGTGCAGCTGTCGTAGACCAGCGGTTCCCATTCGGTCAGCTCTTCATCCGTCACCGGCTTGGACAAGCCGAGCATCTTGCCCAGCTTTCCGAGCAGCGTGTATTCCTGTTTCCACACGCGGCGCAGCGGTTCCAGCTTGTGGATGGGCGTGTATTTTGGATCGCCGGTCTCGTTGTGGAACAGACAGGCCTCGGCGCACAGGCCGCAGTGCACGCAGCTGGAGAAGTAACTGGCGATCGGCGTGTCGATCACTTCCTTGAAGGCGTTAATTCCTTTGGCAAGAGTAGCGCTCATTATCCCTCCTAGGAAGCTACACCCTTGCGTCCGTAAAAGTCGCCGTTGTACCAGCGCGACACGAATACGGAGAAGGTATGGAACAGTTTGGTGAACGGCAGCAGTACCAGCAGCAATTCGACCGAGAAGATGTGCAGCGACAGCATCAGCGTGTATTCGAGCATCAGGTGGTGATAGGCCATGTAGCCGGTCAGCAGCGGCAACAGGGTCACTGTCCACGCCAGGTAGTCGCCGAAGCCGGATAGCATGCGTTTCACCGGATTATTGAGGCGGTGCGCGAGCAGCACGAACAAGGCAACGATCGCAGCCACCACCGAGGCATCCACCAGCGCCGATGGCAAAGCTCGCCAGCTCAGGCCGGTGATGCTGCGGAAGAACTCAATATGCGGTGCGAAGAAGNNCTGCCCGGCGAATCGGTGCGCGGTCGGGCCAGGTCCTGCTTGCGGCTGAGGCCGAAGATCTCGAACAGACGCAGCACGATTCCCGCGACGAAGATGATCAGCGCCCAGTTCATCGCGCTACCGCGCGCAAAGGTGAGAAGGTCGAGATGGTTCATTTTTCCTCCCGCGTCAGTTCCTGCACTGTCACTTTTGCATGGGCCGCTTTGGCC
>DMCN01000043.1 GCA_003445795.1 Gallionellaceae bacterium
GCCTTCAACCCCGGCTGGGTCAAGACCGACATGGGCGGCCCCAACGCCATGATCGCGGTCGAGCAAAGCGTGAGCGACATGCGCAAGGTCATCGCCGGCCTCACCCCGGCGGACACGGGTAAATTCATCGGCAATGACGGGCTGGTAATTCCGTGGTGATACCCGCAGCGAACGATCAATAGCAGTCCGCCGCATCTGCACCACCTATGTGGGCGAACGCACGGTTCAGCGTGTCGGCTTATGGGATAAAAACAGCCGTAGCATATTCTTTACAATTCACAACCAGAAGGACCCGCCATGATCAAACTCAAATTGCCACGTTTAGGTGACACCAGCGTCGAATTCGAAGCAGACAGCGTAATCAATTTCCCGGACGGACTCCCCGGTTTTGAGACATGCCACAGATTCAAACTGTTTCATGAAGAAGGAAAGCCAAGCATCAACTGGCTGCAATCGCTGGACAATCCCGATGTGATGTTCTCCCTGAGAGATCCCGCACTGCTAAACATCTCGTACGATGTGAGCTTGTCCGATGCAGATGAAAAACTGCTTGAAAGCGCACCCGGTGATGAGCTTCTGATGGCGTTGATCGTGTACAAAGATGGCAAGGCAGAGAACAAAACCGCCGCCGTCCAGGCCCACATGCTCGCCCCGATCATCCTCAATGTCAGCAAACGGCGAGGAATGCAGAAAATACTGAAAAACATCGATGCACAGGTAGTGTTCAGCGGCACCTGAGATATCGGCAGGATCATCCAGCCGTTCACCCGGCCCAACAGGAGATAACCATCATGACCAGCAAAAAAATATTTGTCGAACAGCGCGCCCAAGGCGATTTCGCCGTCAGACGTCCCAACTCGGAGCGGGCCAGCGATGTGCTGCCCACACAGGCAGAAGCCATCACCAGGGCAAAAGAACTGTCCCATGGCGGGGCGCCCATCGTCGAACGCGTTCGCAATACAGCAGGCGGCAAACCTGACCAGTGGCGCAAAGCATAGCCACATAGCCTTTAGCTGCACATATTGACTGCCCTTCGGGGCAGTTTTTGTTTTTTTTGGGGGGGGGAAGTGTTGATGCTTGCGGCGGCGGTGAAGGTCTATATCTTTTGGTATATAGGCCATGCCTAAGAAGTAATCGTATTGGAACGCGGTGGCCAGATTTATCACTATCGGGCGTTTGCAATTATAGGGGGCGTGTTCGAATATATATTTCAAAACGTTTTTATCAGTTATTCACGTTTTCCGTAGTCGATTTCCTGGCTTGACGGAATATATCAATCCGATATAATTCATCCATGCACATCATCTCCATCAAAATGCTGCGCGAATTCTGGCTTAAGCATCCAGAGGCAGAGGGTGTGTTACGAGAGTGGCATTCAGTAGTTGAACATGCGGAGTTTAGTGATTTCAATCATGTAAGGACGATGTTCAATTCTGCTGACTACGTGCCGCCTTACACGATCTTTGATGTGGGCGGAAACAACTACCGTCTTGTTGTGATCGTGCGGTATCGGTTCAAGAAGGTCTTTGTGCATAAAGTGATGACGCACCGGGAATACGACAGCTGGAATAAGCTCTATCGGAAAGGCAAAGGATAATCATGCGCACAGCACAAACTCAATTTGATATTAAGGCCATTCAAGCTTCCTGGCAGAAGTTCGATACGATGGCGCATCTGCGTCCTATCAATGACGAGAAGAGCTACGTTCGCATGACCGCGCTGATGAATTCACTGTTGGATGTGGCAGGTGATGATGAGGATCACCCCCTGTCCAGCTTGCTTGATTTGGTGAGCGATATGGTTGCCAAGTATGAGCAGGAGCATCACGCCATTGAAGCCGCTGACCCCAAGGATGCTCTGCGCTTTTTGATGGAGGCGCGCGGTATGAAGCAGGATGCGTTATCCGAGATCGTGCCACAGAGTAATTTGTCAGCGATCTTGTCCGGCAAACGAAAGATCAGCGCGGCGTTGGCGGGCAAGTTGGGCAAGTTCTTCGGCGTGAGCCCGGCTCTGTTCGTTCCGCACTAAACTGCCGCATAACTTGGCATAATCCGCACACGCATATTTCACCCATAGCCCTCGCTTCGCGAGGGCTATTTAATTCAATAAATCGAGACCCATGCTTCCTTCAATCGAACAACGCCTTGCCGCCGAGATCGCGGCCAAACCTGCTCAAATCGCTGCTGCCATTGCCCTGCTGGACGAAGGCGCAACCGTGCCATTCATCTCGCGCTATCGAAAAGAGGCGACGGGTGGGCTGGACGATATTCAACTGCGTTTGCTGGAAGAGCGGCTGCGTTATCTGCGCGAGTTGGAAGAGCGGCGCGAGGCCATCATCACTTCGATCACCGAGCAGGGCAAGATGACGCCGGAGNNGGGACTGCAGCCGTTGGCGGATGCGCTGCTGGCGAATCCGACGCTGAATCCGGAAGAAGAGGCAGCCAAATATCTGCGCGAGCCGTTCACCAGCGAGGCGGGCGATGCCAACCCCGGCGTGGCGGATGCCAAGGCGGCGCTGGATGGCGCGCGGCAGATCTTGATGGAGCGCTTTGCCGAAGATGCGGGCCTGCTGCAATCGCTGCGCGAATACGTGCAGCAGCACGGCGTGGTGCAATCCAAGGTGATCGAAGGCAAGAACGACGCGGCGGAGAAGTATGCCGACTATTTCGATTATTCCGAATCCATCAAC
>DMCN01000099.1 GCA_003445795.1 Gallionellaceae bacterium
TCACCGCTCGGATAATTCTCCCATGCCGGATAGAAGGTCAGTACGTAACCTTCGCCGCCGGGCAGCAGCCGCGTGATGCTGGGCACGATCTTCGCGCCGGTCATCTTGGCGATACGAGGCACGCTGGTCATGGTGGCAGCGGGTACACCAAAGAAAGGGATGAACGCGCCTTCGCGCACGCCCTGATCCTGATCGGGAGGATAGATGAACGGCATGTTCTCCTTCATGCCCTTGATGATGGGGCGCAGACCTTCCTGGCGCGCGAACAGGCGCTGGTTGCGGAAGCGGCAGCGCTTTTGCAGCAGCAAGTCCGACAGGTAGAGATTCTTCTGCTTGGAATACATGCACACGGTATCCACCTGCTGCGCGATCCACTGCCCGCCGGTATCCATGCCGACGAAATGTGGTGTGAGCAGGATCATCGGTTGGCCTTTTACGGCTTCGAAGTGTTCGACACCCTCGACCCTGATCAGCGAGTTGATGCGTTCCGCGCTCGACCACCACACGATGCTGCGCTCGATCAGCCCGCGCATGAACATGCGGAAATGCGCGCGCAGCAACTTTCGGCGCGCCTGCTCGTCCATGTCCGGGAAACACAACTTGAGGTTGATGTCGCCGACATTGCGGCGCTCCGCTGCCAGCGGGTAGGCCAACGTGCCGAGCGCATTGCCGATGGCGACGATGACGCGGAACGGCAAGAAATGGATCAACCAGAAGATGAATACACCGAGACGGGCCAGCATCAATATTCCTTGTTTGCATCCGGCGGCAAGGCGCCGCGCGGGACTTTGTAACGGTTATAACTCCACAGGTATTGCTCGGGGTGGTTGCGTATCACCGCTTCCAGCGCCGTGTTCATCTGCCGCGGAATAGAGGAATTCGCATCGAAAGAAAGCGGCGTGAAATGCAGCGCGTAACCCTCGCCATGCGGCAAACGCTCACTCGCGCACATCACCACGCCTGCCCCGCTCGCTTCGGCCAAGCGGCCGATCAATGTCATGGTGTAAGCGGGACGCCCGAAGAACGGCACCCATTCGCCCTCGCCGTTTCCCGGCACTTGGTCCGGCAGCACACCGATGACTTGCCCCTTCTTAAGCGCCTTGAGCAACTGGCGCACACCGCCCAGATCGGTCGGTGCCAGCTTCATCTGTCCGCGTTCGCGCCCTTCATGCATGAGGGTATCCAGGAATTTCCAGCGCGGCACACGGTACATGCAGGTAATCGGCGTGCGCGCGGCGATGTACAGACCGATGACTTCGAAACAGCCGATATGCGGCGTCAGCACGATCACACCCTTGCCTTGCGCTTGCGCCGCTTCAAAATGCTCCCAGCCATGGCAATGTTTGACGCTGGCGACCACCTCATCGAAAGGACGCCGCCATACCCAGGGCAATTCCATCACGCCTTTGCCCATCTCGCGGATGTTGGTGTGCAACAGTTCTTTCGTTTCCGACTCAGACCGCGCCAACCCCGCTTTTTGCAGGTTTTCGCGCAAGCGGAACGAATATCGCTTTGAAAACAGATAGGTCAACCATCCGAATAGCGCACCGATCCGGTGCAATACCGACAGGGGCAAGTACGCTAGAGCATCAAACAGAATAACCATTCAAGAAAACCTATTAAATCAAGGTGGCGGGGATTTGATATACTGCGCGCCCATTTAACTACAGAAGAATCAATCGGAGAGCCATGAGCGAATATTTTTTTACATCCGAATCCGTGTCAGAGGGCCATCCTGACAAGGTTGCAGACCAGATCTCTGACGCTATCGTTGACGCGATTCTAGCGCAGGACAAGCATTCCCGCATCGCCGCAGAGACACTGGTCACCACCGGCCTGGTCATTCTGGCCGGCGAGATCACCACCAATGCCCAAGTGAACTTCGCAAAAGTCGCGCGCGAAACCATCCGCAAGATCGGTTACGACGATCCCAGCCTGCGCTTCGATGCCGACGGTTGCTCGGTGCACGTCTGCTACGGCACGCAAAGCCCGGACATCGCCCAGGGCGTGGACAAGGCCTACGACGACACGATGGATCAGGGCGCGGGCGACCAGGGCCTGATGTTCGGTTACGCTTGCCGCGAGACCGACACGCTGATGCCGCTGCCCATCTACCTGTCGCACCGCCTCGTCGAGCGTCAGGCGCAGTTGCGCCGCGACGGTCGTCTGAGCTGGCTGCGTCCCGATGCGAAGTCGCAAGTCACCATCAAGTATGTCGATGACAAGCCTTTCAGCATCGACACCGTGGTACTGTCGACACAGCATTCTCCCGACATGACGCTGGAACAGATCCGCGAAGCAGTCATCGAAGAAGTCATCAAGCCCGTGTTGCCGAAAGAACTCATCAAGGGCGACATCAAGTATCTGGTGAACCCGACCGGCCGTTTCGTCATCGGCGGCCCGCACGGCGATGCCGGTCTGACCGGACGCAAGATCATCGTCGACACCTACGGCGGCGCAGCCCCGCACGGCGGCGGCGCATTCTCCGGCAAGGATCCGTCCAAGGTCGACCGTTCTGCCGCTTACGCCGGACGTTATGTGGCGAAAAACATCGTCGCTGCCGGCTTGGCCGACAAGTGTCTGGTGCAGATCAGCTACGCCATCGGCGTGGCACAACCCACCAGCATCATGGTCACCACCTACGGCACGGGCAAGGTCTCCGACGAGAAGATCACCGCGCTGGTGAAGAAGCATTTCGACCTGCGCCCGAAAGGCATCGTGCACATGCTCGACCTGCTGCGCCCGATCTACCAGAAGACGGCGGCTTACGGCCACTTCGGTCGCGAAGAGCCGGAGTTCAAGTGGGAAGCTACGGACAAAGCTGCGGCATTGCGCGCAGACGCAGGACTGTAATTTAGGAACACCCATCCCGCCGAGGGGCGCTGCAGCAGTCACCGCAAGGTGGACCTGTCAGGCTCGGCGAGGATGGCACAACATGTTGCAACGGCGCCCATTCATTAACTTACCAAATGAATGGAGTGCAATATGTCTAAAGACTACGTCATCGCCGACATCAACCTGGCCTCGTGGGGCCGCAAAGAAATCGCCATCGCCGAAGGTGAAATGCCCGGCCTGATGGCCATCCGTGAAGAGTTCGCCAAGACGCAACCGCTCAAGGGCGCGCGCATCACCGGCTCGCTGCACATGACCATCCAGACCGCCGTGCTGATCGAGACGCTAACCGCGCTCGGTGCGGAAGTGCGCTGGGCTTCGTGCAACATCTTCTCCACCCAGGACCACGCTGCTGCCGCCATCGCCGCAGGCGGCACTCCCGTGTTCGCAGTCAAAGGCGAAACACTGACCGAATACTGGGACTACACCCACCGCATCTTCGAATGGGCGGACGGTGGCCTGACCAACATGATCCTGGACGACGGCGGCGACGCCACCCTGTTGCTGCACCTCGGCACACGTGCGGAAAAAGACGCGTCTCTCATCAGCAAGCCGGGCTCGGAAGAAGAGACCTGCCTGTTCGCCTCGATCAAGGCCACGCTGGCCAAGGACCCGACCTGGTACTCCAAGCGTCTCGCTGCCGTGAAGGGCGTGACTGAAGAGACCACCACCGGCGTACACCGCCTGTACCAGATGCACGAGCGCGGCGAACTCAAGTTCCCCGGCATCAACGTGAACGACTCCGTCACCAAGTCCAAGTTCGACAACCTGTACGGTTGCCGCGAATCGCTGGTGGACGGCATCAAGCGCGCCACCGACGTGATGATCGCGGGCAAGATCGCCGTGATCGCCGGTTACGGCGACGTGGGCAAGGGTTCTGCCCAAGCCATGCGTGCATTGTCGGCACAGGTCTGGGTCACCGAGATCGATCCTATCTGCGCACTGCAAGCCGCGATGGAAGGCTACCGCGTGGTCACCATGGAATACGCCGCCGAACACGGCGACATCTTCGTCACCACCACCGGCAACTTCCACGTCATCACGCATGACCACATGAAGAAGATGAAGAACAACGCCATCGTCTGCAACATCGGCCACTTCGACAACGAGATCGACGTCGCTTCGCTGGAAAAATACCAGTGGGAAGAGATCAAGCCGCAAGTCGACCACGTCATCTTCCCGGACGGCAAGCGCATCATCCTGCTGGCCAAGGGTCGTCTGGTGAATCTGGGTTGCGGTACCGGCCACCCGTCCTACGTGATGTCGTCGTCGTTCGCCAACCAGACTATCGCCCAGATCGAGCTGTGGATGGAACGCGACTCCGGCAAGTATCCGGTGGGCGTGTACACATTGCCCAAGCATCTGGACGAAAAAGTCGCGCGTTTGCAACTGAAGACGCTGAACGCGCAACTGTCCACGCTGACCGACCAGCAAGCCGCTTACATCAATGTGCCGAAGGAAGGTCCGTACAAGGCCGACCACTATCGTTATTAAGAAGGTAATGCAGGTATGATTGCGGGGGCGGACTTCCGCCCCCGCTTTTTTTAAAGAGAATGATGCTGATACGACTGCTGCTCCTTTGGACACTCAACTCGCTGGCGCTGGTCGCCGTGGCGAGTTTCGTTCCGGGCATCCATGTCGACGGGTTCATGGCCGCGTTCATCGCGGCCTTCATCCTCGGCCTGGTCAACACGCTCATCCGTCCCATCCTGCTGGTGCTGACCCTGCCGGTCACCCTGCTCACGCTGGGGCTGTTCATCTTCGTCATCAACGGACTGATGTTCTGGTTCGCCGGTTCCATCCTGCGCGGATTCGTGGTTGATGGTTTCTGGTATGGCGTCATGGGCGCGGCTTTGTACAGCATCTTTTCCTGGGCACTGAGTTCAGCTGCCGCACAACTACTTGTGAGAAAACATGGGAAACACGACACCGATCAGTTTTGAGTTCTATCCGCCGCAGACACCGGAAGGTGTTGAGAAGCTGGCTGCTGTGCGCCAGCGTCTGGCGACCGTCAAGCCGGAATTCTTCTCCGTCACCTTTGGTGCGGGCGGCTCCACGCAGGACCGCACGCTGGACACCATCAGGCAGATCCATGCCGAAGGACACAGCGCAGCGCCGCACCTGTCCTGCGTCGGCTCCACCCGCGACAATGTGCGCGCGATGCTGTTCGCTTACAAAGACATGGGTATCAAACGCATCGTCGCCCTGCGCGGCGACCTGCCTTCCGGCATGGCCAGCATCGGCGAGTTCCAGTACGCCAACGAACTGGTGTCGTACATCCGTGCCCAGACCGGCGAACACTTCCATATCGAAGTCGCGGCCTATCCCGAGTTCCATCCGCAGGCCAACTCGGCCCGCGAAGACATGCTCAACTTCAAGCGCAAGATGAACGCGGGCGCCAACTCCGCCATCACTCAGTATTTCTACAATGCCGATGCCTATTTCCGCTTCGTCGAAGAGACGCGCAAGCTCGGTGTCACCGCCCCCATCGTGCCCGGCATCATGCCCATCGTGCGCTTCTCGCAACTCGCGCGCTTCTCCGATACCTGCGGCGCCGAGATCCCGCGCTGGTTGCGCAAGACCATGGAAGGCTACGGCGACGACAATGAGTCGGTACAGAATTTCGGTCTCGATGTCGTTACACAACTGTGCGAGAAACTCATCGCCGGCGGTGTGCCCGCCCTGCATTTCTACACGCTGAATCAGGCCAACGCCTCGCTCGAGATCCTGAAACGTCTCGGCTATCGATGAGCAAAATGCGCGCTCCCGAGTTACTGCTACCGGCCGGTACGCTGGACAAGATGCGCACCGCCTACGCCTACGGCGCGGACGCGGTGTACGCCGGCCAGCCGCGTTACTCGCTGCGCGCGCGCAACAACGAATTCAAGCTGGAAGAACTGGGCATCGGCATCCGGGAAGCGCACGCACTGGGCAAGAAACTGTTCGTCGCCAGCAACCTGATGCCGCACAACGCCAAGGTCAAGACCTACATGGCGGACATGGAGCCGGTCATCGCGATGAAACCGGACGCGCTAATCATGGCCGACCCCGGCCTCATCGCAATGGTGCGCGAGCGATGGCCCGAGATGCAGGTGCATCTGTCTGTGCAGGCCAACACCGTCAACTACGCCGCGGTGAAATTCTGGAAGTCGCTGGGTCTCACGCGCGTGATCCTGTCGCGCGAGCTGTCATTGGACGAGATCGAAGAGATACGCCAGCAATGCCCGGACATCGAACTCGAAGTGTTCATCCACGGCGCGCTGTGCATCGCCTATTCCGGCCGCTGCCTGCTGTCCGGCTACTTCAACCACCGCGACGCCAACCAGGGCACCTGTACCAACTCCTGCCGCTGGGATTACAAGGTCGATAACGCCGTCGAGGATGGCACCGGTCACATCGAAAAGATCGACTTTGATTTCGACAAAGCGCTGGGCGAATCCGAACTGTCCGAATGCGGCTCGCAACCGCGCCACCCGCTGGCGGACAAGGTGTATGTCATCTCGCGCAAGGATCATCCGGGCGAACTCATGCCGGTGCTGGAAGACGAGCACGGCACCTACATCATGAACTCCAAAGACCTGCGTGCGGTGGAACATGTCGAGCGGCTAGTGAAGATCGGCATCGACTCGCTCAAGGTCGAAGGCCGCACCAAATCCATCTACTACGTGGCGCGCACCGCGCAGGTTTACCGTCAGGCCATCGACGATGCCGTCAAAGGCCGTCCGTTCAATCTGGAACTGCTGGGCGCGCTGGATGCCCTCGCTAACCGCGGCTACACCGACGGCTTCTACGAACGCCACCACACCCACGAACAGCAGAACTACATGCGCGGCCACTCGGAGAGCTTCCGCCAGCAATATGTCGGCGACATCGTGGCCTGCGCGAACGGCATGGCCGAGATCGACGTGAAGAATCGTTTTAGCGTCGGCGACAAACTGGAGATCATCCACCCTTCCGGCAACAGCATCGTCGAACTGAAGGAAATGAAGAGTCTTGAGGGTGAATCGCTCTCCGTGGCGCCCGGCAGCGGGCATCGCGTGCAGATTCCTTTGCAGGGCGAATTGTCGAATGGAATGCTGGCGCGGTTCCTCTAATTGTCACCCCAGTGACCTCACATCCGGATTAAGCAGGACTTAAGGAATGCCCGATATGATGCTTTACAGCCTCATGCAATCCGGACCGGCAACACCCAATTGCCTCCGCTCACGCAATCAAGTCAAAGGAGACTCGCGATGAACTGGAAAAATACGAACACCCGTTACGGCTCGCTCACCATCGGCATTCACTGGCTGATGCTGTTGTTGTTCGTCGCCGTGTACGGCACCATCGAGCTGCGCACCCTGTTTGAAAAAGGCAGCGACCCGCGCGAAGCGCTGAAGACCTGGCACTTCATGCTTGGCATGCTGGTGTTCGCGCTGATCTGGCTGCGTCTTGCCGCACGCTTCTCCAACCCCACCCCCGTTATCAGGCCGACACCGCCAAGATTGCAGGAGATCTCCGGCAAGCTGCTGCATCTGGCACTCTATGCACTGATGATCGGCATGCCGTTGACCGGTTGGCTGCTGCTCAGTGCCGCCGGCAAACCGATCCCGTTCTTCGGACTGGAATTGCCCGCACTCATCAGCGAGAACAAAGACCTTGCGGGGCAGATCAAGGAATTGCATGAGGTCGTCGGCAAGATGGGCTATTTCCTCATCGGTCTGCATGCGGTGGCTGCCCTGTACCATCACTTCATCAAGCGCGATGACACATTGACCAGGATGTTGCCCGAACGGAAATAGACTCATGATCCTCTCCGCCCTCTCCCAATCCGATCGCTACGCCGCGTTGCATCCGCTGTTCCGGCGCGCGTTCGACTACATCCGCGATACCGACCTGTTCGCCATCGCGCCGGGACGCTACAACATCATTGGCGAGGATCTGATCGCCATCGTGGAGCAGGTGCCTGCGAAGACGAAGGTGATGGCGAAGCTGGAAGCGCACCGGCGTTACATCGACATCCAGCTCGTACTGGAAGGCGATGAGACGATGGGATGGAAACCGCTGGCGGATTGTCTGAATCCGGTGAGCGAGCACAGTATGGAACGGGATATCCGTTTCTTCCACGATGCCCCGGCTTCATACGTGCCGGTGCCGCCCGATCATTTCTGCATCTTCTTCCCGGAGGATGCGCACGCGCCGCTCGTGGGAACGGGCACGATACGCAAGGTGATCTTCAAGGTGGCGGTGGATCCGGCCGACATCTGACGACGACCCCGCCGAAGGCGGGGCGTCACATTGCATCACTTTTTCGTTGCGACTGCCTCTTTGGTCTTGCCTGCTGCCGTGGGTTTCAAACGTTTTGGGATGGGCTTGGCCGGCTTCTCCCATTCAAGCTTGTCGACCTTGTCTTTCAGCGTCTTGATCTGTGCATCCTTGCCTTCCATCAGCGCTGCCTGCAGATCCAGTTTCTGCGCCTGCTCTGCGAGCAGCCGGTCCTTTTCGGCCAGTTGCTGATCCTTGGCGTTCAACTCCGAGCCCATTTGCTGGATGCCTTCGTTGGCAGCCTTCAGACGCGCCTCGAAATCCTGCACAGGTGCGGCTGCGATCCCGCTGCCGGTGTGTCGTACGCTTTCGGCAGCGCGACGGATCTCCGCCACCTGCTTGTCCAGCGACAGGTCGCGCAGGTCTTTGAGGCCCAAGGCTTTGGCGATACCCAGCAGGCGATCTTCTTCCTGCAGGACGATCATTTCCACGCTGACCTTGTCCATCGCCGCGGGCTTGTTCTCGATCTGCACGCCTGCTTGTGCCTGAGTTGTCGCACCCGTACTCACCGCCACACCCGAAGACAGACTGCCGGAAGAATTGACACGTAGCTGGGTCTGCAACAGGGCGACGCGTTCGTTGACCTGCTGTGCATGATGCGCGGCGAACAGCGCCTCCGCACCCAGACGCTGCACCAGCGCCATGTCGTGATGGGCGGCAGCAATCTGGTCCTTGGCCGACTGATAGACGCGCAACGCTTCGGCATAGGTCAGCGGCGCTTGTCTTTCGGCATTATCGGACTCGGTCTCCACATTGATCGTTTCGCTTTCGCGCAAAGCACCTTCCTGCACGGCCTTGATCACCAGGTCCAGCATGGATTTTTGCAATCCCTCTTTCTTGGCATCGATATTGTCAGGCTGTTCGCGCTCGACTTTCTCGATCAAACCGGACAGTTCGCCGATCACCCGGTCATATTCCTTGGGCAGCAACTTGGCCGCATTATGCTCATCCAGCTGGGCTTTGTATTCCAGTTCCTTGGCAAACCGGTATTGCACGATGCCCATCACTGCGCGGCCCTTTTCCAGGAGCGCGTCGCCCATGGCCGCACCGCTCACCAGCACTTCCTTGGGTTTGTTACCCAGCCCACCCTGGCACTCTTTTAATGTCTGCTCTGCTTCACGGAAGTAATTCGGGGCGAGCAGAGGCATGCCGCTCTTTCTGGCTTCTTCAACATTCTTTTCCAGGGTCGCCACCACGGACAGCTCGGACAAGTCATTGAATTTTGCAACGTTGGCTTCCGAGACTTTGATATTGGTACTGACCGGTGCGGCGCACCCTGCCAGAACGGCGGCCAGCAGCGCGCCGTAGATCGGACTTCTCCAGGACTGCATCTGAATTCTCCCTTGATTGTTAATGCTATATTTTTTATTACGGCGTTGTGACCGGGCCGCACCGGTTTGGTTCCACGCCTTATTCGTGATCGAACGCCATATCCCCTTCTTCCACCGCTACCCCCAGCTGCATATTCTTGAAATCGAACAGCTTGCCGTCGAGCAGGTGCGACGGTTTGACGTTCTGCATGGCGGAGAAGATGGTCTGCGTGCGCCCCGGATACTGGCGCTCCCATTCGTGCAGCATCTGCTTGATGTTCTGCCGCTGCAGGTTCTCCTGCGAGCCGCACAGGTTGCACGGGATGATCGGAAATTCCATGCCGCGCGCATAGCGGGCGATGTCTTTCTCGGCGCAATAGGCCAGCGGGCGGATGACAATGTGGTCGCCCTTGTCGGTCACCAGCTTGGGCGGCATGGCCTTGAGCTTGCCGCCGAAGAACATATTCAGGAACAGCGTCTCCACCATGTCGTCGCGATGGTGCCCCAGCGCGATCTTGTTCGCACCCAGCTCTCCGGCCACCTTGTAGATGATGCCGCGGCGCAGGCGCGAACACAGCGAGCAGGTGGTCTTGCCCTCGGGGATCTTCTCTTTGACGATGGAGTAGGTGTCCTGCGTCTCGATGTGGAAATCGACGCCGAGCTTCTTCAGATAATTCGGCAACACATCGGCCGGAAAGCCCGGCTGCTTCTGATCCAGATTCATCGCCACGATCCTGAAGTCGATGGGCGCGCGCTTGCGCAGCGTAAGCAGGATGTCGAGAAGCGTGTAGGAATCCTTGCCGCCTGACAGGCACACCATCACCGTATCGCCTTCCTCGATCATGTTGAAATCGCCGATGGCCTTGCCGACCGAACTCTCCAGCCGTCCCTTGAGGCGGTTGAAGTTGGTGGAGCGGTGTTCAAAATGGATGGGTTGGATGATGTCGTTCATTGCTGTCTCTCAAGTTCTAACCCCTCCTTACCTCCCCTGAGAAGGGGAGGTAAGGAGGGGTTGTTTTATTTCTCTCAAATGTTGATGGAGCGCCCGCCGTCCACCGCGATGATCTGCCCAGTGATATACGGCGCATCGGCGATCAGGAATTGCACGGTCTTAGCGATGTCATCCGGCTCGCCTTCGCGTTTGAGCAAGGTATGCGCGATGAGCTTGCGGCGCTTTTCTTCGTCTTGCCACTCGGCACTCTCCGGCCAGAGGTTCACCCCGGGGGAGACGCCATTCACACGAATTTGCGGCGCCATCTCCTGGGCCAGCGAACGGGTCAAACCGGCCAACCCGCTTTTCGCGATGTTGTAGAGCAGATGGCCGTGCATCGGCAGTTCGGCATGGATATCGACTATGTTGACGATGCAACCGTGGCGGTGACGCAATTCGGCTGCGGCGGCCTGCGCGAGGAACAGCGGCGCCTTCAGATTGGTGCCGAGCAGGTCGCTCCATTGCTGCTCGGTCATCTGGTCGAGCGGCGTGGGATAGAAACTGGAAGCATTGTTCACCAGCGCATCAAGATGGCCGAACTGCTGCACGACTTCCTCGATCACGCGCGGCAGGGTGGCGATATCCAGCAGGTCGGCCTGCACGGTGATGGCCGAATCGGGGCGCTGCTCGTTCAACTCGGCGCGCAGTGCCAGCGCGTCATAGAGCGAAGCGCGGCAATGGATGGCGACGTTCGCGCCCGCCGCGTGCAAACGGCGCACGATGGCCGCGCCGACGCGCTTCGCTCCGCCTGTCACCAATACTGTTTTGCCTTGCATCGTTTTACCCACTAAACTTGAAGCCCGCGCGAATTATACCCGACCATGTCCGCTACTCTGCCCGCCCCTTCTGCCGATGCCCTCGCTCACAGTGCGAGATTGTGCGAGCTCGTCCGCAGCGACATCGCCGCGCAGGGCGGCTGGATACCCTTCTCGCGCTTCATGGAATTGGCGTTGTATGCGCCCGGCCTGGGCTATTACACCGCCGGTGCGCGCAAGTTCGGCGCGGCGGGCGATTTCATCACCGCGCCGGAACTCTCGACCCTGTTCGGTCGCACCCTGGCGCGACAACTGGTGGAAGTGATGCAGGCCAGCGCGCCGCACATCCTTGAACTCGGCGCCGGCAGCGGCAAGCTGGCGCTGGATATCCTCGGCGAGCTGGAAAAGCTCGGCGAATTGCCGGAGACCTATTCCATCCTCGAAGTGAGCGCCGACCTGCGCGAACGCCAGCAGGCCTTGCTGCAGGACAAGCTGCCCCATCTCGCCGCGCGCGTGCGCTGGCTGGATGCGCTGCCGGAAAAGTTCTCCGGCGCCGCCATCGGCAACGAGGTGCTGGATGCGCTACCGGTGCATCTGCTCCACTGGTCTGACGGCCGCGTCCTCGAACGCGGCGTCGCCAGCAAGGAAGGCCGTTTTGCCTGGCAGGACAAACAAGCGGATTGCAAGTCTCTGCTCGATATCGCCGAGAATATCAAAGTACCGGACGACTATTTGAGCGAAGTCTCTATCAGCGCGCGCGGCCTGGTCGCCAGCCTGTGCGAGCGCATGGAGAAGGGCGCGATGATCTTCATCGACTACGGCTTCGGCGCGAAAGAGTATTACCACCCGCAACGCAGCCGCGGCACGCTGATGTGCCACTACCGTCACCATTCGCACGACGACCCCTTCTACCTGCCCGGCCTGCAGGACATCACAGCGCATGTGGATTTCACCGCCGTGGCGGAAGCGGCCATCGACTGCGGTGCGCACTTCCTCGGCTATACCACGCAGGCGCATTTTCTGATCAACAACGGCATGATCGATCTGCTCGATGAGGTATCGCCGGATGATGTGAAAGCCTACGCCCCGCTCTCCGCCCAAGTGCAAAAACTCACCAGCCCCGCCGAGATGGGCGAACTGTTCAAGGTGATCGCGCTGGGCAAGGAACTGGATCAGCCGCTGGCCGGATTCCTGCGCGGCGATCTGTCGCGTTTGCTTTAATAAAAAATCCCCTCCGTTCATGGTGAGCCTGTCGAACCATAGCGGAGGACTTATCCTGAGCCAGCCACATCATGCCCCGCCTCCACAGCTTCCCACCCGTCGCCGATGAACAGTCAAACCTGCTCATCCTCGGCAGCATGCCCGGCAAAGAATCACTGAAGCAGAAGCAGTACTACGCGCACCCGCAAAACGCCTTCTGGAAGATCATGGGCGACCTAGTCGGCGCGCATCCCACTTTGCCTTACCAACAACGCCTATCCGCACTGACTGCCGCGCACATCGCCCTGTGGGACGTACTCAAGACCTGCGAACGACAGGGCAGCCTCGATTCGAATATCCAGAACGAGACCGCGAACGACTTCGCTTCGTTCTTCAAGAATCACCCACATATCACGCACGTGTTTTTCAACGGCGCAAAGGCCGAGCAGAGTTTCAAAAAGTTCGTGCTGGGAAAACAGAAATTGCCGCCGCTGAAATTCGTGCGCCTGCCATCCACCAGCCCGGCGCATGCAGGGATGCGTTATGCGGAAAAGCTGCAGGCATGGAAAACCGCTGTGACTGGTTAATTGGACAATGAGATCGAAGCTGCCGTCGCAGGATCAGGGCGCGATCTGCAGTTGCCCGGGATCAAGCAGCAGATAGCGTGCGAAGCGTCCTTCTTCCCTGCTGCCGTCGTCGCTCACGATCATGATCCGCTGTATGCCGTCGATCACGGCGGGGCTGACGCCTTCCGCGTGCTCGAAGCCCGGCAAACCGGGAACGGAAACGCGCCGCGCAGGCGCACCTGACTTGCCGCTCCAGAACCAGAGCTGGAAATGCACCTGCTCGCGTGCGACCGGCCCGCTGATCACCAGATACCCGCCGAGCGCGGGAATGTATGACATGCCGCGTATCCCGTTGCCGCCGAGATCCAGCGTTTCCAGTTTGGCGGAGATGCGCGGAGATGCGCCGTCGTCGAAGACTGCGGCAGGGTTCTCGACACGCGCGATGATCGCCCGCTTGTCGAGCAGGGGACTGCGCAGACCGATCAGCAGATGCTGATGGTCGGGCGTGATCTCCAGCGCCTCGATATTGAGCCCCCCGCTGTTCTTCACGTCGCGTATCTCTGCGGCATGCGCCAGCTCGGGATGCGTCGCCCTCAGCGCGGGCTTGAGCCCCTTGACCACGGTGGTGTCCACCACGCGCTCGCCATCGATGCGAAAGCGCACCAGCTTGTCGCGGGATTTTTTCTCGTCGCCATCACCGTCGCGCGAATGCGAAGTCAGGGCATAGATGAACCCCGAGCGGTCGATGGCCAGCGCCTCCAGATCATCCAGTTTCCAGAAATCGTCACCACCCTGAAACAGACTGGGCTCCAGCGGTGTGCTGCGAACGCTCCCATCAGCAAGGACGGTGACCAGACTGAATGGATGCTTCTTTTCGTCCTCAACGACAAGGAAGCGCCCATCCGGAAGCTGCTGGATGGCGGAGGGTTCATAGATGCCGGTTAGTGCCAGGAACATGAGAAGGTTGTTCAGCGTCATGGTGGTTTCGCTCTCTGCCGCGTTGTCGGCATTCACATTTTCGATAGCTGTAACTCAGGCTTGGAAATCAATTGCGATGCTGACCCCTTTGATCCGTACCTTTCACTACGGTACCTTTCACTACGGGAAATCAATTGCGAAGCCGGAGCCGAAACGCGAATTTACTGAAGTTCGCATGTCGCTTTATCAACATTGAATTCAGTAAGCTTTTCACCATAAGTATTCAAGTATGCAAACGTATAGGAAAGGCCACGTTCGAATGCGGGGGGGTTTTTGCAGGCTTGCAGCAATATCTCTTGCCGCGTCATGTCCGACCACTCCTTTAGCTTTGCAGCTGGCAGGTCTTTTTTTAATCGCAAAATATTTTCAATTCGAACATTTCTTCCACTTGCGACAGCGTGCGTAGAAACCATCACATGGTCCAACATCGCTTTTGAATTCGCGTTGTGTTGCAAGGCAATGGTCTTTGCTAAATCTTCCATCTGTCTAATCTGCGCATTAGTCAAATTCTCAGCATAGGATGTTGTGTTGCAGCAGATAGTGAATACAACTACTGAAAGTTGCAGCTTCAGTTTTATCTTCAATTGCTACTCCTCTCACAAATGCAATCCGGTTCTATCTTGAGCCTTAGAACTTCGTCTTGCGTTTCTCGGTTGGTACCATTTTGCACGAGCCGATTGCCCCACCAAAATTGAAACTAAGATCTCTGCGATCTATGTAGCCTGTGAATTCCTGCTCTCCCAGCTTCCGGATTTGCATACGGGTCGGAGTAAACACCACTTCTATATCGAGGCTGTACGGCGTACCTCCAAAGGTCAATCCCTGTTGAACACCTTTGGCTGACTGCCGGTCAATCTCAAATATATACCGCCACTTCGTGCGATCAGGTTCCATCCCTTCACCTTCGCAAGAGAAGCCTAGAACTTCTGCATTGACTGCAGGCCCTGCTGCAAACAAAGCTAATGCAAATAAATAGATTGATGGTTTACCCACTTCGAGATCCTTTCCAATATCAAATGCCATTTTTCTTCTGCTACTGCCTTAAGATTAAAGGGGGCTACGCATCGCACTAATGTATGACTATTCGAAACTGAAAAGGCAAAGAGATACAACCCATTTCTAGCTTCAATGTAAGCTTGGCATTAATGTGAGAACTTTGAATTATCCAAATTTTGGAAATTCCATAGGTTATCAGCATTCCGTTTTAATGATGAATTTGACAAGCCGTACTTTTCCAACAATGCATCAATTAGTTTATTGACGGAAACATCTCTGCGTTTTACTTCGACTGTGAGTTCTGAGAGTTCTTTTTCCACCTCAAGCCGCCCCTTTGGGTCATACAGTCGCATAACATTTTTTGTTAAGTAGCCATGTACGATCTCATTTCGCTTTTTGACGCCCATTGATAAGTACTCATCAAAGTCGGCCGGTACGTCAATTTGCTTTCGGAGTGCACTAAGTAATTGCCCTAATGGCTTTGATGATTGGAAGTTCCAGACTGCTTGAAATACACCATCTTCGCCATCCGCAGCTTCTTGCGCCATTAGCGAGAGCAAAAGATTCAGGCTATCTTCAAAAGTTTGGCAAATGTATACAGCCCGCCCCAGCTCAAGGAATACTGGCGCTAGTGCATCAAGCATTTTGTCGTCAGTCGCAATCATGGCGCTTAGGCAATAAAGGTGCCGGAGTCGATTTGTTCTGAACTGAGCTTCCCACTCAGTAGTGCAAACACTACCCGACATCACAGCTCAGAACAATATGCCGTTTGGCCTATATCTTTTGCCTGCGCCAGTAAGGATGCCCAGCAGGCTGGGGAACTAGCGCACCTTGACGACCGTCTCCACCGCCAGAATCCGCGCCTCGCGCACCTTGTCGGCGATGAGGTTCCTGTCGGCGCAAGCGCGGGCGATGTCGCCCGCATTCACTGCTTGCGCGGCTCTGGCGCATTCCAGCATGAAGGCGGACTGCGGATAGGCGTCGTTCTCGTGACCGGTACGGCCGTGGGCGTCGGATTCGCAGGCGAGGAGTATCTGCGCGAAGCGTTCCGGTTTGCGCCACAGGTCGCAGGCATCGAACACCTTGACGATGGTGTCGGCGCGCAGTTCGCGCACCTTGTGCACATGGCTGTGATATTGCGCCACCAGCAGCGCGAGGTCGCGGCAATCGCCCGGCACGCGCAGGCGCTCGCACAGTGTGTTCAGCAACTTGACGCTGCGCTGCTCGTGGCCAATGTGGCGCGGCAGGGTGTCTTCCGGCGTGGTGGCCTTGCCGAGGTCGTGGCCTAACGCGGCGAAGCGCACTTCGAGCGGGCGCTCGTGCTTGGCGGTGTCGTCGAGCACCATCATGACGTGCACGCCGCAGTCGATCTCGGGATGGTAGTGCGCGGGTTGCGGCACGCCGTAGAGCGCATCCACTTCGGGCAATATCTTTTTCAGCGCGCCGCATTCGCGCAGGGTGGTGAAGAAACGCGAGGGATGTTTTTCCATCAGGCCGCGTGCGAGTTCCTGCCATACGCGCTCGGCCACCAGTGCATCCACTTCGCCGTTCGCCACCATGGTCTTCATCAATTCCAATGTCTCGGGTGCGAAGGTGAAACCAAAGCGCGCGGCGAAGCGCGCACCGCGCAGGATGCGCACCGGGTCTTCGGCGAAAGCGTCGCTGACATGGCGCAGGATGCCCGCTTTGAGGTCGGCCTGGCCGTTGTAAGGGTCGATGAGGTTGCCGTCGGCGTCCTCGGCGATGGCGTTGACGGTGAAGTCGCGCCGCAGCAGGTCTTGTTCCAGCGTGACGTCGGGCGAGGTGTAGACGGTGAAGCCTTTGTAGCCTTGCGCCACTTTGCGCTCGGTGCGCGCCAGCGCGTATTCCTCATGCGTCTTCGGATGCAGGAACACGGGGAAATCGCTGCCCACCGGCGTGTAGCCGAGCGCGGCCATCTCTTCCGGCGTGCTGCCGACCACGACCCAGTCGTGGTCCTGCACCGGCAGGCCGAGCAGCCTGTCGCGCACCGCGCCGCCGACGCAATAGATCTGCATGTCTTTCGTGTCGCTCATTTCCGTCTCTCTGCTTCTATCGTTCCCAGCCGCTGCTTGAGCGACTGCGACGACTGCCCGAACAGCATGGAGTAATAGATGGTATTGCTCATCACTTTTCTCACGTAATCGCGCGTCTCGTCGAAGGGGATGGTCTCGATGTAGACCGCACCCTCCAGCGGTTTCTTGTCCCGCCACTGCTTCGCCCGGTTCGGCCCCGCGTTGTAGGCGGCGGAAGCCAGCACGGGGTTCTCATCGAACTGTTTGAACACGGTCTTCATGTAATAGGTGCCGAGTTTGAGGTTCACATCCAACTGGTGGATTAGACCCTTGCGGTAACTCTTCATACCCATCTGCCTTGCCACCCAGCGCGCCGTGTCGGGCATGATCTGCATCAGCCCCGCTGCCCCCGCGCCGGATTTCGCACTGGTGGTGAAGCGGCTCTCCTGCCGCATCAGGCCGTACACCCAGGCTTCTTCGAGACCGTGCTTGTCCAGATTCTCGCGCAGTGCCGCGCGATAGGGCGCTGGATAACGCAGGTTGAAATCGTGCACACTCACCGTGCGGTCCGCCGCGTTGATGGAGCGATCATACATCTCGTTGCGCTGCGCCACTTCGGCGGCGGCCAGCAACTGGCGGTCATTGAACTTGCGCGTTGCCCAGGCCCATTCCTTGGCCGCTTCGGTGCGCATATCCATGCGGTACAGCAGCAGCGTGCGCTGGATCGCGGGCATCTGCTGGACGACCTCTACCTCGGCCTCACTCGCGCGATACCCCGTCGAGAAGATGTTCGGGCCCGCCTCTTTGCCCAGCTCCTCGGCAGCGAGTTGTCCGTAGTAATTGTATTCCCGACTCAGCTCGGCGAACACCTCTTCCGCTTCGGTCGGCCGTGCCAGTCGCACGAGTGCGCGGCCCTTCCAGTAGCGCCAGGCACCTTCGCTCTGCTGTTGCGGCGGCATGGCATTGATACTGGCCCAGACCTCGTGCCAGTTCTGCATGCGCAGTGCGGCGCGCGCGCGCCAGGCCAGTTGTTTCGGATTCAGTGCGGCATCGCCCGCCACCGCATACCAGAGCAGGGCGCGCTCGTCGTGCGACTGCGCACCGGCAAAGCCGATCCAGCCGAAGAAATAGCGCTGCTCCTCTTCGGTGAAATAGTTGGCGATCTTCTCCCAGCGCGCGAAAGCGATCTCGCGTGATTGTCTGGCCAGACGCAACAGGGCGAACAGCGCGGTCAGGCGGCGGCCGGTGCCGACGTTCTCGAACTTGGTCTTTTCCAGATAGCGGCGCGGGTTGCTCGATGCCACGCTCAACTCGGCGGCCGGGAACTGCTCAGACTTGGGCAATTGCTTGATGAGCTGCTTGGCGAAGGAGACATTGCCGCTTTCCAGCGCCAGACGCATGCGTTTCCACACGTCGGTGTCGGTGATGATGCCTTGCTCCCGGCCGCGCCGAAACAACGGCGTGCAGCTTTCCGGCATCTCGTCGTCGCGGAACCACAGCTTGCGCGCCTCGGCCAGCGCTGCCGCCTCGTCGCTCTGCTGGCGCAGCTGCAGGGCATAGCAGGCCAGTTCGTCATCGATGTTCACCACATTGGGATATTCCTCGGCGAACGTCTCCCAGCTCTCCTGTCTGGCCAGGAACTTGAGCCAGTCGCTGCGGAACTGGTCGACTACCGGACTCTCGTCGCCGCGTGCCAGGAACGCCTTGATCGGCGCCGTGGCCCGCGTGCTCAGGCGCGCACGCAACTGGTAGCTGGTGGCATAGATCTCCAGCGGCGTGTTCTGCAGATTCTCCGCCGCCTTGTCCAGACGAGCGAGGTTGCCGACGCGCAAAGCATCGCGGGCGGCACGGAAATCGCTCTCTGGTTCGGCCAGCGCGCACAGGGGCAAGGCCAGCAACAGCGGCAACAGGAATCTCATGGGAATGGTCTTGGAAACACTGTTTGAAGAATAACACAGAGCGTCTTGCGGCACTTCGGGCTGACGCCCCGAACGGGGTGCAGCATAAGGCTTGCAACAAGGACGGCCGCGCCAGCGCGGTCGTCTCTGTTTCAGCCTTTTCAGCTTTGATATGCGTACATCTTGTTCAGGAAAGCATCGACATCCGCATTCGCCAGACTTTCGGGCATCGCTGCCCGCTCGGTCGTTTGGGTATGCTCGCCAACCAGCGCCAGTTGCGGATTCCAACCCGCGCACATCACTTCGTCGCCGTACTGTTCGACCGCGACTGCCTCGCGCTCGATCTCGTATCCGCTCATGTTCATCACGATGGTCATGGCACACCTCCTTGTCGGGGAACGAATCGCGCCCCTGTACATAGAGTATCGGCTCAGGCGCGGGAAAGTTTAGCGCGCACCAGCTCGATGTGGCTGCGCAGTTCGTACAGATGGCTGGAGAAGGCCACCGGCAGGCGCAGGTGATTGACCTTGTTCTCGATGGTGTCGAGTCGCTTGCGAAAGCTCGCCAGATCGACCGGCTCTGCGGCATTGCGCAACTGCAGTTCGAGGAAGCGCAGTTCGCCGTACAGCTTGTGGATGCGCGATTTGATCAGCCAGTTGTAGACGGCGGGCGCGACACGGCTGAGCGGGATGGCCAGCGCCAGCAGCGGCAGCAGGATGATGAGGACGCGGTTGACGAAGGTGGCTGCCCAGAACGGCAGGTAGCGGTCGAGGAAGGGCGGGCCGGATTCGTAGAAGTGCGCGGCCTGGTTGCTCATCTCGAAATCGGTGTCCTTGTCGGAGGGGAATTCGCGTTCCTGCTGCAGCATGCCGGCGCCGCCGTGGACGCGGGTGAGCACCTTGAGCACCAGATAGACCAGTGCCGGATGCATGGATTCGCGCGCCACCAGCGTGACCGTGGGCGCCAGCAGATGCACCTCGTGCGGGGGTACGTTGGACTCCAGGCTCAGCGCGCCTTCCGGCAGCACCAGATGACGCAGGAAATTGAACTGCCGCGAGTAGGCCTCGGCCTCGTCCAGATCGACCAGCGTCACCCCGGGCAGGGTCGCGACCTCCTGGATCAGCGGCGAAGTGGGCACACCGGAAAGGACGATCACATCGGCCACATTGTGGCGCAAGGCCTCTCTGGCATCGTCTTCGCCGATCTCGTAGAAGGTGCTGTTCTGCGCGTTCACACCGGCCGCATCGAGGATCATCTGCGTCAGGATGCCGGTGCCGCTACCCGTCCTGCCGACCGCGATGCGCTTTCCCTTCAGGGCGGACAGGTGTTCTATGCGGCGCTGGCCCTTGCTGAATATCCACAGCGGCTCGTAGTAGAGGCTGCCGAGCGAGACCAGACCGATCGTCGCTTCCGCCCCCGCCACCCCTCCGGGCACGAATGCCATATCCACGTTGCTGTCTTCCCTGCGCAGCTCTTCCAGGCTGGGCAGTGGGCCTTCGGATTCGCGGATCTCCAGCGCCACGCCGTCTTGCTTGAGCAGCACTTCGTACAGGCGCGCGTAAGCCTGATAGTTGCCGTCTTCCTTGCTGATTGAGATAACAATTCTTTTTGGCGGGGCTGGATCGATGAGCCAGTAGCCGACGATGGCGATGAGGACCAGCGCGAGCAGATACGGCAGCGATGCCTTGAACGCCTCATGCGGCAGGGACACCTGCAGATCTTCATGCACCTGTTCGCTGTCTGGCCTAGCGTTCATCGTCATCGGAATGTGTGAGTGGTGCGCCCGGCGGGAGTCGAACCCACGACCCTTGGCTTCGGAAACCAATACTCTATCCAGCTGAGCTACGGGCGCTTTGAACGGCGCGCAGTATAGCGGTTTTTGTGCTGCCCCGCCCGCGCCGGACGGGACAAAAAAATGCTATCGTGCGCACCATGAATTTCTCGAATCCCGCCCCTGAAGACATCTGCAAACTGCTGCGCGAGGTGAAGACCGTCGCCGTGGTGGGCTTGTCGCCCAACGCCGGCCGGCCCAGCTTCAATGTCGCCAAGGCTTTGCAGGGCTTCGGCTACCGCATCTTTCCGGTGCGCCCGCTGGTGAGCGAAGTGCTGGGCGAAAAAGCCTACCCCGATCTGGAGAGCCTGCCCGAGGTACCCGATATCGTGGACGTGTTCCGCGCGCCGGAGCATGTGCCCGCCATCGTGGAAAGCTGCATCAGGCTTGGCGTGAAGAACATCTGGCTGCAGGACGGCGTGGTGCACGAGGAAGCCGCGCTGCGCGCACAGCAGGCCGGCATCACGGTGGTGATGGACCGGTGCATGTACCGCGACCACGTCCAGTTATGCGGCGATCTGTGAGCAAGCAACGTTGCGCATGGTGCGGCGACTCCGCGCTGTACCAGACCTACCACGATACGGAATGGGGCGTACCGTTGCACGACGACCGGGAACTGTTCGAGTTCCTGATTCTGGAAGGCGCGCAGGCCGGTCTGAGCTGGATCACCATCCTGAAGAAACGCGAGAACTACCGCGCCGCTTTTG
The DNA here is from genome assembly GCA_003445795.1 of Gallionellaceae bacterium. Lineage (GTDB taxonomy): Bacteria > Pseudomonadota > Gammaproteobacteria > Burkholderiales > Gallionellaceae > Sideroxyarcus. Next base: position 21,462 of record DMCN01000099.1, read on the forward strand.
ACGGTTTCGATGCCGCTCGCATTGTGCGCTATGGCGCGGGTAAAATAGACGCGCTGTTGCAGGACCCGGGAATCGTACGCAACCGGCTGAAAGTGGCTGCTGCCGTGACCAATGCGCAGAAGTTCCTTGAGGTGCAGGCCGAGTTCGGCAGTTTTGACCGGTTCATCTGGCAATTCGTCGACGGCAAGCCGAAGCAGAACAAATGGCGCAGCCTGGCCGACATCCCGGCCAGCACAGTGGAATCGGATGCGATGAGCAAGGAATTGAAGCGGCGCGGGTTCAAATTCGTCGGCAGCACGATCTGCTACGCGCACATGCAGGCGACCGGCATGGTGAACGACCACACGACTGACTGTTACAGACACAAAGAACTATCCAAATGACCCTCAAATTCACCAAGATGCACGGCGCCGGCAACGATTTCGTTGTGCTGGACGGCGTGCGCCAGTCGATCGCGCTGTCGCCGGAACAGATCCGCTTCATCGCCGACCGCAATTTCGGCATCGGTTGCGACCAGATCCTGCTGGTGGAAAAGACGCCGCGAGAGGATGCCGATTTCCGCTACCGCATCTTCAATGCCGACGGCAGCGAGGTGGAGCAATGCGGCAACGGCGCGCGCTGTTTCGTGCGCTTCGTACATGAGAAGAAACTCACTTCCAAGCGCGAGATCGTGGTCGAGACCAAGAGCGGACTGATCTCGCCCAGTCTGGCCGACGACGGGCGCGTCACCGTGAACATGGGCGCGCCGATCTTCGAGCCCGCGCGCATCCCTTTTCTCAGCGACAGCAACGAGGTGATCCAGCCGCTGCAGGTCGGCCGCAAGACCGTGCAGATCACCGCCGTCTCCATGGGCAATCCGCACGCGGTGCAGGTGGTGAAGGACGTCAAGACCGCTGAAGTGGAGAAACAGGGCCCGCTGATCGAGAACCACCCGAGTTTTCCCAAGCGCGTGAATGCGGGTTTCATGCAGATCGTGGACCGCTCGCATATCAAGCTGCGCGTGTATGAGCGCGGCGCGGGCGAGACTTTGTCCTGCGGTACCGGCGCCTGTGCTGCCGTAGTCGCCGGCATCAAACGCAAACTGCTGGACAGCACAGTGCATGTCGCCACGCGCGGCGGTGTGCTCAGCATCACCTGGGCGGGCGAACATTCTCCCGTGCTGATGACCGGCCCAGCCATCACGGTGTATGAAGGCGAGATCAACCTGTAAGAGGACAATGATGAGATCGGAAGATGTAGCGCAATACCTGCAAGACAACCCGCTGTTCTTTGAGGAACACGCCGAGATGCTGTCGCAGATCAACCTGCCGCACCCGCACGGCGGCCGCACCATCTCGCTGTCCGAACGCCAGCTGCTCACGCTGCGCGAGCGCGTGAAGGAGCTGGAGAAGAAACTGCACGAACTGCTGGAGTTCGCCAAGGAGAACGATGCGCTGCAACTCAAGGTGCACCAGTTCAACTGCGCGCTGTTCGGCCCGCACGACCGTTCCACCCTGCAAAGCCTGATCGTGCATAACCTGCGCGATATCTTCGCCGTGCCGCACGTGGCGCTGCACCTGTGGAAGGACGAGCCGCCCAGTTCGGAAGTGCTGGCCTTCGCCGATCTGCATCAGCAGCCGGTCTGCGCGCATCATGCCATACACGACACCTTGCCCTGGTTCGGCGAATCCGCCGAGCATCTGCGTTCGTTCGCTTACCTGCCGCTGCGCGCGCACGGCCAGACCATCGGCCTGCTCATCCTCGCCAGCGAGGACAAGGAGCGCTTCTACCCCGAGATGGGCACGCTGTTCCTGCAACGCATCGCCGAGACACTGGGCAGCGCGTTCAACCTGCATGTGTGATGCCCGCCGCTGAAAAAGTCCCTGCCACACTGCAAGGCTACCTTGCCTACCTGCATAACGAGCGCAATTATTCCCCGCTGACCGCCGAGAACTACGCGCGCGACATCCGTCGCCTGCTTGATCTGGCCGGAACCACCCCGCTGCCCGACCTCAAGAGCCACCATATCCGCCGCTACATCGCACAATTGCACAGCAGCGGCCTGGGCGGAAGATCGCTGGCGCGCGTGCTGTCGGCGTGGCGCGGCTTCTACAGTTACCTGATGCGCGACCACGGCTGCAAAAGCAATCCCTGCGTCGGTCTGCGCGCGCCCAAGGCGCCCAAGACCCTGCCGCACGCGCTTTCGCCCGACGAGGCGGTGAAACTGGTGGAGATGCCGGTGGAGACGCCGCTGGATGCGCGCGACAAGGCGATGTTCGAGCTGCTCTATTCCTCCGGCCTGCGTCTGGCCGAACTGGTGAGCCTGGACCCCATCGACATGGATTACAGCGACGCCTCGGTACGTGTCACCGGCAAGGGCAACAAGACGCGCATCGTGCCGCTGGGCAGCCATGCCATCGATGCGCTGCAGGCATGGATGAAAGTGCGCGAGCAGATCGCCAAGCCGGACGAGGCTGCGCTGTTCGTCGGCAAGAGTGGTGCGCGCATCAGCCCGCGCACGGTGCAACTGCAATTGCGCCAGCGCGGCATCACGCAGGGTATCGCCAGCGGTGTGCACCCGCACCTGCTGCGCCACTCCTTCGCCACCCATGTGCTGCAATCGTCCGGCGACCTGCGTGCCGTACAGGAGATGCTGGGTCATGCCAGCATTTCCACCACACAGGTCTATACTCACCTCGATTTCCAGTACCTCTCCAAAATCTACGACGGTGCGCATCCGCGTGCCAAAAAGAAGACATGAGCAAAGAAAAACCCAGATCACCCTCGACACCGCACCGCCAATCACAGGGCGGCAAGGATTTCCGCAAACGTGTGCAGCGCAGCAAGGAGGCCGGCGCTCCAGCACCGCAGCCCGCTTCAAAGCCGCGCGCGGGAAATCCCTCTGCCAAGCCTGCCATCATCCTCAAAGCCGAGCGCGAGAAGTCCTTGCAACGCCGCCATCCGTGGATATTCTCCGGCGCAGTCGATTGCATCGACGGCAAGCCCGCCAGCGGCGACACCGTAGCAGTACATGATGTTGCGGGTAACTTTATCGCCTGGGCAGCCTACAGCGCCGATTCGCAGATCACTGTTCGGGTGTGGTCGTGGCACGAGAAGGATGTCATCGACAAGGCATTCTTCCGCCAGCGCATCGCCGATGCATTGGCTGCACGCACAGCACTGAGCCTAGATCGCGACAGCAACGGCATGCGCATCGTCCACGGCGAATCGGACGGCCTGCCCGGGCTCATCGTGGACAAGTACGGCGATGTACTGGTGATGCAACTGGGCAGCGCAGGGCCGGAGCACTGGCGCGAGACTATCGCCGATATCCTGCAGGAATTGTGTACGCCCGCGTGCATCTACGAGCGTTCCGATTCCGACGGGCGCGAACGGGAAGGTTTGCCGAAAAGGAATGGCATCGTGCGCGGCACCCTGCCGGAGAATGTGGAAGTGCTGGAAAACGGCCTGCGCTTTGCCGTGGATGTGGCGGCAGGCCAGAAGACCGGCTACTACCTAGACCAGCGCGACAACCGCGCCTTCACCGGCACGCTGGCCGCCGACCGCGATGTGCTCAACTGCTTTTGCTACACCGGCGGCTTTTCGCTCTATGCGTTGCGCGGCGGGGCGAAGTCAGTGCTGTCCATCGACTCCTCGCTGGAGGCATTGGAACTCGCACAACGCAATGTGGAATTGAACCGTCTCGACGCGTCGAAAGCAGAATGGCAATGCGCTGATGTGTTCGAAGCCCTGCGCAAACTGCGCGACCAGAACCGCAAGTTCGACCTCATCGTACTCGATCCGCCCAAGTTCGCACCCACCGCCGCCTTCGCCGAAAAGGCTTCGCGCGCGTACAAGGACATCAACCTGCTGGGGTTCAAGCTGCTACGTCCGGGCGGTTTGCTTTTCACCTACTCCTGCTCCGGCGGCATCAGCGACGACCTGTTCCAGAAGATCATCGCGGGTGCAGCGCTGGATGCGGGCGTGGATGCGCAGATCGTGAGAAAACTGCACGCGGCACCGGATCATCCGGTGCTGCTGAGTTTCCCCGAGGGGGCTTACTTGAAGGGGTTGGTGTTGCGGGTGGCGGGCTGAACGCCCGCACCGTGATCATTGCTGCTTGGTGACTTCCAGCCCGGCCTGTTCCCAAGCCTGGATGCCGCCCTGCACGTTGCTGACCTGAGTGAAACCGGCTTCCTGCAACAGCGCAACCGCCTTGGCCGAGCGACGGCCGGAGCGGCAGATCACCGCGACAGGTTTGTCTTTGTAGGCTTCGAGCTCTTTCAAACGCAGGCCCACCTCACCCAAAGGGATCAGTTTCGCACTCGGCGCATGGATGGCCGCATATTCGACCGGCTCGCGCACATCCAGCAGCAGCGCGCCCGGTTGCGCGACCATGCTATGCGCCTGCTTCACATCCACGCCCTGGCTGGCCGACAATTGCTGTGACAGCAGCGCAAAGCCCAGCACTGCAGCCACTCCGATGATTATCTTCGTTCTCATAACAGCCTCAAACCAGACGGTAAGCCGGGAAACCGCTCTGCGCCCAGCCCATCATGCCGCCGCGCAGGTTGAACACGTTGGTGAATCCCTGCTGCTGCAGGAACATGCATGCCTGCGCCGAACGCGCTCCGCTGCGGCACACCATGATCAGCTTCTCGGCCTTGTCCAGTTCATGCACCTTGGCGGGCAGGATATGCAGCGGCAGCGCTTCGGCCTTGGGCACGGTACCGTGCATGATCTCTTCCATCTGGCGCACGTCGATCACGCGCAGCTTGTGGCCGTCGTCTTCCACCCATTGCGCGAGCTGGTTCGCGTCGATCTCTTTAACGTTCATTCCAAACATAGCGGTGCCTCCTTGTTCAGCAAGGTTTGCATATTAGCATATTCTAATATTATGGCAACGTTACCCAGAGTAGGGTTTTGGAATCACACAGGATAAGCCTGTTGAAGGATGGGTGAACGGTTCGCGTGGGCGCAGGACGAACAGATAACTGTTCAGCTACGCCAACCCCACCAGCAACAGCGCGATCAGGGCGGGCACCGCCTGCACCCACAAGATCTTCGCGTTCGCAGTCATCGCGCCGTACAGGCCCGCCACCAGCACGCAGCCAAGGAAGAATTGCTGCACGTCATCGTTGCCCGAACCCAGGCCCCAGATGAGTCCCGCGGCAAGGAAGCCGTTGTACAGGCCCTGGTTCGCGGCGAGCACCCGGGTCGCGGCGGCGAAGTCTTTGCTGAAGCCGAAGGCGCGGCGTCCGGTGACGCTTTCCCACAGGAACATCTCGAGGACGAGGATGTAGATGTGGATGATGGCGACGATGCCGATCGCCAGATTGGCGGCCGTCTTCATCAGTGCTTGCTCACGAACGGTTTGAAACCCAGGCGGTCCTCCAGTCTGATCGCTGCGTTGCGCGCTTCGCTCTCGCTGGCGTAGGGGCCGAGATGGACGCGCGTCAGGCCTTGTTTCTCAAACAGCATGAGCGGCTTGCTGCCTTCACCCATTTCGCTGCGCATCCTGACCAGGAAACTTTCGGCACCTTGCGGCGACTTGAATGCGCCGAGTTGCAGGTAGACCTTGCCCGTCGATGGTCCGGCTTTTTCGACCGGCAGTGTGGGCGCGGGAGGCAACGGTTCGACCTTGATGGGCGGCGTCTCGACCGGCGCGGTGCCGGAGACAGCGATGCTCTCGACTTCGACTTCGGCACTGCCGCTGTTGATGTAGCCGAGTTTGGCGGCGGCGACATAGGACAGGTCCATGATGCGCTGGTGCAGGAAAGGGCCGCGGTCATTGACGCGGACGACGACCGATTTCCCGGTGGCGACATTGGTCACGCGCGCATAGCTGGGGATGGGCAGGGTCGGGTGCGCGGCAGTCATGCCGTACATGTCATACACCTCGCCAATGGAGGTACGCTGGCCGTGGAATTTCTTGCCATACCAGGAAGCGACGCCACGCTCCTTGTAGGTGCCAGTGGTCTGCAGCGGGGTGTAGGTCTTGCCCAGCGCTGAATAGGGACGGTTGGCATAACGGTGCAGCGGCTCGGCCTTGGGCACGGCATCGGGGATGGAATCGAGGTCCACCGAGCTTTCGCTGCCTGGCCCATCACCGGGCAGATAGCCGCCGCCCTGGGTGGCGACTGCCGATGCCGGAGCCGATGCGGTGCGCACAGACTTGCCGTTGGGACCCGCGACCGCATCGACGATGGGCGCGGCGCTCTGCTGCTTCTCGTCGGTTTTTTGCGTGGTGGCACAACCGGCCATCACCAGTGCAGCGGCAGACAGCAACAACGATAGTCTTTTCATTTTTCGACTCCCCTTAAGTTTTAACCAGTTGTTTGTGCGTATCGATACTCATCAGCATACCAAAGCCGAGCATCAGTGTGAGCAGGGATGTGCCGCCGTAACTGACCAGCGGCAGCGGCACGCCCACCACCGGCAGGATGCCGCTGACCATGCCCATGTTGACAAAGGCGTAGGTGAAGAAAGTGAGCGTGATGCTGCCCGCCATCAGACGCGTGAAATAAGTGGAGGCGTTGGCGGTGATGATGAAACCGCGCCCGATGACGAAGACGTAAAGGCCCAGCAGCAGCAAATTCCCGAGCAGGCCGAACTCTTCCGACCAGACTGCGAAGATGAAGTCGGTGGTGCGCTCGGGCAGAAAGTCCAAGTGGGTCTGGGTGCCGTTCATGTAGCCCTTGCCGAGGATGCCGCCTGAACCGACGGCGATCATGCCCTGGATGGTATGGTAGCCCTTGCCCAGTGCGTCCTGTGAGGGGTCGAGCAACATCAGGATGCGGTGGCGCTGGTAGTCGTGCAGCGCCGACCACAGGAACGGTGCGCTGGCCATCGCCGCCAGCGCACCGCCGATCATGATGCGCCAGGAGAGCCCGGCGAGGAACAGCACGTAGAAACCGCTCGCAGCGATAAGGATGGAGGTGCCGAGGTCGGGCTGGCGCAGGATCAACGCCACCGGCAGGACCAGCAAGATGAGTGCGACGAAGTAGTTGCGAAGTTTCAGGGTCGCCTCGTGCTTCTCGAAATACCAGGCCATCATCAGCGGCACCGCGATCTTCATCAACTCGGACGGCTGGATGGTGGCCACGCCGATATGCAGCCAGCGCCGCGCACCGTGACTGATCTCGCCGAACAGCGCGACGCCGACCAGCATCAGCATACCGAACACGTACACCGGCACGGCGATACGCATCAGCCAGTGCAGCGGCATGTTGGCGACGATCCACATGGCGGTGAACGCGACAGCGATGTTGCCAAGCTGACCAAGCACACGCATCCAGTTGCCGTCACTGGCGCTGTAGAGCAGCACCAGGCTGATGAACAGGAACCCCCCCAACCCCGCCAGCAGTACGGGGTCGAGATGCAGCATGAAACGGATCTTGATCTTTCTAAGGTTCATGTTCAGTCGCTTTCCGATCCGGCTTTCTCACTCACCGCCTGCAGGGGCTTGGGTATCTTGCCGAGCAGATAATAATCCAGAACCTTGCGCGCGATCGGCGCGGCGGTGGAACCACCGTGCCCGCCGTTCTCGGCCAGTACCGCCAGCGCGATGCGCGGCTTGTCGGCCGGCGCGAAGGCGATGAACCAGGCGTGGTCGCGGTTGTATTCGGAGATCTTTTTGGCATCGTATTTCTCGCCCTGCTTCATGGCGATGACCTGCGCGGTACCGGTCTTGCCCGCCATGCGGTATTCGACGCCGTAACCCGCGCCCACCGCAGTACCGCCGGGTTTGGTGACGGCCTCCATCGCGCTCTTAACCAGCTTCAGATGATCGGGAGGTATCTGCAGATCGTACATCTGCTTGTGTTCTGTCAATACCGGTTCTCCGCGCGCCGGCCGGATCTCTTTCACCAGATGCGGTTGGAACGCGATGCCATCGTTGGCCAGGGTCGCGGTCGCCACCGCAAGCTGCAGCGGCGTGACCAGGTTGTAGCCCTGGCCGATGCCAGCCGAGACGGTGTCGCCGGGATACCAGATCTGGTTGTAGCGCTTCGTCTTCCACTCCGTGGACGGCAGCAGACCCGAGGTCTCGCCATCCATATCCAGGCCGGTCTTCTTGCCGAAACCGAAGCGCGAAAGATAGCCGTGCATGTTGTCGATGCCCATCTCGGTCGCCAGACCGTAGTAATAGGTATCACACGAGACGACGATGGATTTGTACAGATCGACGGCGCCATGACCGCCGCTTTTCCAGTCGCGATACTGGTGGCGGCTGCCGGGCAGCATGAAATAGCCGGGATCGCTGATGGTGCGCGTCGGCGCGCGCGTGCCGTAATGCAATCCGGCCAGCGCCATGAACGGCTTGATGGTCGAGCCGGGCGGATATTGCCCGCGCAGGGCGCGGTTGTTCAGCGGCGTGTCGAGCGAACCGTTCAGTTCTTCCCAGGTCTCGGTGTCGATGCCGTCAATGAACAGCGCCGGGTCGTAGCCGGGTTTGCTGACGAAGGCGAGCACTTCGCCGTTGGTGGGGTCGATGGCGACCAGTGCGCCGCGATAGTCACCGAACGCCTGCTCGGCCACTTCCTGCAACTTCGCATCCAGTGTCAGCATCAGGTTGCTACCGGATTGCGGCGTGGTACGCGACAGCACGCGCACAGCGCGTCCGCCCGCATCCACTTCGACCTGCTCGAAACCGGTGGTGCCGTGCAGCGCCTTTTCATAGCTCTGCTCCACACCGGTCTTGCCGATGTAGTCCGAACCCATGTAATTGGAGGCGATTTCATCCTCTTCCAGCTGCTCGATATCTTTCTGGTTGATGCGGCCGACATAGCCAATCAGGTGCGCGGTCACGTCGGAGAAAGGATACTCACGGAACAGGCGCGCCTTGACTTCGACGCTGGGGAAACGGAAACGCTGTGCGGAGACGCGCGCCACTTCCTCGTCGGTCAGCTGGCTGCGGATGGGCATGGTCTCCAGCGCCTGCCGCTCGGTTAGCAGTTTCTTGAAGCGCTTGATGTCCTTGGGCGTGATCGTCACCAGCCGCGACAGCTCGGCGATCAGCGCGTCCATGTCGGTCACCTTGGCAGGCGCGATCTCCAGGGTGTAACCGGAATAGTTCTGCGCCATCACCACGCCGTTGCGGTCCAGCAACAGGCCGCGGTTCGGCACGATGGGGACGACATAGATGCGGTTACTGTCCGACAGGGTGTGGAAATATTCGTGACGGATGACTTGGAGATAGAAGAAGCGCGCCAGCAGGATGAACAGCATCACCGCGACAAAGCCCAGGCTCAACACCAGACGCAAACGGAAATAATAGATTTCGCGCTGATGGTTCTTCAGCTCGATGAAGCGGTTCATAGTTCGTTCGGATCACGGCGCGGTCGGCGCAGTGCCTGCAACAGCAGGGTCATCGGCGTCCACAGCAGAGCCGAGGTGACCGCACCGAGGAAATATTCCCACGCCACAAAACCGCGCACCTGCCAATGCACGGCGGCATAGGCACCGTAACTCAGCAGCAGCAACGGGAAGACATGCAAGGATTGCTGGCGCAGGTCGAACATCTGCACGCGCCGGTGCAGCACGATGCCGCCGAAAGCCAGTACGGTATAGGCAAGCGCATGCTGCCCGAACAGGCTGGCATCGGCCACGTCGGCAAAGATGCCGACCAGCCAGGCGATGCCGATACCGATGCGGTGAGGTTTGTGCGTGCACCAGTACAGCAGCACCAGCGCCACGAAATCGGGACGCAGCGCCAATGCCCAGCCGTGCCAGGGCAGCCAGTTGAGCATCACCGCCACGAACAGGCTGAACACGATGAATCCCGTGTTGGCGGGCAGCAGGAACTCCTGGTCTTTGGCGTACCCGTTACTCACGGCTTCCTCCGTTTGAATCTCTTCTTCGCGCGTTCCTGTTCGGCTGTCGGCTCGACTGCCGCTTCCGGACGTTCGGGCAATTCCGGCAGGCCCGACACGATCATCAGGGCGCGATGCCTGTCCACGCCGGCCAGCGGTTCGCAGGTGATACGCGCGAACGGGTAGGCCGGATCGCGCTCCACCCTGGTGACCTTGGCCACCGGCAGATTGGGCGGATAGGTGCCGTCGATGCCTGAAGTGACCAGCACATCGCCCTCAACGATATCTGCGCTCACCGGCATATAGCGCAATGCCATCTCGTTGATGTCGCCGGAACCGAACACCACCGCGCGCAAGCCGCTGCGCTGGTTCTGTATCGGTACGGAATGATCCTTGTCGGTGACCAGTGTGACTTCGGACAACCACGGGTAGGTGCGGGTAACCTGCCCGACCACGCCAAAATCGTCCACCACCACCTGGCCGGGCATGACATTGGCCTGCGAACCCTTGTTCACCAGCAGTTTGCGTTTGAAGATGTCGCGCTCGACGTAGACGATCTCGGCCATCTGCATCGGGTAGTCAACACGTCCCTTGAGGTCCATCAGCACGCGCAGTTGCGCGTTCTCGGCCAAGATGGCCTGCAGCTGGGAGAGTTGCGCCGCGTCTGCATCATGCTGCTGGCGCAGCTGGGCGTTCTCGGTGAGCAGCGTTTCCTGCGTTTCGAAATAGACAGCGACACTGCCCAGGGCTTCGCCCGGCAGGGCGGTCAGCCGCTGGAACGGATAGATCATCACGGCGAGGACTTTGCGCGCGGATTCCAAATACTGGAAGCGCGAATCCACGAACAGCAGCAGCAGCGAGAGGACACTGAAGAAGACCAGACGAGCGACCGGACTCGGGCCGCGATTGAAGAACCGGAGGGTACGGGTATCGTCCAAGGTACAGCCGTACGATCAGTCGCTGGTGAAGATGTTGTTGAATTTATCCATGCGTTCGAGCGCCTTGCCGGAGCCACGCACCACACAGGTCAGCGGATCGTCGGCGATCACCACCGGCAGGCCGGTCTCTTCCATCAGCAGGCG
>DMCN01000046.1 GCA_003445795.1 Gallionellaceae bacterium
ATGGCGGGATTGGGGATCGTCTACTTCGTCGGCCTGATCGTCGCGGAAGGCATCGCGCTGCATCACTACCAACTCATCAAAGACAGAAGCCGCGAGAAATGCTTCGCGGCTTTTTTGCATAACAACTGGTTCGGGGCGGCGGTGTTTGCGGGGGTGGTGGGGGATTATTTGGTGCGGTGATGAGTAGGGCGCAATGCCCGTTTGTTATTGCGCCCTATGCTGGCTGTGCGCCTTAGCGATGATTGTTGTTTCAAAAAGGATTCCGCGTGTGTTTCACGTTGTATTGATGTACTCCTTTTAATGCCTTGCCCTTAAACCATACATCATTTGTTTTCTTGCGTGCATGTTCATGCAGTAATTCTATGAACTGCTCGATATCTTCCTTAGCCGTCATTGCACTTCCGGGCAGAACAAGGTTATCAAGAGTAGTAGCTGGAAACATGGAAATTGCTTCCTCTGGAAAGTCTATTGGCCCAATTTTCTCAGTCTTTGCATGCGCAATTAAATCACGGAGCTTCTTCAACTTATTAATAGTGCTATAAGGCCGAGCTGTTTCATCCTGAGCCGGCAGCTCAGCTATTTCCATAACCTTTTTCAGTTTGCCTTGAAATCCTCTATATGGCTCCTTCCTAAAATACTCTCTTTCATTCTTCCACACTTCAGGTGCGAGCCGCTCCCCTGCAAAATTTAAATAGGCCTCCAACGTGTGCAAGGCAAAAACCATAGCTACTAGCTCATCATAAAACGAGCCTTGGTAATTAGATGTTGCATGTTCAATTTGCCTCTCAACAACACACCAGAGTTTTCGATGCAAGAAGCTTTCGCCTTCGATGCGTATGCTAGTCATATCAAATTGAAGCCAATACGTGCCGGGGTCGAATTTCCCATACACATTCAGCCCGCACTCACGGCCGCATCTGCTTCTGATGCTCCGCTAGCTGCGCGGCAAATTCTTCCGGCGATATCGCGGCATCATGGTTCGTGTCGATGTCCTCGAATGACGGCGCGTTGGCCAGACCGCGCATCTGATAACCTTCCTGCAAGCGTTTGGTGATGCGCGCGGTGCGGGCATCGGTGAATTCCGCCTCGGTTACCTTGCCGTCCTTGTTCAGGTCGAATTCGGAAAAATCAGGCCTGTTCCCCTGCATCCCCCCGCCCGCGCTAGGACCGCGCGGTCTTGCGGCCTGCGATGAATGGCCTGCCGAAAATTCTTCCGCCGATATCTTGCCGTCGTGGTTCTGGTCCAGATCGGCGAACGACAGCGCATTGCGCATTGGCCTGCCTTCGGCTTTGAGCTTCGCGCGCACCGCATCGAATTCGTCTTTGCTGACGATGCTGTCGCCGTTCTGGTCGTAGGCGGAGAACGAGATCGGACCGCGGGCCGGCGCTTGTTCGGATCGCGCTGCCGTTGAAAAGATTGTGAGCCCCATCGCAGCCGCGATGGCAATAGAGCGAATTGCTTTGCAAGTATTCATGAGATCACCTCCGGATATTTATGCATGTACGAATCTGTAGCTATCGATAATCAGCGCGACGACGATGGCCGGCAGGCCAAACACCCTCCCGGCAGCACCAAGGATAAGTCCTGGCAGACTGCTTGAACGGGATCAACCGCCCGCTTGAATATCCCACAGACAGACCTGGTCGCGCCCGCCCGACTTTGCGCATAGCAGCGCGTGGTCCGCTTTCTGGATGGCGTCTTCCACCGGTTCGTCCGGATTCATGCTGGCCAACCCAAACGACGCCGTGATGAAAATCTCGCTGTGCTCCTTGAGCTTGATCGGCAAAGCCGCAAGCTCGGTGCGCAACCGGTCCACGATAGCGTAAGCCTCCTGTGCTTCGGTATTGGGCAGGCAAAACAGAAATTCTTCTCCGCCGAAACGGAATATCGTGTCGTAGCGCCGCATCTTCTTGCTCAGGAAATGCACGGCAGCATGCAGCACGCTATCGCCCGCAACATGGCCATAGGTATCGTTGACCTGCTTGAAATGGTCGATGTCCATCATGCACAGGCAGCAGGGTTGGCTATTGCGCAGCATGCGGTCATGTTCTTCGAGGAGTTTGAAGTGCATGCTGTTGCGGTTGCGCGCACCCGTCAGGTGGTCCACCTCGCACACGCGATTGATGATGTCCGACTGCAGCCCCCTCACTTCCAGCTTGAAGTGGATTGCCATATCCATGAACTGGTCATACTCGTCCGGCGCCACCGGCTGACCGGCATTCCTTTTTACCAGCAGTTGCCGCGCGTAAAGGTGCATGTTCTCGTGGAACTCGCCGATATTCCTGAACCAGGGGCCGTCCTGCAGGTCGGGATGCGGCTGACCGTAATACCATTGTCCGAAACGGCATTGGCAATGGGCATCGGCCTTCAGGTCGGCCGGCGATGGCGCGCTGCCGCTCACCATGGAGCGGTGCAACACCTTGAGCCAGGAAGTGTGGTCCATCAAACCCGCATCCAGCTCGCGCAGGATTTTCATCAGGGAGGAAGAAGACTGCTGGGCGGAAAGTGGCATGTGTACCTGTATTTCGATGTAACCAGAACCTGCACATTATAAACGCGCCTGCGACTTGCGGCCGCCTGATAGCCGAATACCGGACTGATCAAGTGGAGTAGGCATGACTGGTGTCCGCATTGAAACCACTCTCGCCCACCGCGTGGGCACTATGTGCCCACCCTGCCCGGCTCTGGCTGTGAACATTTGAGTGTTCCGTACAGCCTGTTTACATTTGCCGACTCTTTACGTTTTGCTGATACCCCATCCAACTAGCCAGATTGGCTCGGTACTTCCAGTATGCCCATATCAGCCAACCCATCCCGGCAAATGAGCCAAAGAATTCCGAATAGCGTCCCTGGATCAAGAAATACACACCACCACCAACTGAAATTAATGCGACTGCTGCAGCGGAAAATACGACTACCCTGAAATGAAACTGAGCACGTTTATCTATCAGGTTCGGATCTCGTCCAACGGAATACAAGGCTGCCCAAAGAAAATAGAAACCCCACGTGACAGCTAACACAGCCAAGTACTGGCCTGTTTGTATCGACACGTAGGCAAAAAACATCCATGTAAAAATAATCAGGCCACTAATTATTTTGGAGGGGTTCCTCATCTAAAACTCCAAATGGTTAATGAGTATGCTCAATACTGGCCACGCATTCGTTGGCTACCGGCATAGTATGGAGCAAGCGCCATGCTGGCCTGCACTGAAATAACCTCAGAACTGAGAAGCCGTTTCTACCGCTCATTCTTCCAGCAAGCTGCGCAACATCCACGCATTCTTCTCGTGAACTTCCATTCTGGCAGACAGGAGGTCAACGGTAGGCTGGTCGCCTGCCTTCTCGGCGATGGGCAGCACTTCGCGCGCAGTGCGCACTACGGTCTCCTGCCCGATCACGAGTTGCTTGATCATCTCTTTCGCGCTCACTGTGCCGCTGCTGTCCTTGATGCTGGTGAGCGAGGCGAATTCCTTGTAGCTGCCCGGTGCGGGATAGCCCAGCGCGCGGATGCGTTCCGCGACGAGGTCAACGGCATTCCATGCCTCGGTGTACTGCGTCATGAACATGATGTGCAGGGTCTGGAACATGGGGCCGGTGACGTTCCAGTGGAAGTTGTGGGTCTTGAGGTAGAGGGTGTAGGTATCGGCCAGCATGCGGCCCAAACCTTCGGCGATCTTTTTGCGGTCTTTCTCGCTGATGCCGATGTTGATGGGTGTGGATTTGCTCATGATCGTTCTCCTTGTTCGTTGATGAAAAGGGTGATGCCGTCATGCGACTGTCTTTCCGCAACCGTGATGGTATCACCCTTGCCGCTCACACCGGCAACGCGCGCTGCCCCACCTGTTTGCTCATCTCGTTACGCTCGGCGGCGTAGCGCCCGGTAAGCACGAAGCCGCTGATGCACTGCTCCGCATCGATGAACTCCATCTTCACGCCATCGCTGTTGGAGCGCAGTTGCCAGGTGCCGACCGCATCGCGCGCCACCGGCAGCACCGCGACGGGATGCGCGGGCGTTTTGACCACCACCGGCATGGCCGGGAACACGACCGGCGTCTCTTCGCCCGCCAGCGTCTTCGCCAGTGCGCGCGCCGCGTGCATGATGGGCAGCACGAAGGGTTGCACCTTGCCGTCGATCTCGGCGCAATCGCCCAGCGCGAAGATGGCCGCATCGCTGCTGCGCAGGTGTGCATCCACCTTGATGCCGCGATTCACCGCCAGTCCTGCCTGTTGTGCCAGGGCGATGCGCGGACGCAGGCCGACGGCGGAGAGCACAAGGTCGGTTTGCAGTTGCGCGCCATCGGCTAGCGTAAGCAGGTAGCCGGATGCGGCGCGATCCACGCGACTGACCGAGGTGCCGAAGCGCCAATCGACGCCGAGTGCAGCCAGCGGTGCGAGCAGTTGTTGGCCAGCCTGTTCCGGCATCAGGCTGGCGATGGGCCAGGGACCGGGATCGATGACGCTGACGGCATGGCCCGCCGCCGCGAGGTCGTTGGCGAACTCGCAACCGATGAGTCCGCCACCCATGATGGCAACTTCCGTTCGCATTGAGCCTGTCGAAATGTGCTCATTGGAATGGGCTTCGACAAGCTCAGCCCGAACGGTATTTTTATTGCCGAGCAGACCGCGGAAGCGCGCATAGTCGGCGATATCGTTCACCGACAGCACAGCATCGGCGGCATCGCCCTGCACCGGGATGCGGATGGGGTCGGCCCCCAGCGCGATCACCAGCCTGTCGTACTCCAGCGCACCCGAGGTGGTATCGAGTCTTTTGTTCGCGCGATCGATGGCATGGACCTCGGTATCCACCAGCAGTTTGATGCCGAGTTGCGCGGCCATGTCCGCCGCCCGCGTCAGCACCAGCCCGGCGGCATCCTTGCCCTGCGCCAGCGCATTGGAGAGCATGGGCTTGGAGTAGTAATCGCCGCTGTCGCGCGTGACCAGCGTGACCGGGATGTCGCGATCCAGCTTGCGCAGTTCGCGGATGACGGAGTAACCCGCCAGGCCGCTACCGAGTACGACGATTCCTTTGTTATCCATGTCCATGCTCCCTGTTTTGCACGTTGTCAGACTTCGATCATTTCGAAGTCTGCTTTAGCAACTCCGCAATCCGGACAAGCCCAGGCTTCCGGAATGTCCGCCCACTTGGTGCCGGGCTTGATACCTTCTTCCGGCATTCCCTTGGTCTCGTCATAGATGAATCCGCATACCACGCATTGCCATACTTTCATGTCGTTCTCCTTATTCGTTGGTTGATATCAAGCCGTGACCTTCGCCAATTGGGCGCGGTACTGGTTGGCATGGCGTTCTTCCACCTTGGCCAGTGCCGCGAAGCGCTTGGCCGCTTTTTCCAGCGTGGCCTTGAACATCTCGGCGTGTTCCTTCGATTCATCGATCTGCTGCTTGATTTCGGCCGTGGCGGCATCGTGGCCTTCCTGCTGCGCGGTCTTGAGGAAGCCGGGGTACATCTCGGTGTACTCGTAGGTCTCGCCTTCGATGGCCATCTGCAGGCAGCGCTCGGTGGTCATCTCCGACTTCGGGTACAGCAGGTCGAGGTGGCCCAGCGCATGCATCACTTCCTGCGCGGCGGTCTCTTCGAATACGCGCGCCACTTCCTCGTGGCCTTCGGCGCGGGCGATGGCGGCGAAGTAGCGGTATTTGGTGTGCGCCATCGATTCCCCTGCCAGAGCGGCTTCGAGATTGGCGTGCGTCTTGATATCGGGTCTTTGCATGGTGTTCTCCTTGGTTGGTTGATCGGTGGCGCGTTGCCCACGGACGCAATGTAGGCTTTCGCCGCCCATCAATCCAATTGATTGTTTCAACCGGAGTGATTTATTATGCAAATCACAAAGCCGCGTCATCCCGACGCAGGCCGGGATCCAGCGTAGTTATTCAACATGCCTTTGGTTTTGTCCTGCTTTGCAGGATTTATTCAGCCGACTGGATTCCGGCCTGCGCCGGAATGACGGCTGCAAGGAGAGCAGCATGACCCTCAACGAACTGCGTTTCATCGTCGCCGTGGCACAGGAGCGCAACTTCCGCCGCGCGGCGGAGAAGGCTTTCATCAGCCAGCCCGCGCTGTCGCTGGCGATACAGAAGCTGGAAGAAGAGCTCGGCCTGAAAATATTCGAGCGCGGCAAGAACGATGTCACGCTCACGCCGGTCGGCAGCGCCATCGTGGAGCAGGCGCAGCGCGTGCTGGAAGAGGCGGAACGCATCCGCGAGATCGCCGCGCAGGGCAGGAATCAGCTCACCACGCCGTTGCGCGTCGGCGTCATCCACAGCGTCGGCCCCTATCTGCTGCCAGACCTCATCCCCGCGCTGAAGAAGGTCGCGCCGCAGATGGCGCTGGAGGTGGAGGAGAACATCACCGCGAATCTGGAAACCCTGCTGCGCAACGGCAAGCTGGACGTGATCGTCATCGCACTGCCCTTTGGTGATGCCAGCATCCTCACCCATGCTTTATATGACGAACCGTTCGAGGTGGTGGTGAACAGCGAGCATCGCTGGGCGGAACGGCGCAGCATCAAGGCGCCGGAACTTGCGGAAGAAAAAGTGCTGCTGCTGAATTCCGGCCACTGCTTCAGTAACCAGGTGGCCGAAGCCTGCCCCGATCTCAGCCGCAAGGGCGCAGAGATACAGCGCGGCACCTCGCTGGAGACCATCCGCAACATGGTCGCTTCCGGCCTCGGTGTCACCGTGCTCCCCGCCTCAGCCAACGCCGCGCGTTATCGCAGCAAGCTGCTGAACGTGATCCCGTTCGCCAAACCGGTGCCGTCGCGGCGCATCGCGCTGGCCTGGCGCAAGAGCTTCGCGCGCACGCAGGCCGTCGAAGTGCTCGCGCAGGCCGTGGCGCAGGCTAAAATCACCGGCATCCATCATCTGGAGTGAATATGCGCGACCAACCTTACCGCCGGAATCCGCTGCTGCGCATGAGCTACAGCCTGATCGCGCCGCTCTACGACCTGGTCATCGAGCGCCCCATGCGCGAGTCTCGCAAAAATTCACTTGCCGCCTTGCCGACGCACGCGCAGAGACAAGTGCTCATCAGCGGGGCGGGTACCGGGCTGGATCTGCCCCTGCTACCGGCACTGCACCGCTACACCGCGCTCGATTTCAATCCGGCGATGCTGGCGCACGCCGTGCCGCGCGGCAAACATCTGGAGGTGGATTTCGTACTGGGCGACAGCATGGATTTGCCTTTCGCCGATGCGCAGTTCGATCATGTGGTGCTGCATCTCATCGTCGCCGTGGTGCCGGAGCCGCAAAGGTGCCTCAGCGAGGCCGCGCGCGTGCTCAAGCCCGGCGGCACCATCATCCTGTTCGACAAGTTCCTGCATCCCGAACAGCGCGCACCGCTGCGCCGCCTGTTCAACGGCCTCACGCGCCGCTTTGCCACGCGCATGGATGTGGTGTTCGAGGAAGTGTTGCGTGCAGCGCCGGAACTGCAGGTGCTGAGCGACAAGCCGGTCATGGCGAACGGCTGGTTCCGCGGGATCGTGCTGCAGAAACCTCAGGAACCGACGCGGCGGCAGTAGCAGTAGACAAAAGACTGCTTCGCCCCCGCGGGCGTCTGGTGCAGTTCCTTGCGATGCGACAGCAATTCAAAACCGCCGCCGAACTGGTCGTGCAGCTCGCCCGGGCTGTAACGCATGACGGGCAGACCGCTGCATTGCAAAGGGCCGTCTTCGGCGAAGGAAGCGACGATGACATGTCCGCCCGGTTTCACCGAACGCATCACTGTGCGCACATAGACGGCACGGTCTGCCGGGTCGGTGAGGAAGTGGAACACGGCACGGTCGTGCCAGATGTCGTAACGGTTGGCGGGCAGATCGACCCGGGTGATGTCATCCTCGATCCAGCGTACCTTGCTCTCCTGCGCACCGAGGCGATTGCGCGCCGTTTGCAGCGCCGCGCCGGAAAGGTCGAGCACGGTCAGATCGCTATAGCCTTCCGCCACCAGGTCGTCGACCAGCATGGAAGCGCCGCCGCCGACGTCGATGATGCCCGCATCCGGAGACGCACCCGTCGACCTGATGAGATCGAGCGAAAGGTCTGCATGCGGCTGGAACCAGCTCACCGCATCCGTCGCTTTGGTCGAATAGACCTTCTCCCAGTGTTCTTTCGAATGCATGTCAGCCTCCCTTGCGGATGTCACACCCAGTCTTTGGGCACCAGATATTTGTCGTACAACTCAGCTTCCGGCGTGCCCTTTTCCGGATGCCAGTCGTAACGCCATTTCACCAGCGGCGGCATCGACAGCAGGATGGACTCGGTGCGGCCGTTCGATTGCAGGCCGAAGATGGTGCCGCGGTCGACGACCAGATTGAACTCGACATAGCGGCCGCGACGATACAACTGGAAGTCGCGCTCGCGTTCGCCGTAGGGCGTGTCTTTGCGCTTCTCCAGGATGGGCACATAGGCCGACAGGTAATGGTCGCCGACGCTCTGCTGGATGGCGAAGCAGGAAGCGAAATCCGGCTCGGAGAGGTCGTCGAAGAAGATACCGCCCACACCGCGCGGTTCGTTGCGGTGCTTGAGGAAGAAATACTCGTCGCACCACTTCTTGTATTTCGCGTGGAGCTCCGGATCGAACGGGGCGAGCGAGTTCTTGCAGATCTGGTGGAAGTGTTTCGCATCTTCTTCGAAGCCGTAGTACGGCGTGAGATCCATACCGCCGCCGAACCAGAATACTTTGCTGCCGTCGGGCTTGTGCGCCATGAACATGCGCACGTTGGCGTGCGAGGTCGGTGCATAGGGATTGCGCGGATGCATCACCAGAGACACGCCCATCGCTTCCCAGCTACAACCAGCCAGCTCGGGGCGGTGTTGCGTGGCTGAGGCCGGCATCTTGTCGCCCTGCACATGCGAGAACGCCACACCACCGCGTTCGATCACATTGCCCTCTTCGATGATGCAGCTGATGCCTTCACCCTTGCCGATACCGCCGCTGCCGGTGGCACGCGTCCACTTGTCGCGCAGGAACTTCTTGCCATCGACTTGCTCGAGGCGTTCGACGATGAGTTCCTGCAGTTCGAGCAAGTAGGTTTTGACGGCGGCGCTATCCATTTTCTCTCCGGTGGCTACGTCATTCCGGCGAAGGCCGGAATCCAGTCAATCAGACATTTCTCCGCAACGCGGAGACAAAACCTAACTGCATATTTTTTACAAACACTGGATTCCGGCCTTCGCCGGAATGACGGGTTAAAAATTATTTGCGCACGATTCTACCATCCGACCATGCGCGTATCGTCGAAGGTTGTTTGCGTTTGCCCACCCGGCCGCGCAATACCCACACTTTTTTTCCAAACATTCGCCGGCACTCGGCATACGTTTTCGCGGGGCGCATCCCGCTACGGTTGGCGCTGGTGGAGACCAGCGCGCTGTTTGCGCTACGGCAGAGTTGTCTGGCGAATGGAAAAGCCGTGAGTCGCACCGCCAGTGTGGCGTGCTTGCCGCGCAGCCAACGCGGGCAGGAGGGAAGTACCGGCATCAGGTAAGTGACGGCCTGCACTTCATCATTCACCATCGCAACCTGCTCGGCAGGCGTCAGAGGCTGCAGGTAACGTGCGACTTGCCGGTAGTGCGATGCAATGAGAATGAGGCCCTTATGCCGGGGGCGCTGCTTGAGCTTGAGGATGCGCTGCACTGCCTGGCGATTGGCGGGATCGCAGCCGAGCCCATAGCAGGATTCGGTGGGATAGGCGATCAGGCCGCCGCGTTTGAGGTGGGCTTGAAGACGGCGTGAGGTAATGGCTGAACCAGGCAAGCGCACCTCGCGTTATGGAGTCTCTGCTTTGATCCGTTCGTGGTGAGCTTGTCGAACCATGAACGAATATACACCTTGATGTCGTTCATCCTTCGACATAACCAGCGACTTGCCCGCTTGCGGGCTTAGTCGAATGGCTAGTAGTCTCATCAGGCTCAGGACGAACGATCTCTTATTTTCGGCCGATGGCGCGATAGCCGATGTCGCGCCGCATCTGACTGCCATCGAAATGGATCGTATCGGCAAACTCGTACGCGCGCTTCTGTGCCTGCTTCACCATATCGCCCAAGGCCACCACACACAACACGCGTCCACCGTTGGTGACCACCTTGCCGTCCTGCATGGTGGTGCCGGCATGGAACACATGCGCGTCTTCGAGTTTCTTCGGCAACCCGGTGATGACATCGCCCTTGCGCGGCGTGTCGGGGTAGTTGGCGGCCGCCATCACCACGCCGAGCGCTGTGCGGCGGTCCCATTCCGCTTCCACCTTGTCCAGCGTACCGTTGACTGCGTGCTCGACGATGGCGGCGAAGTCGCTCTTCAGGCGCAGCATGATGGGCTGCGTCTCGGGATCGCCCATGCGGCAGTTGAATTCCAGCACCTTGAGCCCGCCGTCCGGCGAGATCATCAGCCCCGCATAGAGGAAGCCGGTGTAGTTGATGCCTTCGCTTTCCATGCCGCGCACCACGGGCTGGATCACTTCGCGCAGCACCTTGGCGTGAATGGTCGGCGTGACCACCGGCGCGGGAGAGTACGCGCCCATGCCGCCGGTGTTGGGACCTTCATCGTTGTCCTTGAGGCGTTTGTGGTCCTGGCTGGTCGCCATCGCCAGCACATTCTTGCCGTCGACCATCACGATGAAGCTGGCTTCCTCGCCTGCGAGGAACTCTTCGATCACCACGCGCGCACCGGCATCGCCGAGCTTGTTGTCGGAGAGCATCATGTCGACGGCATCGAACGCTTCCTGCTTGCTCATCGCCACGACCACACCCTTGCCCGCCGCCAGACCATCGGCCTTGATGACGATGGGCGCACCGTGCTTCTCGACATAGGCTTTGGCCGGAGCAATCTCGCTGAAAGTCTCGAAGAACGCGGTGGGGATGTTGTGGCGCGTCATGAAGCGTTTGGCAAAATCCTTGGAAGATTCGAGCTGCGCCGCTGCCTTGGTCGGGCCAAAAATTTTCAGGCCCGCAGCACGGAACGCATCCACCACACCCGCCGCCAGCGGCGCTTCCGGGCCGACAACGGTGAGTTCGATGTTCTCGCGTTTGACGAATTCGATGAGGTCGGGAATGGCGGTGATGGCGACGTTCTCCACGCCCTCTTCCAGCGCGGTGCCTGCATTGCCCGGTGCGACGTGCACCTTCTGCACTTTCGCGCCCTGCGCCAAGCGCCAGGCCAGCGCGTGCTCGCGACCGCCGTTACCGATAACCAGAATTTTCATAACAACCTCAATGTAGGGTGGGCACGATGCCCACCGATCGTCAGCGTGGGCATAGTGCCCACCCTACATGTTAATGACGGAAGTGACGGAAGCCGGTGAACACCATCGCCAGCCCATGCTCGTCGGCAGCAGCGATCACTTCTTCGTCGCGCATCGAGCCGCCCGGTTGGATAACGGCTTTGGCACCGGCGGTCGCCAGCACGTCGATGCCGTCGCGGAACGGGAAGAAGGCGTCGGAGGACACCACGGAATTGTCCAGGCTCAGGCCGGCGTTCTGCGCCTTGATGCTGGCAATGCGGGTACTGTCCACGCGGCTCATCTGGCCCGCGCCGACGCCCAGCGTCATGCCGCCCTTGCAGAACACGATGGCGTTGGACTTCACATACTTCGCCACGCGCCAGGCGAACAGCAGGTCGGTGAGTTGTTCCTTGGTCGGCTGTTTCTTGGAAACGACCTTGAGTTGCGACAACTGCACGTTGAGTGCATCCGGTGTCTGCACCAGCAGGCCGCCGCTCACGCGCTTGAAGTCATACTGGTTGTGCGCCTTGGACAGCGGCACGCTGAGCACGCGCACGTTCTGTTTCGCGCCGGTGATCTTCAATGCGGCTTCGGTGGCGCTCGGGGCGATGATGACTTCGACGAACTGGTTGGCGGTGATCTGCGTGGCGGTCTCGGCGTCCAACTCGCGGTTGAAGGCGATGATGCCGCCGAACGCGGAAGTGGTGTCGGTGGAATAGGCCAGCTTGTAGGCGTTCAGTGCGTTGTCGGCGATGGCGACACCGCAGGGGTTGGCGTGCTTGACGATGACGCAGGCCGGTTCGTCAAAGGTCTTCACCAGTTCCCATGCCGCATCGGAATCGCCGATGTTGTTGTAGCTGAGTTCCTTGCCCTGCAGCTGGGTGTAGCCCGCGATGCCGCCGGGCAGCGCGATGAGGTCGCGGTAGAACGCGGCCTTCTGGTGCGGGTTCTCGCCGTAGCGCATCTCCTGCACTTTGGCGAAGTTGAAGTTGACCTGCGCCGGGAAGTCGCTCTTGCTGCCGTCGCTGTTGATGGCGGTGAGGTAGTTGCTGATCATGCTGTCGTAGGCGGCGGTATGCGAAAACGCCTTCTTCGCCAGGTCGAACTTGGTGGCGGCGGAGACTTCGCCCTTGTTGGTCTGCATCTCGGCCAGCACATCGGAATAGTCTGCCGGATCGGTAACGATGGCGACGTGCGCGTGGTTCTTGGCAGCGGAACGCACCATGGTCGGGCCGCCGATGTCGATGTTCTCGATGGCGTCTTCCAGTGTGCAGCCGGGCTTGGCGATGGTGGCCGCGAACGGGTACAGGTTGACGACAACCAGATCAATGGTGGGGATGTCGTGCTTCTTCAGGGTGGCGACATGCTCGGGCAGGTCGCGGCGCGCGAGAATACCGGCATGCACTTTTGGCTGCAGCGTCTTCACGCGGCCGTCCAGCATCTCGGGGAAGCCGGTGTAATCGGCGACTTCGGTCACGGGCACGCCGTTGTCGGCGAACAGCTTGGCCGTGCCGCCGGTGGAGAGGATCTTCACGCCGAGGGCATGCAGTCCTTTGGCGAATTCGAGTACGCCGGACTTATCCGAGACGCTGATGAGTGCTTGAGTGATAGCCATTTGGTTTTCCCTGGATTGTTTTTGATTATTTGATTCGGTGATCCTGCATCTTCTTGCGCAGGGTGTTGCGATTGATGCCGAGCAGTTCGGCGGCGCGCGTCTGGTTGCCGCCGGCGTGGTGCAACACGGTCTCGATCAGCGGCTTCTCCGCGCAACAGATCACCATGTCGTAGATTCCGCACGAAGGTTCTTCACCGTCGAGGTCCTTGAAATAGTCATTCACCGCCTTGCGTACATGTTTAGCGATGTCGTTCTCGTTGATGGCGCAATCTTCTGTCATGCCGCATCCCTTTCGTACAGCAGTCGTTCGCTGCCGGCTTTTTGTTCTTCAAAAAATTCCTGTACTGCACGCGCCTGTTCGTCGACGCTTTCCAATTGATTCATGCGATGCCTGAACACGGCAGAGCCGGGCAGCCCCTTGGTGTACCAGGAGATATGTTTGCGCGCGACGCGCAGCCCGGTGTGTTCGCCGTAGAAGTCGTACAGCTCCTCAACGTGTCCGGCCAGCACCTGCCGGATTCCGGCGATTTCCGGCGCGGGCAGATGTTCGCCGGTGTTCAGGAAATATTCGATCTCGCGGAACAGCCAGGGGCGACCCTGCGCCGCGCGGCCTATCATCACCGCGTCCGCGCCGGTGTGCTCCAGCACGTAGTGAGCCTTCTCCGGCGTGGTAATGTCGCCGTTGGCGATGA
>DMCN01000008.1 GCA_003445795.1 Gallionellaceae bacterium
CATCCAGAACGGTTCCTACGCCAAACAGTTCATCCTGGAAGGCCGCACCAACTACCCCGAGATGACCGCGCGCCGCCGTTTGAACGCCGAGCATCCGATCGAAGTGGTCGGTGGTCAGCTGCGCTCCATGATGCCGTGGATCGGAAAAAACAAGCTGGTCGACCAATCCAAGAACTAACAGCAGAATAGAGACGGGGGAAGTGTGAAGGGCGGCAGCCCCAAACCTTCCCCCTTCGCTTGACTGCCGGACAACTATGAAAAACTATCCGCACCCCATCATCGCCCGCGAGGGCTGGCCTTTTCTGGCGATCTCACTGGTATTGGCCATCGCGGTCACTGTCTGGTGCGCGGCTTGGGCAACTCCCCTGTGGATCATCTTCGTGTTCGTGCTGCAGTTCTTCCGCGACCCGGCACGCGAGATCCCGCAGGAAGCAGGTGCGGTTCTGTCGCCCTGTGACGGCCGCGTCATCAAGGTCGAGCGCGCGCAGGACCCTTACGGTCAACGCGATGCGATCCTGGTCAGCGTGTTCATGAACGTGTTCAATGTGCACTCGAATCGCAGCCCGGCCGACGGCACAGTACAAAAAGTGCAATATTTCCCGGGTAGATTCGTGAATGCCGATCTGGACAAGGCTTCGACCGAGAATGAGCGGAATGCCGTGGTGCTGACGACCAACGATGGGCAGACTGTGACCTTCGTGCAAGTGGCCGGACTGATCGCGCGCCGCATCCTGTGCTACATCAAGGTCGGCGATGTGCTCACAAAAGGACAGCGTTACGGCTTCATCCGTTTCGGTTCGCGCGTGGATGTCTATCTGCCGCTGACGGCTACCGTGAAGGTCGCTATCGGTGATAAAGTGTCCGCCACCACCACCATACTGGCTAAACTCTGAACCAATGAACGAACCAAATCAGCGCAAACACATGGACTTACGTCGGCGCAGCATCTACCTGCTGCCCAACCTGTTCACTACGGCTGCGCTGTTTGCCGGGTTCTATGCCATCGTGCAGGCGATGAACAGCAAGTTTGAGTTCGCCGCCGTGGCCATCTTCATCGCCATGGTGCTGGATGGTCTGGACGGCCGTGTGGCGCGTCTGACGCATACGCAGAGCGAGTTCGGTGCCGAGTACGACAGCCTGTCCGACATGGTCTCGTTCGGCGTGGCGCCTTCCATCCTGATGTACGAATGGGCGTTCCGCGATCTGGGCAAGTGGGGCTGGTTCGCTGCTTTCATCTATTGCGCGGGCGCGGCATTGCGCCTGGCCCGTTTCAATACCAATATCGATATCGTCGACAAGCGCTACTTCCAGGGCTTGCCCAGCCCGGCCGCGGCCGCGCTGGTGGCTGGTGCGGTATGGGTGGCGCTGGACAACAGCTATTCCGGATTCGAATTGCGCTGGTACGCGGCATTGCTCACCGTGTTCGCCGGCCTGAGCATGGTCAGCAACCTCAAGTATTACAGCTTCAAATCGTTCAACATGCGCAAGAGCGTGCCGTTCATCGTCATCTTCCTGTTCGTGCTGTTCTTCATCTTTCTGGCGCAGAACCCGCCCCTGAACCTGTTCCTGCTGTTCTTCGGCTATTGCCTGTCCGGTTATGTGATGTGGCTGCTCAGCCTGCGCAAGCCGAAACTCCCCACCCCGGACCAGCCCTAGCGCTGCCAGAGCGTCTCTGCCTGACCCGCTTCGCGGTTCAACACCCGGCAGAGCACGAACAACAGGTCGGAAAGACGATTGAGATATTGCAGCCCCTCGCGAGGGGCTGTTTCATTTTGCATGAGCGAAAAACAGTCGCGCTCCGCCCGCCGTGCCACGCTGCGGGCCACATGGCATAGCGCCGCGGCGCGCGTGCCGCCGGGCAGGATGAATTCCCTGAGCGGTGGCTGGTCGGCGTTGTGGCGGGCGATCGCCGCATCCAGACGGACGAGTTTGGCGGCATCGAAGGGTGCGCCGGGCGACGCCAGCATCCCGCCGAAGTCGAACAGGTCGTTCTGGATGCGCAGCAGTTCCTCGCGTACCGCTTGCGGAAGGGGTTCGGCAAGCAGCACGCCGAGATGGCTGTTGAGTTCGTCCACGCTGCCGATGACGGCGATGCGCGCATCGTCCTTGCCGACGCGCGTGTCGTCGGCAAGGCCGGTCGTGCCATCGTCGCCTGTGCGGGTGGTGATCTTGGAGAGCCTCATTGTTTCTCCAGACAGGAGATGTAGACCGCAGCATCCGGCGCGGTCTGGTTGCGCTGTGCCTGCCAGATCATCTCGCCCAGACAGTCCATCATCGCGTGCTGTGCCTCGTGCTCCGATTCGTATTTCTGCGTGAGCCGCGTGAACTGCTCGCGGATGCCCTGCGGCTGGCCGATGGAGATCTGCTCCTCGATGGTCAGGTGCATCATCAGATGCAGGAAGGGGTTCATCACATTGCCGTCCGGCGCATAGTCCTTGTCCTGATTGCCTTGTGCATCGCTGAACAGGGGGTGGTACTCCGGGTGCTTGGCGATGAGCTGCGCGGTGAGGTCTTCCAGCGGCGTCAGCAGTTCTCCGGCACTGCGTTTGCGCCAGGATTCGAACAGGAAGTTTCTTGCTTCGTCGCGGGTCGGGTTGTACATGCGGGGCACCTTGTGGATGCGCGGGATTGTCCTTGCATCAGCAGCATCCGTCAACGCGCGATGCCCTTCCCCTTTCCGCAGTGCGGAAATGACTTCAGGCAGAAAGGGTAGAATGACTCAGTCAACAATCATCCTTCAGCAAAGGGGAGCAAAATGCAGAAAGCACTTATAGGCGGGGCCGGAGACACCATGATCTTTACCGCGAAACTCCTGAGCTCGGAACGCATCACGCCGGAGTCCTCGCGCGAGGAGGTCAGGCGGCTGGTCTTCCGCACGGACAATCTCTATTTCGACAGCAAGGTGGGCAGTTGCGTCCGCGTGCTGGCCCCCGGCGAGTACGGCAACCCGTATCACGCACGACTCTATTCGATCGCGGACAGCGACCAATCCGACGACGGTGCGCAATTCGAGATTTGCGTGCGCCGCTGTTTCTATATCGACGATGCCAGCGGCGAGGAGTATGCAGGTGTCGCCTCGAACTACCTGTGTGACCTGAAGCCGGGCAGTGCCATCAAATTCTCCGGCCCGGTCGGTTACCCCTTTGTCGTGCCGGAAAATCCGAATGCCGACCTGTTGATGATCGGCATGGGCACCGGCATCGCACCGTTTCGGGGAGTGATCCGCACCATCTACGAGAAGCAGGGTGGCTGGAAAGGCAAGGTGCGCCTGTTCCACGGTGCGCGCAGCGGACTGGAGCAGCTTTACCTCAACGACGTCAACAACGACATCGGCAATTATTTCGACCAGCCGACCTTCAAGGCTTTCCAGGCCATCAGTCCGCATCCAGCCTTCAATGTGCCGGCCGCGCTGGATCAGGCGCTGGAGCGGAATGCCGCCGAGGTCTGGGAGATCGTGAACGGTCCGGACAGCCGTGTCTACGTGGCGGGCAGCACGCAGATGAGCGACATGATCGCCAAGGCGATGAGCAACATCGCCGGAACAGCCAGTGTCTGGACGGACAAGCGCAATCAGCTGGTTGCGGCCGGACGGTGGCTGGAGGTTATCTACTAGTGCGCGACATAAACCGGATGCGGCGATCGCCTGTCGTCCGCCGTTTGCCCCCCCCTTTCTTTTGTTGACCGGCCGTGCGGCTCGGGTTAGGGTGCGGTCCGTGGCCCATAACACGGGTTTAAGTGTCTAAATTTTCATGAGTTTCCGATCCGTCCTGCCGGCGATGTTCTCAGCATGCAAGCCGCACTTGTCAACGACGGTGCTCTTGCTGCTGTGCATCGTCACGCCGGCATGGGGGGCGACACCGGTGTTGCGTGTGCTGGCCTGGCCGGGATATGCGGAAACCGAGGTGGTGCAGAGTTTCGAACGGCAGCACGGTGTGCGTGTCGAGGTGACAGTCATCACCTCGGATACCTCGCTGTGGCAGAAGATCAGCGCGCGTAACAAGGATTACGATGTGTTCGCGGTCAACGCCGCCGAACTGCAACGCTATATCGCCTCGGATCTGGTCCTGCCGCTGAGCACGGAGCTGATACCCAACACCGGTCACCAACTCGCGCGTTTCCGCGAACTGGCGGCCATTCCCGGCCTGGTGAGCGGCGGCAAGGCTTACGGCATCCCTTTCACCTACTCGGAGATGGGGCTGATCTACGATCGCAAGCAGATTGCGGCAGCACCGACGACGATCGCAGCACTGTGGGATCCGCGCTACCGCGGCAAAGTGATCGCCTATGACGGCGGTACGCACAACTTCTCGCTCTCGGCCCAGAGCCTCAGACTGAAGTCGCCTTTTCGTATCGAAGCTGCAGACTGGCCGCGTGTCGCAAAGCAACTGATCGCCATGCGCCGCAATGTGCTCGGCTACTACTCACAACCGGAGGAGTCTGTGCAACTCTTCCTGCGCCACAAGGCCGCCCTGATGTTCGCCAACTATGGAATGCAGCAAGTTCACCTGCTCAAAGCTGCCGGAGCGGATATCGCTTATGTGATCCCGAAAGAGGGTGCGCTGGCGTGGCTCGACTGCTGGGTCATCACGCGCTCGACTCGCGACTCCGCACTGTCGCATGCATGGATAGACCATATGCTGGGCGAGCAGGCCAGCCGCCTGTTGACCGAGCGCCAGGGGCTGGCCAGCACACTGGTCGAACAGGCTGACAGGCGGCCCGGGGACCGGCTGTTGTGGCTGCAGCCCCCGGAAGACACAGGCAGGCGCGAAAAACTGTGGGGTCGTATACGTTCCGGCGACCCGCTCGTGCGGGTGATGGCACCGTGAGGTTCCCTATCGCGTGGCGCCTCGGGCTGATCCTGGTGCTGATTGGGGTACTGGGTAGCGGGCTCACGGGCTACTTCGCCTATCAGGTCAGCCGCGATCAGCTGGTCAAGGCTTCCGAAGAACGCCTGCTGACCGCGACCCGTGTACTGATGCGCCAAGTGACCGTGGCGCTGAAAGGAACCGCGGCCGATGTCCGTCTGGTCGCGCAGCACCCGCAGATGGTGCGCATCCTGCGCCACACCAATCCGGGTTTTCAGGCGCTGAGCGAGGACAATGTCGCGCTCATATTCGAGCGCATGATGACGGTGCATCCGGAATACTTCCAGATCCGCCTCATCGAAGCCGCGAACTACGGACAGGAGCGCATCCGAGTCGACCGCGGCATGGGCAGCATATTGCGCATCGCCGGCGGCGAGCTGCAGGAGAAAGGCCACTATCCCTATGTCTTCGACGCACTGCGGCTGCCGCCCGGCGCGGTGTATGTGTCGCGCGCCTCCATCAACCACGAAGTCGGCGCCCATGCCGGGGAAGACCGGCCTTCTCTCCAGGTCGCCGCGCCGGTGCACGACAGCAACGACAAGGCAGTCGGTGTGGTGGTGATCAATGTCGACCTGCACGGTCTGTTCGTGCAGCTGGCCGCCGATCTGCCGCCCGAGCTGAAACTCTATCTCGCAAACAGCAGGGGCGACTTCCTGATCCATCCCGACCCGCAGCGCGGCTTCGCCTTCGACCGCGGCCAGAGCGCGCTCGTGCAGGACGAGTTCCCGGATACTACCGTGCTGCTGGGNNGCTGGGCGACAGCCGTTCGCGCGGCGACCATGTAGTCACATCCGGAAATCCAACAGCAGCCCCTTCCGAAGCGCTGGTCGCCGCCTTCGTCTATCAGTCGTTGCCCGGACTGGAAGCCGAGGAAGAGTTCATTCTCGGACTTTCGCAACCGCTGCACAGCGTGCTGGCCGAGAGCAACCGACTTGCCGCGGACACGCTCGGCATCGTGCTGAGCTTCAGCGCACTGGCGATCCTGCTGGCTGTCTTTCTGGCGCGCGCCCTCAGCCGGCCGCTGCATCAGATCGTGCTGGAGGTGAGACGATTCTCTGCGGACGGATCGATCGGTGCACTGCCGGTCGCGCGCAGCGACGAGATCGGCGAGCTTGCAGTCAGCATCGAACACATGGAGACACAGATACACAAACAGATCGAAGATCTGCACGAACAGCAGGACAGACTCGATCATCTCGCCAGCCATGACAGTCTGACCGGCCTGCCCAATCGCCGTCTGTTCCTCGACCGACTCGATCAGGCGTTGGCCCGAGCCAGGCGTCAGGAGACACAGCTGGCCCTGCTGTTCATCGATCTCGACAATTTCAAGACCATCAATGATACGCACGGACATATCGCCGGCGATGCGGTGTTGCAGGAAGTGGCGCGAAGATTGCGGCTGCAGTTGCGCGAGACCGACACGGCAGCCCGGATCGGCGGCGACGAATTCATCATTCTGATCGAGGGCGCCTGTGATGACGCTTCGATCGACAGCATCATGGGTAAGGTGCAAGCGGCACTGTCGTTGCCGATACCGTATCAGGATATTGAACTGGAGTCCGGCGGCAGTATCGGTGTCGCACGTTATCCGCAGGACGGCACCACCGCCTCCCCCCTGATCGCCGCCGCAGACCAGTCGATGTACCGATGCAAGACCACAAAGAACTGCACCGCCCGCGCCATTCCGTGATCAGTCGGGATTCTTCTCTCTGAATTCGCACAAGTCCCGGATGATGCACTCGCGACACTTCGGCTTGCGCGCCACGCACACATAGCGGCCGTGGAGGATCAGCCAGTGATGCGCGTCCTGTTTGAACTCTTCCGGCACGAACTTCATCAGCTTCTTTTCGACTTCCACCACATCTTTGCCGGGCGCCAGGCCGATGCGGTTGCTGATGCGGAAGATGTGGGTGTCGACGGCGATGGCGGGCTGGCCGAAGGCGGTGTTGAGGATCACGTTGGCGGTCTTGCGGCCCACGCCGGGCAGCGCCTCCAGTGCTTCGCGCGTCTGCGGCACCTCACCACCGTGTTGTTCCAGCAGGATGCGGCACATGCCGATGATGTGTCTGCTCTTGGTCTGGTAGAGGCCGATGCGCTGCACGTACTCGCGCAGTCCGGATTCGCCCAGATCGAGGATCTTCTGCGGCGTGTTGGCAACGGGGAAGAGTTCGCGCGTGGCGAGGTTGACGCTCTTGTCGGTGGCCTGTGCCGAAAGGATCACTGCGACCAGCAGCTCGAACGCGGTCTTGTGTTCCAGTTCGGTGGTGGGGTGCGGGTTGGCCGCTTGCAGGCGCAGGAAGATCTCGCGGCGTTTCGCCGCATTCATCCCTGCGCAGCCTCGGGGCTGGCTGCAGTTGCCGGCGCGGGTTTGTTGCGCGCCTTCTGCTCGCCGCGCAGGGCAAGCCAGTTGCGTCCGGCGATCAGCAATCCCAGCCCGATGAACGCGCCGGGAGGCAGGATGGCGAGCAGGAAGCCCTGATAGTCCGGGATGATGTGCAACACCCAGTCCTTTGCCCCGTCGCCCAGCGCGAGGTCGATGCCGGAGAACAGCGTGCCCTTGCCCAGCACCTCGCGCATCGCGCCCAGCACGCCGAGCACTGCGGTCAATCCGAGTCCCATGGCGAAACCGTCCAGCGCCGACGGCAGGATGCTGTTCTTGGAGGCGAATGCCTCCACGCGTGCCAGCACGATGCAGTTGGTGACGATGAGCGGGATGAAGATGCCCAGCACGACATAGAGGCCGTACATGTAGGCGTTCATCAAATATTGCACCACGGTGACCAGCACCGCGATGATCAGCACGAACACGGGGATGCGGATCTCGTTCGGTACGAAGCTGCGGATGACGGCGATGGAGCCGCTGCTGAGCGTCATCACCAGCGCGGTCGCGAGGCCGAGACTGACACCGTTCACCACGGTGCTGCTCACCGCCAGCAGGGGGCACAGGCCGAGCAGCTGCAGCAGGCCGGGGTTCTGTTTCCACAGTCCGTTATGGAGGATGTCCCTGATCAGTTGAAGGTTCATTTCGTTGTCTCCTTCTTCGGTTCATTCGCCGCAAACAATTTATCGCGGTTCTCGCCGTAGTAGATCAGCGCTTTGTGGACAGCCTTGACCACTGCGCGCGGAGTGACGGTGGCGCCGGTCATATGGTCGAAACGGCCGCCGTCCTTCTTTACCTTCCAGTCGCCATCCGGGTACTGCGCGAGCGACTTGCCGTCGAAGACCCTGATCCATTCGCTTCTGCCCAGCTCGATGTAGTCGCCCAGGCCCGGCGTTTCCTTGTGCGACACCACGCGTACGCCGGACAGTTCGCCGTTGGCGCGCACCGCGACGATGAGCGCGATCTTGCCGCTATAACCGTCCGGCGCGATCGCTTCCAGCACGACGATGGAGGGCTCCCCCTGCAGTCGCGCCCGGTAGGCGATGGTGTTGTCGATCGTGCCGAGCAATTCGCTCGCCGGGATGGACAGCCTGTCCTGCATGATGTCGTTGTCGAAACGGTCGGCGGGCACGACCTGGGAGATGAGCTTCAGCTTCTCGCGCTGCTCGCTCGCCACGATGGTGTCGTGGGTCAGGAAATAGGTGGAGGCCAGCACGGCCGTGGCAAGCACGGCGAAGAACACCAGGTTGGCAGCGGTCTGCAGGGTGGAACGGGCGATGCGCTTCATTTGCCGCCCCCTTTATGGCCGAACACCTTGGGCTGTGTCCATGCGTCGATCAGCGGCACGCAGATGTTCATCAGCAGCGTCGCGAAGGCCACGCCGTCGGGAAAGCCGCCATAGGTGCGGATCAGAAATGTGAGCACGGCGGCACCGGCGGCAAAGATGACCTTGCCCTTGACGGTGGTCGGGGAAGTCACCGGATCGGTGAGGATGAAGAAAGCGGCCAGCATGGCGGCGCCGGAGAACCAGTGGAACAGCGGTGCCACGTGATGCGCTGGATCGATCAGGTGGAAGATGCCGGCCATGGCGAACAGCGTGACCAGAAAAGTCACCGGCACATGCCAGTAGATGATGCGCTGGTACAGCATATACAGACCGCCAAGCGCGAAACCGATGGCGACCATCTCGCTGCCCTTGCCGGCCAGATAGCCGTAGATCGGCATCTCGCGTATCTCGTTCACCGTATGGCCGAGATGCAATTGGGTCTTGAGCGTGTCCAGCGATGTCGCCATGGTCAGCGCATCGAGCTTGGTCCCGGCCGGCAGGGTACCGTTGAAGATATAGCCAAGCTGGTCGATGAATCCCAACTCCACATGGCCGGCGAGGTGGGGCGCAAGCCATTGGGTCATGTGCGCAGGGAAGGAGATGATGAGCACGGCATAGCCGATCATCGCCGGATTGAACGGGTTGTTGCCCAGACCGCCGTAGAGATGCTTCGAGACCGCGATCGCGAAAGCAGTGCCCACCACCACCAGCCACCAGGGCGCGAGGGAAGGGATGGACAGAGCCAGCGCCCATGCGGTGATCAGCGCGCTGTTGTCGGACAGGAACGGTCTGAGCGGGCGCTTGCGAAGCTTGAGCATCACCGCTTCGGTCGCCAGCGCCGTGACCGAGGCCAGGGTGATCGACACCAGGATGGCGGGGCCGAAATACCAGACGTACAGGGCGATGCCGGGGATGAGCGCGACCAGCACATGCAGCATGATCTGGCTGACGCTGGCGGGAGTGGAGATGAAAGGTGATGACCGCATGTCTGGAACGCTCCTTAACTTTGTTTCGGCGGTTCGTCGTCCGCGCCGGCATGCGATGCCATCTCGCGTATCTTGGCGCGGCGCGCCTCGATCTCGGCGATCTCGGCCTGTTGTTGCGGTGTCAGGACCTCTGTGTTCCTGGGCTGGGCGGTGGCGGCCTGTTCCTTTGCGCGCGCGACAGCGGCGTCGATGCGCAATTGCATGTTGGCACGGGCGATGTCGGCATCCACACGCATCTGCAGGGTGTCGTTCGGGTCGGCATCGGCGGGGGCGGCAACCGGCAGAGGTGTTGCCACTGCCGGTTTTGCAGCCTGCACCGCCTTTTCCTTCTGTGCCAAGCGCTCGGCTTTTTCCTGCTTTTCCCGTTCGATGCGGAACAGACGATATTCATGGCGCTCGCGCGCGATCTCGGCGGCCTGGAGCTCCTGCTCGCGTTGCCAGATCTCGCTCTTGGCGAAACGGTAATACTGCACCAGCGGGATATGGCTGGGGCAGACATAGGCGCATGATCCGCATTCGATACAGTCGAACAGATGGTATTCCTGAGCCTTGCCGAAATCCCTGGCCTTGGCGAACCAGTGAAGCTCCTGTGGCTGCAGGTCGGCCGGGCAGACTTCGGCGCAGCGGGTGCAGCGGATACAGGGCATGGCCGGTGGTGCGGGCGGGAACAGCTGTGCCGATTTGACGATGATGCAGTTGGTGGCCTTGACCATCGGCGCGTCCAGCTCGTCCACGTGCAGCCCCATCATGGGGCCGCCGATGATGTATCCCGTCCCGTCGGGAAGCGGTTCCGCCAGTCGCACAATCTCAGCCAGCGGGGTGCCGATCAGCACCTCCAGATTCTGCGGCGTGCGCACGTTGCCTGTCACGGTGACCTGGCGCGAGATCAGCGGTTCGCCGTGGTCGACGAAGCGGTGGATGGCGTAAGCGGTCGCCACGTTGCTGCAGGCCACGCCGATGCTGGTCGGCCGGTCGCCGGACGGGACTTCCTTGCCGGTCAGGATGCGGATGAGTTGCTTCTCGCCGCCGCTGGGGTACAGCGTGGGCACGGCCATCACCTCGATATCGCTGCCAGCACAGGCTTCGCGCATCGCCGCGATGGCCTGCGGCTTGTTGTCCTCGATGCCGATGAGCACTTCGGCCGGTTCGCTCAGATGTTGCAATACCCGGATGCCGCTGACGATCCCCGCTGCGTGTTCCCGCATCAGCCGGTCGTCGGTGGTGATCCACGGTTCGCATTCAGCGCCGTTAATGACCAGCGTCTGGATGCGCTGCTCGGGCGTCAGGCTGTATTTCACATGTGTCGGAAAGGTCGCCCCGCCCAGACCGACGATGCCGGCAGCGCGCAGGCTGTCCAGTAATTCGCGTTTGGCAAGACTGTGGAAATCGAGCGGCGCATGCGCCATCCAGCGGTCTTCGCCGTCCGGCACCAGATGGATGCACAAACCGTCCAGTGCCGAGGGATGGGCAACCACATGCGGTTCGATCGCGGCCACGGTGCCCGAAGTCGGCGCATGGATGGCGGCGCTGATCATGCCTTGCGCGCTGGCTAGCATCTGGCCTTTCAGTACCTTGTCGCCGACTTGTACCTCGACTTTGGCGCCATTGCCGATATGCTGGTGCAGCGGCAGGATCAGGCGCGAGGGCAGCGGCGCAGACTTGCTCGGCAGCTCGGAAGATTCGAGCTTGTGTTCGGTCGGATGGATGCCGCCATGATAACGATAGAGCTGTCTCATACGGATTCCGCCTCCGGCTGGTTGAGCGGCGCCGGGGTGAGTGCATAGACCGGGTAAGGCCACTTCCAGGTCTGGATGTTCTCGGGCAGGGGCACCATGCTGATGCAGTCCACCGGGCATGGCGCGATACACAGTTCGCAGCCGGTGCACTCGGAAGCGACGATGGTGTGCATCTGCTTCGCCGCGCCAACGATGGCATCCACCGGGCAGGCTTGCAGACACAGCGTGCATCCGATGCAGGTGTTCTCGTCGATGAAGGCCACCGCCTTGGCTTTGGGGCCGGCACCTTCACCGAACGGCTTGTACTCCACCCCGAGCAGATCGGCGAGTTTGCGGATGCCTTCCTCGCCGCCGGGCGGGCACCTGTTGATGTCGGCTTCGCCCTTGGCGATAGCCTCGGCATAGGGTTTGCAGCCGGGGTAGCCGCACTGACCGCACTGAGTCTGCGGCAGCACCGCATCGATCTTCTCCACCAGCGGGTTGCCCTCGACCTTGAACTTGATCGCGGAATATCCGAGTACCGCACCGAGCAGCAAGGAGATGCCGACCATCACCCATAGTGCCGAGATCATTTCACCATGCCCGAGAATCCCATGAACGACAGACTCATCAGTCCGGCCGTGATCATGGCGATAGCCGAGCCTTTGAAGATACCCGGCACATCCGCCCCTTCCATACGCTCGCGGATCCCGGCGAACAACACCATCACCAGTGTGAAGCCGACCGCGCCCCCGAAACCGAACAGCAGCGACTCCATGAAATCATGCTTGGCCTGCACATTGAGCAGCGGGATGCCGAGTACCGCGCAGTTGGTTGTGATGAGCGGCAGGTAGATGCCGAGCGCGCGGAACAGCGCGGGGCTCACCTTCTTGATCACCANNCGATGAACGAAAGGGTGGTGAGATAGGCGAGATCGGGACCGAGCAGATAGTGCTGGATGAGGTAACTGGCACCGGAGCCCAGCGTCAGCACAAAAGTCGTGGCGGCACCCATGCCGATAGCGGCTTCGAGCTTTTTGGACACACCCATGAACGGGCACAGTCCCAGTATCTTCACCATCACGATGTTGTTCACCAGCACCGTGCTGACGAGGATGAGCAAATATTCAGTCATTGACAGCGATTCCCTAAGAGCGGCGGATTATCCGCCGTTTCTAATATGGGTTCAACCGCTGTAAGGCTATATGTATATAACCTTACAGCGGCCCCCTGAACTTCTCTGCATTACCTTGGTGTCCGGCACCGCGGATCAGGCGGCGAGGCTACAGGCGGCAACGACCCACAGCATGCGTGCGGGCAGGCTGTGAGATGGTCCGGGAAGCAAGTAGAGGTACTTCATGCGGCTGGATTATTCCAGTCGCATGATAAAAATGCTGTAAACATTCGTATGTTGGTCGCGGTGGTGATTCGAGCCAGATAATTGATCAGGTAAACCTACACAGCTTCGCCTTCCGCGTCGAGATAGAACTCGTTCAATGCGCGCTCCACTTCGGCAATATGGGTGAGCACCGGGCCGCCGCCCATCATGATGCCGATGGAGCAGACTTCCATGATCTCATCCAGCGTCACGCCTGCATGCTTGCAGGCACGAATGTGCAGGGCGATGCAGTAATGACATTGCTGCGTGAGCGCCATGCCGAGGGCGATGCGCTCTTTCTCTTTTTTACTCAGCACACCCGGTTGCATTGCCTCGGCCATGAACGCCTGTACTTTGCCCATCAGCTTGGGACGGTGTTCGGTGATCAGTTGCAGCCCGCGGTGCGCATGCTCCAACACTTTGCGTTCGCTGTCGGAACCTTTGGTCTTTTTCTGTTCGGTCATGGTCTTCT
Source organism: Gallionellaceae bacterium (assembly GCA_003445795.1). Lineage (GTDB taxonomy): Bacteria > Pseudomonadota > Gammaproteobacteria > Burkholderiales > Gallionellaceae > Sideroxyarcus. The sequence goes on from DMCN01000008.1 coordinate 13,123, forward strand.
TTCTTGGGTGGATGTTGGATTCAGGGGGGGGCGCCTGATCGCAGTGGCACACTCGGTCACCAGTTCCTGCCCGCGGTAGATCATCCCGCTGTAGATCTGCACCAGCGCCGCGCCCGCCTGCATCTTTTCTGCGGCATCCGCACCCTTGAGGATGCCGCCCACGCCGATGATGGGCAGCGCTCCGTTCAGTTCGGCAGCAAGCTGGCGAATGACGGCAGTGGACTTGTCGCGCACGGGTGCGCCGCTCAAACCACCGGCCTCGTTGCCGTGCGGCTGGCCTTCCACGCCTTCGCGGGATAACGTCGTGTTGGTGGCGATGGCGCCGTCGATTCTGTGTTTGGTGAGCAGCGCGGCAATGCTCTTGATCTGATCTGGGTCGAGGTCGGGGGCGATCTTCACTGCCAGCGGAACGTATTTGCCATGCAGTTGCGCGAGCTTTTCCTGTTCCGCTTTTAGTTGTCCGAGCAGTGCATCCAGTTCGTCGCCGCCCTGCAACTGGCGCAGGTTCTTGGTGTTGGGCGAGGAGATGTTGATGGCGACGTAGCTGGCGTGCTCGTACACCTTGCGCAGGCCGATGAGGTAATCGTCTGCCGCTTTCTCGATGGGGGTGTCGGCGTTCTTGCCGATGTTGATGCCGAGGATGCCTTTGAACTTGGCGCGCTTCACGTTGGCGATGAGTGCGTCCACACCCTCGTTGTTGAAGCCCATGCGGTTGATGATGCCCTGCGCTTCAGGCAGGCGAAACATGCGCGGTTTGGGGTTGCCGGGCTGAGCGCGGGGGGTGACGGTGCCAATCTCGATGAAGCCGAAACCGAAGGCAGCCAGCGCGTCGATCACTTCGCCGTTCTTGTCGAGGCCTGCAGCCAATCCAACCGGGTTGGGAAAAGTCAGACCCATCACGGTGCGCGGATCGTCCACCGGGCGCTTGAACATCAGCGAGGTGAGACCGAGGCATTGCGAAGTCTTGAGGCCTTCGATGGTGGCGTGGTGGGCAGCCTCTGGATCGAGCGCGAACAGGGCGGGGCGGAAGAGTTGGAACAGGGACATCACTGGTCTTTCTTTGTCACGATTGGAATGGGGAAGGCTTTTTTCTTGAACACTTCGCCGCGCGGTTTGCCGCGCCAGTGTTCGGCGACGATGTCGCCGATCTGCAGGCAGAGCAGACCGAACAGGGCGAAGCCGAAGAGTATCTGCCAAGTCGCTGCGGCGAGGTAGATCGTGCCGCCGCCGAGTCGGTAGCTGGCGAGGGCGATGCCGCAGACCAGGTTGCCGGAAAGCGCGCCCAGCAGCAGTCGGCTCCAGTCGCCCTGGGGCAGGCCGGAAAAGATCGTGCTCTCGTTCCACAGCAGTTGCAGGGAGACGAGCAGCAGCAGCGGTGACAACNNGACAACCAGAACAGCCAGCCAAGATGTTCGATATGGAGCGTGCCTACCAGCAAGCCGATCAGTGCTGCCAGCAACAGCGATTTTGCAGTGGCCTCGGCCGGCAGGGCAGGCGAGGCGAAGCGGCGTGTGCTCAACTTCGCCAGCCCGGCCAGCCACATGCGGGTGACGAGGACGGCAGGCAGCAGCACCATGCCGGCCAGCGCGGCGAGCAACAGCGCCGCCGCATTCGTGGCGGGCGTGGCCCATGCGTCCGCGAACAGGTTCAGATAGGCGAGCAGCATGGTGGCGAGCAGTCCGGCCACGCCGCTCCACAGCAGATAGTTGGGCTGCGAACGGAGCAGGCTGTGTGCACCGCGGCGGAAAGTCAGCGTGTCGAGCAGAAGGCCGAAAGCGGATACCGCCAGCATGCCGAGCAGGGCCGGCAGCCAGACGTCGCCCGCGACAGGCAGCGGCGCTTCCCATTCCTGTCCGGCGAGGGTGAGGGCCAGCGGCGGCAGGAACAGCAGCGCGACGGAGAAGATGATGAGTCGGTAGTTCATCGTTGCGCTTCCGTCACGACAGGCTGCCACTCGCCGTCGCGCAAGCCCTGCAACGGCTGAAATCTGGCCTTGTACGCCATCTTGCGGCTGTCCTTTATCCAGTAACCGAGATAGAGATAGGGCAGCTCAAGCTTGCGGCACAGCTCGATCTGCCACAGCACGTTGTAGGTGCCGTAGCTGCTGTGCGGCACATCGGTGTCGTAGAAGGTGTAGACCGCCGACAGGCCGTCGGCGAGCACATCGACCACGCTCACCATGCGCAGTACGCCGTCCTCGCGGAACTCGACCAGCATGGTGTCGACATGGCTTTGCAGCAGGAAGTTGCGGTACTGCTCGGGGCTGTCGTCGTCCATGCCGCCGTCGCGGTGGCGCGCTTCCTGATAGCGGCGATACAGCTCGAAATATTCCGGTTTGTCCTGCAGGGCATGCAGGGTCGCGTTCAGGTTGGCGTGTTGTTTGCAACTGCGGCGTTGCGAGCGGTTCGCCTCGAACCCGTCGGCGACAACGCGCACCGGCACGCACTGATGGCAGGTGTCGCAGCGCGGGCGGTAGGTGAAGGTGCCGCTGCGGCGGAAGCCGTGACGCACCAGCTCGGAATAGACCGGTGTGGTGATGAGCAGGCTGGGGGTGGCGACCTGCGAACGCGCTTCCATCCCGTTCAGATAGCTGCACGGATACGGCGCTGTCAGGTAGAGATGCAGTGCGGAAAGCGGGATGTCATTGAGCAGGCTCATGCTGTGGACTCGTGTGCGGCAACGGAGTGCAGTGTATCAATATCCGGGGCTTAGGCGAAAACCCTACTGAAAAAGTAGGTGAAATCTTTGTTCGAGTAGGAGTAGTGTTTGCCACGCAGCCCGAAGAACAACAAATAAAGGAGGGCCTGTGGAAGAGAACCGAAGCCAGAGTGCCTCTGAGGGGAGGCGGTTCTGCATGTTGTGTCTGTGGGTGAATGGCTTGGCTTCGCTGAGCAAGAACTCGAGGAGAGTGGCGATTGGCGGTGTGTTGCTTGCGCCCGCTGTCTGGTGGGCAGATGCCGCCATGGATTACTTCTATTTTAGCGCGGGTGAGTCTTTCCTCGAATCGCTGTTGCGCCCTTCACCGCGGGAACTGTGGGTGCGGCTGATGGCCGGCCTCATGTTCATCTTCTTCGGTACTTACGCCGCCTTTCTGCTCGATCGGGCAGAACGCACCGAACTCGAACTGCGCCGCAGCAACGAGAAACTCGAAGAGTTGCGCGTGGAACTGGAGCGGCTGGTGGTGGTGGACCCGCTGACCGGCGTCTTCAACCGGCGCAAGTTCCACGAGTCTCTGGGCATGGCCATCGGCGCCGCGATGCGCCATCAGCATCTATTCTCCCTGCTGATGCTCGATATCGACAATTTCAAAAGCATCAACGACCGTTTCGGCCATCAGGTCGGCGACGATGTCTTGCGCAAGATCTGCGACCTGGTCGGCTCGTCGATCAGAAGTGCCGACCAGATGTTCCGCGTGGGCGGGGAAGAGTTTTGCCTGGTGGCCACGGCGATGGATGCTGAACAGGCCAGGACGCTGGCCGAGAAGGTAAGGGAGGTCGTCGAATCGCATCAGTTTCCGGTCGTGGGTAAGGTCACCATCAGCATCGGCATCGCCTATTTCAAAGACGGCGACAACCAGCAGAACATCTTCGCGCGCGCCGACAGCGCCCTGTATCAGGCCAAGAGCCAGGGCCGCAACTGCGTGGTGTACGCCGCGTAAGGATCAGCCGAACAAACGTTCGAAACGCCAGGGAGCGGGGACGCCCGGCTGGTCGACCAGCGATTGCACACGGGCAACGAATTCGCTGCGCACTATCTCACGCGCACCCAGCGAGGCGAGATGCGGCGTGTTCATCTGGCAATCGATCATGCCGAAATCCCATCTTTCAAGTTGCCCGGCGAGATGCGCCAGTGCGATCTTGGAGGCGTCCGTCCTGCGGCTGAACATCGATTCGCCGTAGAACATGCGCCCGATGGCGATGCCGTAGAGGCCTCCGACCAGTTCTCCTTCCATCCAAGTCTCCACCGAATGTGCGTAGCCCATGCGGTGCAATTCGCAATAGGCGGCGATCATCTCCTCGTGTATCCAGGTGCCGTTCTGGTCGGGACGCGGTTCGGCGCAGGCGCGCATCACCTGCTCGAATGAGGTGTCGGTGCGAGATTCGTAGCGGCCCTTGTGCAGCGTCTTGCGCAGGGAATGCGAAATACTGAACTCGTGCGGGAGCAGCACCATGCGCGGGTCCGGGCTCCACCACAGGATGGGTTCGCCCGCGCTGAACCAGGGGAAGATGCCGTGGCGATAGGCTTGCAGCAGACGCGTCGGAGACAGGTCGCCACCCGCCGCGAGTAGTCCATTGGGCGAACGCAGTGCGCGGTTCACGGGCGGAAAAACTGGGGAGGCATTCAAAAAAGGGATCATTCTGGGTAATAGGCCGCTAATAGGCCTTTTGGCATATGGTAAGGTCGGCGGAATTGTGCTTATATTACGCCCATACATGGCGTATAAGCGCTGGGGGACTGGATGTTAGGCATATTTGGAAAGAAATCGGACCATCCACTGGCGGATTTCAAATCGGCGCAGCAGATACTGGATGAAGTTCCGAAGAACGATTCCCTGAATGCCGTGCAGGAGATCACCGGCTGGATCGAATCGATCGTCGAGCTGGCCGATGAGTTCCGTCTGGATCACGAGCTGGCCGTGCTGCGCATCTTCGACGAGGCAGCGCAGCCGCATGTGCGCAAGCTGATGCGCGATTATTTCACCGTGCAGCCGCTGTCCAAGTTCCAGGAGAACCGCCTGTGGACGGTGCTGAATGCCTTCTACACCCACAGCGAGCTGGCGCATCACGACATACTCAGGCGTTACCGCAGTGGCGGACGCGGTGCTTCGGTCATCAAGTCCGAGCTGGCGATTCTGGGTGTGCGCGGCATCACGGCATTGTCCGGCCGTCTGAAGATGTCTGTTGCGCGCTACGCACTGGTCGAGCCTGCGGCGTGGAACCACCTCTCCGAATTCTTCGCTCATGCCGAGACGCACGAGTATCAGCACAATGCTGTCCCCTTGTATCCGGGTGTGGTCGGAAATACCTCGGTCGCACAGGAATTCGGGGCATTGCTGGCCTGGTACGGCGTGAGTGCCGGGGTGCTGAGTCCTTTGCAGGAGCATGTCACCGAGCGTCTGATCTCTTATGCCGGCAAGGGGCTGCGTTTGGACGAACAGTACAACGGCAATGCCCTGTTCATCTTCGATCTGACACAACCGACCCCGCCGATGCGCCTGGCCGGCGACGCCACCGTGCATCCGGCCCTGCGTTTCCTGTCGGTGGCCGATGCGCTGAAGCTGCTGGGCAATTTGCTCAAGACACTGGAAAAGGGCGTCGTGCCCGATGACGTCAGTTTCTGCGGCGCGACCTACGAGGCTGATCTGGTGCGCGAGATATTGCGTCGCCTGATCGACAACCTGACCCAGCCGTTGCCGACGCGCCGCAACCCGCGCCGCAAGATCAACGTCAACCTCAAAGTCGCCAACGGATTCTTCAAGATGCTGGAACAGGCTGATATCGGCCTGAACTTCATGAGTTCAGGCGATGGTGAGCTCTGGGATGTGGAAGACATCAGCGCGACCGGTTTCCGCAGCGTGGTTCCCGTTCCGCGCGCCGACGGGATCAAGATCGGAACGCTGATCGGTACCAAGCCGGAGAACGTACAGAACTGGGGGGCGGGCATCGTGCGCCGCCTGAGTCGTGACGACAAGAACAACCTTCATATCGGTGTAGAAGTGTTGAGTACCCAGATCGTCGGCGTTTCGCTGGCGGACCGTATCATCTCGGAAGATACCGAGAGTGAGATCGAGGTCGCCATGTATCTGAACCGGCCTGCGGATACCAGCGGCGAGGCCTGGCTGCTGATGAAACCGAACACCTTTTCGCCGAGCCACAGCATGAACATGGATATGGACGGCAAGACTTTCCTGCTGTTGCCGCTGGCGCTGGTGGAAAGCGGCGACGACTACGACCTCGCGCGTTACCGCCGCATGGAACAGGAAGGCACGGCCGAATAGAGCATTATTTGGCCAGTCTGAGTTTCAGCCAGCGTTCGATATCTTCCACTTCTTCCGGGCACACCGAATGCGGCATGGCATAGGCGTGCCAATCCACCGGGTGGTCCTTCTCTAGCAACACCTCCGCCGAAGCGCGCCCGAATGCGTAAGGGATCACCGGATCGAACTCGCCGTGCGCCATGAAGATGGGAGTGTCGCGATTGCTGGCGTGCACTTCGGCAGACAGCGTCTTTGGCAGCGGCAAATAGGTCGACAGCGCCAGGATTCCGCCCAGTCTCTCCTTGTGCCGCAATCCGGCGTGCAGCGCGACCGCGCCGCCCTGCGAGAATCCGGCGAGGATGATGTCCTTTGCCGCGACACCGCGTTGTCGTTCCTGTGCGATCAATCTTTCGATCTCTTCCTGAGATGCGCGTATGCCTTCTGCGTCTTCCATTCTGCCGATGTTGTCGGCGATCTCGGCCGATGCAGCGCCGACCAGGATGTCGTACCAGGCGCGCATCACATAACCACCGTTGATGGTCACCGGGCGCATGGGCGCATGCGGGAAGATGTAGCGCACCGCGACGGGAAGCGCGATCTCCTCGGCGATGGGAACGAAGTCTTCACCGTCCGCACCCAGACCGTGCAGCCAGATGATGCTGTGCTGCGGGTTGCTGCCGGTATCCAGGGTGATGTTGGGGAGAACGGAGGACATGGGTTGTACTTGTCGATGCTGAGAGACAGTCTGTTTCAGGAGTGCTGCGTCAATCCGGCTCGGGAATGACGTCGCGCAATACCTGGAACAGTTCGCGGTAGGACTTGGGCGGCTTGAGGAGTTCTTTCTCCTTTTGCGCGTTGCGGATCAGGGTGCGCAGATGCTGCGCATCGGCCTCCGGGAACGCGGCCAGCAGCTCGGTCAGGGCATCCGGTTGCTCGATCAGGCGGTCACGCCATTGTTCGACCTGATGCAGGTAGGCCGTGTGCTGGCGCGAAACGCCGTTCCAAGCGTCGAGCTTGGCCTGGATGGGAGCGGGTTCCACGTCGCGCATCAGCCTGCCGATGTATTGCAACTGGCGGTTCAGGGCGCCAAATTTGGTCATCCGCTTGTAATCCATGATGGCGACCAGCAGATCCTCTTCCAGATCGAGTTCGCGCAGTTTCTCTTTGGACAGGGCCGTAAGGGTCTTGCCCAGATCCTGCAGCGCGAGCATCTGCTTCTTGATCTTGGTCTTGCTGGGCGGAAGTTCTTCTTCCAGTTCGTCGTTGTCCGTCTGGCGCGTGTTCATGGTATCGGTAGGGTTCTGCGGATGTTGCTATGATAGCGCCTCCCGATGAACCAGCCGCCCGAATTTTTTATGAACGCCAAAGTGCCGAACGTCCCCTACACCGCCGATACCCTGCGGCAACTCGCCTCCGACATCGTCCGCTATGCGGGGCAGCGGGGCGCGACCGCCTGCGCGACCGAAGTGTCGGAAGGTTTCGGGCAGACCGTCACCGTGCGCCAGGGCGAGGTGGAGACCATCGAATACAACCGCGACAAGGGCATGAGCGTCTCCGTCTATCTCGGCCAGCAGCGCGGCAATGCCAGCACATCCGATTTTTCGATGCAGGCCGTGCGCGACACCGTCGATGCCGCGCTCAACATCGCGCGCTACACCGCCGCGGACGACTGTGCCGGACTGCCCGATGCCGACCAACTTGCCACCGAATTCCCCGATCTGGACCTGTACCACCCGTGGGAGCTGAATGTGGAGCAGGCCATCGCGCTGGCGCGCGAATGCGAAGAGGCCGCATTGAGCGCCGACAAACGCATCCGCAATTCCGAGGGCGCGACGGTGAACGTGCACGAGGGGCAGTTCATCCAGGCCAACAGCCTGGGGTTCATCGGCGGCTACCCCAGTTCGCGTCACGGCATGAGCTGCTCGGTGATCGCCGGCAAGGGCGACGCGATGGAACGCGATTACTGGTACAGCTCGGCACGGAATGCCAGCGAGATATTGCGCGTGGACGAGATCGGCCGCATCGCGGCGGAACGCACCGTGCGCCGCCTGAAAGCGCGCAAGATGGATACCAGGCAATGCCCGATCCTGTTCGAGGCCCCGGTCGCCTCCGGTCTGCTCGGCCATTTTGTCGGCGCGGTGAGCGGCGGCAGCCTGTACCGCAAATCGTCGTTCCTGCTCGATCACCTCGACAAGCCCGTGTTCGCCCCGCATATCGATCTTTCCGACATACCCGATATCCGGCGCGGACTGGCTTCCAGCCCGTTCGACGAGGAAGGCGTGCGCGTGCGCAGCCGCAAGATCATCGAAGGCGGGATATTGCGCGGCTACTTCCTCGGCAGTTATTCGGCACGCAAACTCGGCATGCAGACCACCGGCAATGCGGGCGGCAACCACAACCTCATCCTGCGCTCGGACAGGCAGCAGGATTTTGCGGATATGCTGAAGAGCATGGGACGCGGTCTGCTGGTCACCGAACTGCTTGGACACGGTGTCAACAACGTCACCGGCGACTATTCGCGCGGCGCGGCGGGCTTCTGGGTCGAACACGGCGAGATCCAGTATCCGGTGCACGAGATCACCATCGCGGGCAACCTCAGAGACATGTACCGCGACATCGTCGCCATCGGCAACGATGTCATCGTGCAGGGCTCGCGCCAGTGCGGTTCCATCCTGATCGAAAAGATGACGGTGGCAGGCAGATAGCGGGTTGCGGGTCCGATGCACGGCCGGATCCCCCCACCCCGCAAATATCCGTTGACTCATCCGCCCCTGCTTGGGTATAAAACCTTGCCGTCGGAGCGGTCTGAGTCGCGGCTAATAAAAACATATGAGGAGCGGAGCGATGGGTTTCTTTTCCAAGTTGTTCGGGCAGGACAAACAGATTGCGGCGGAGGTGCGCGAAAAAATTCGTGCCGAGGTCGATATTTCCGAATGTATTGAAGCGCATATGAAGTGGAAAGGGCGTCTGCAGAGTTATCTGGACGGGACATCCAAAGAGACGCTGGACCCCATGATCATCTGCCGCGACGACCAGTGTGTGTTGGGCAAATGGATACACGGTCCCGCGATCAAGCATTTCCACGACGATGAGGGATTCCACAAACTGCGTTCCGACCACGCCAATTTTCATTTCGTGGCGGGATCGGTGGTCAAGAAGGTGCAGGAGAACGACCGCGCGGCTTCAGAGGCCTTGCTGCGCAGCGAATATGCCCGTGCATCGCGCGACGTGATCCAGGACCTGACCGAGTTGAACAAGCACCTGCACGATCAGTCCTGAACCGGCTTCAGTGGAAGAACTTCTTCAGCGCGTTGTTCATCCAACTGGAGATATCCTTGTCGGCGCTGTCCACGATAGGCTTTACCGACTCGACATAGTCGCGGTCTTCGCCCTTGATGTGGCTGGCGAGCCAGCCTTGCAGCAGTTTCAGTAACAGGGGGGCGACATCCTCGCCCTGGCTGGCGAGCCCCCTGATCTCGGCGACCTTCTTCATGAAGATCTCGTGGATGCGGCGGTGCGCTTTGAGATAGGGGTAGCCCGCCTTCTCCTGCAGGGCTTCCTCGAATTCGAAGTGGGTGACCGTGTAATTGAGCAGGCCTTCCATCACATGGCCGGTCTCTTCCTTGTTGCCGGTACGGCAGGCATCGTCCAGTTCGTTGATGAAGTCGATGATGCGCTTGTGCTGCGAGTCTATGACCGGGATACCGGACTCCAGTTCGCGGGTCCACTCGATGTATGCCATTTTTTCTCCCCTCTTGGTGCCTGCTCGTGCAGGTCTGTGCCGCCATGTTCGATCTATTGAGGCCGTATTCACGTCCGCTTTGCGCGAATGCAGGGAGCATTCTGCTTTAAACAGGGGGATTTGTAATTGTTTTTTTGGAGGGTCAGCGGGGCTCGATCTGCCACAGGTGCTGCGATACCGAGAACCAGGCGCCCAGCCAGCCCAGATAAGCCGAGAAACCCAGCAGGCTCAGGCTGTCGGCGACGGACAATCCCTGCAGGCTGAAATCGCTAGCGTAGAGTTGGGCCAGTTCGGTAAGGGTGTGGTTGAGCAACAGCAGGCTGGCGGAGATCAGCAGCCAGGCCGCGGCCCCGCCCAGCAAGCCCTGGGTCAGGCCGAAGTAGAGGAAGGGGCGGCGGATGAAGGCATCGGTCGCGCCGATGAGTTTCGCCACCTCGATCTCTTCGCGCCGCGTGAGTATCTGCAGGCGGATGGTGTTGAAGGTGATGGCGACCAGCGCGAAACTCAGCAACGCCGCGAGGATGGCGACCGCCATGCGGCCGAAATCCAGCAGCGCTTCCAGTTTGTGGACCCAGGCCGAATCGAGCTGCACATGCTCGACACGCTGCCAGGTCTTCAGTTCGTCGCGCAGTTTTTCCAGTGTTGCCACATTGCCGTCCGCGGGATAGACGATGAACGCGTCAGGCAGAGGGTTCTGCGACAGTCCGCCGATGATGTCGGACAGGCCGGTGCTCTGCTGCAACTTCTTCAGCGCAGTCGCGCGCGGCACGAACTCGATGCGCTTGACCACCGTGTGTTGTTTGAGTCTTTCGCCGATACGCTCGATGTCTCCGGTCCCTGTTCCCGCGCTGAGGAACACACTGATCTGCGGCGTACCCGCGATCTGCGCGCCCAGCGTCTGCACGCTCTTCAGCAGCACATAGCCGCCGACCGGCAGGCTCAGCGCGATGCCGATGATGGTGATGTTGAGCAGCGACGCGTTGGGCGTGAGCAACAGCTGGCGCAGGGTGAAGCGCAGCACTTGAAAATGTTCGATGAGAGTCCTCATGCCTGTCCTGAGCCTGTCGAATGGGCTTGCAGTTCCCCTTTCTTCAGGTGCAATGCGCGTGCGGGAAACTGGCGCAGGATGCCTTCATCGTGGGTGGAGATCAGCAGCGTCACGCCGACCTGATGGAAGGACTTGAAGATGTTCATGATCTCGGTCGAATACTCGGTGTCGAGGTTGCCGGTGGGTTCGTCCGCCAGCAGGATGGTGGGACGGTTGACGATGGCACGCGCGATGCACAGGCGTTGCTGCTCTCCGCCGGAGAGCGCGATGGGGTTGGCCTTCTCGCGGTCGAGCAGGCCGACTTTGTCCAGCGCGGCGCGCACGCGCTTGGCCGCCTCGCGATGGTCGAAGCCGCAGATCTGCAGTGGCAGCATCACGTTGTCGAAGGCGCTGCGGTCGAACAGCAACTTGTGGTCCTGGAAGATGAGGCCGATGTTGCGGCGCAAAGCGGGGATGGCGGCGGGTTTGATCGAGCGGATGTTCTGTCCCTTGACCAGCACACCGCCGCTGCTGGGGCGCTCGATGGCGGCGACGAGCTTGAGCAGCGTGCTCTTGCCCGCGCCCGAGTGCCCGGTGAGATACACCATCTCGCCCTCGGCGATGTCGAAGGAGAGATTCTTCAGCGCCTCATGACCGCCGGGGTAGCGCTTGTAGACCTGGTTGAATTTGATCATTCTTCCAGTCCCAGCAAAGCCGCCACAAAATCCTCCGCCACGAAGGGGCGCAAGTCGTCGAGTCCTTCGCCCACGCCGATAAAGCGCACGGGAATCGGATGCGCCTTGGCGATGGCGGCGATGACGCCGCCTTTGGCGGTGCCGTCGAGTTTGGTCAGCACGAGTCCGGACACACCCAGTGCTTCATCGAAGGCTTTCACCTGCGACAGCGCGTTCTGGCCGGTGTTGGCGTCCAGCACCAGCAGCACCTCGTGCGGCGCGCCGGGCAGCGCCTTGTCGATCACGCGCTTTACCTTCTTGATCTCTTCCATCAAATGCGCCTGCGTGGTCAGGCGTCCGGCGGTGTCGGCCAGCACCACATCGATGCCGCGCGCCTGCGCTGCCTGCACTGCGTCGTAGATCACCGCGGCGGCATCGCCGCTTTGTTGCGCGATAACGGTGACATCGTTGCGCTTGCCCCATTCCATCAGTTGTTCGCGCGCGGCGGCGCGGAAGGTGTCACCCGCGGCCAGCAGTACCGACTTCCCCTGAGTCTGAAAATGTTTGGCCAGTTTGCCGATGGAGGTGGTCTTGCCCGCGCCGTTGACGCCGCACAGCATGATAACGAAGGGCTTGTGCGGGCTGACATCCAGCGGCTTAGCCAGCGGTTGCAGCAGCTTGAGCAGCGCATGCGCCAGCGCTTCTCTGAGTTGTCCGGCCTCGGTCAGGTGCTTCTCTTTCACTTGGTGGCGCACGTCGGCGAGCAGGGCGCGCGTCGCGTCCATGCCCACGTCGCTGGTGATGAGAATGGTCTCCAGTTCATCGTAGAGGTCTTCGTCGATGCGGCCGCCGGGAACCAGCAGGGCGGCGAGCTGTCCACCCGTGCGCGCCAGGCTGCCCGTCAGGCGGCTGAGCCAGTTGGTCGATTCGGCGGTGGCGGGAGTCTTTTTAAGGAAGCTAAACATGCAAGGGTGTTCTGGTTTGGATGAAATGTCGCATAATGCGCGCTCATTTTATGCTGAATCGCGCATCCATAGGGTAGGGAAATGAGAGTCCACTTAGTCGCTGTCGCGTTATTGCTCCAGGTCGCCTCCGTCGCACAGGCGCAAGTGTATGAAAGGACGTTGAGCAACGGGCTCAAGGTCATCGTCAAGGAAGATCATCGCGCCCCGGTGCTGGTGCAGCAGGTGTGGTACCGCGCCGGCAGCATGGACGAACGCACCGGCGTCACCGGTGTGGCGCATGTGCTGGAACACATGATGTTCAAGGGCACGAAGGATGTTCCGCGCGGCGAGTTTTCCAAGGTCATCGCGGCCGCGGGCGGGCGCGAGAACGCCTTCACCAGCTATGACCACACCGCCTACTTCCAGCAACTGCACAAGTCGAAACTGCCGCTGGCGATGAAACTGGAATCCGACCGCATGCACAACCTGCTGATGTCGGAAAAGGAATTCGCGAAAGAGATCAAGGTGGTGATGGAAGAGCGCCGCTGGCGCACCGACGACGAGCCGCGCTCGCTGATGTTTGAGCGGCTGATGGCGGCCGCGTTCCAGGAACACCCTTACCATAATCCGGTGATCGGCTGGATGACCGACTTGCAGAACATGACCGCCGCCGACGCGCTGGAGTGGTACCAGACCTGGTATGCGCCCAACAATGCGACGCTGGTGGTTGCGGGTGATGTGCGGGCGAGCGAAGTCTTTGCCCTGGCGAAGCGTTATTACGGCGCCATCCCGGCGGGCGAATTGCCGCAACGCAAGGAGGTGGGCGAGTCGGTCCAGCTCGGTATCAAGCGTCTCACGGTCAAGGCTCCGGCCGAGTTGCCGTTCATCGTCATGGCCTGGCAGGCGCCCACGCTGCGCGATGCCGAGAAGGACTGGAAACCCTATGCGCTCGATGTGCTGGTCGGCGTGCTCGACGGCAACAGCTCGGCGCGCCTGAACAAGTCGCTCGTGCGCGATCAACAGGTGGCGATGGATGTGGGCACCGGTTACGACAGCGTGGCGCGCGGCCCCGGCCTGTTCGTGATCGAGGCGACGCCGCGCGAAGGCAAGACGGTGGGCGATGTGGAAGCGGCATTGCGCGCGCAACTCGCGCTGCTGGTGCGCGACGGGGTGAACGCGGAGGAATTGCAGCGCGTCAAGGCGCAAGTGCTGGCGGGCGAGGTGTACAAGCGCGACTCGGTGTTCTATCAGGCTATGCAGATCGGGATGCTGGAGAGCGCCGGCATGTCGCACAAGGACATCCCGGTGATGTTGCAGAAGTTGCAGGAGGTCACCGCGCAGCAGGTGCAGGACGCGGCGCGCGAACTGTTCAATGACGATCATCTGACGGTGGCGACGCTGGACCCGCAGCCTTTACCCGATAAACCCAAAGCCAACCGGGGAGCGGCTCATGCTCACTAAAGTCATCACTGCAGTAACCCTGTCGCTCGCGGCGACGGTTGCGCTCGCCACCCCGCAGATCCAGCACTGGCTGGCACCCAGCGGCGCGCGCATATATTTCGTCGAAGACCACGGTCTGCCGATGCTGGATGTGGCGGTGAATTTCCCGGCCGGCAGCGGTTTCGACACGGCGGGCAAGGTCGGCGTCGCGCACGTCACTTTCGGCATGCTCGACCTCGGGGCGCAGGAACTGAGCGAGGACGACATCGCGCGCAGGCTGGCGGACATCGGTGCACAGCTGGGTGGTCAATACGATTCTGACCGCGCCGGATTGTCGCTGCGGACGTTGAGTAACGCCAAAGAGCGTGATGTGGCACTGGATATCCTGGCACGCTGCCTGCAACAACCGCTGTTCCCCGAGCAGGTGCTGGCGCGCGAGAAGGCGCGCCTGATCGCCTCGTTGAAGGAGGCGGAGACGCAACCGGAAAGCATCGCAGACAAGGCCTTCGGTCAGGCGGTGTTCGGCGTGCATCCCTACGGTTGGCGCGCCGAAGTGGCCGATATCGAGAAGATACAGCGCGCCGATCTGGAGGGTTTCTACCGGGCGCATTACAGCGCGAAACGCGCGGTGGTCGCGCTGATGGGCGACGTCACGCGCGAACAGGCGGAAGTCATCGCGCAGCAGCTGACCGCCAACCTGCCGCGCGGTGAGGCTGACGCGCGCATCGCTCCGGTGATGATACGCATTAAGCCCAGCGAGCAGCGCATCGCGCACCCGGCCAGCCAGAGCCACATCCTGATCGGCACACCCGGCGTGGCGCGCAACGACGAGGATTATTTCCCCCTGTATGTCGGCAACTACATCCTCGGCGGCGGCGGCTTCGTCTCGCGCCTGATGAACGAGGTGCGCGAGAAGCGCGGACTGGCTTACAGCGTGTACAGCTATTTCATGCCCATGCAGCAGCCGGGCGCGTTCCAGATCGGGTTGCAGACCAAGAAGGAGCAGGCCGACGAATCGCTGCTGCTGGTGCGGCAGACTTTGCGCACCTTCGTGGACAAGGGCGTGACCGAGAAAGAGTTGCGTGCGGCCAAGCAGAACATCGTCGGCGGTTTCCCGCTGCGCATCGACAGCAACAAAAAGATAATCGACTACCTCAGCGTGATCGGTTTCTACGAATTGCCGCTGACCTATCTGGACGATTTCACCGACCGCGTCGAAGCAGTCACCACCCGGCAGATACGCGATGCATTCAAACGCCGCATCGATCCGGATGCGATGGCGACGGTGATCGTGGGTGCGCCGGAAGAGAAGATCGAACAGAAGAAATAAATATGCATATCAGCCACGGATTAACACGGATGAAACACGGATAAGGCAAGAGTTGAGGTTTATATCCGTGTTTCATCCGTGTCCATCCGTGGCTAATGAAGGGGTTCAGAATTAACAAAGTTCGCATCATCGGCGGTACCCACCGCAGCCGCCTCATCGAATTCCCCGATGCCGAGGATCTGCGTCCCACGCCGGACCGGGTGCGCGAGACCCTGTTCAACTGGCTGGGGCAGACCTTGTACGGCAAACGCTGTCTCGACCTGTTCGCGGGCAGCGGTGCGTTGGGCTTCGAAGCCGCCTCGCGCGAAGCGGAGCAGGTGGTGATGGTGGAGAATAACCGTGGCGTTTATCAGGCATTACAGGGCAATGTGAAGAAGCTGGTGTTGAGCAATGTAGCCTTACGCTGCGAGGATGGGCTAAAATTCGCCCGGCAAGAGAACGGGTTGTTCGATGTGGTCTTCCTCGACCCCCCCTTTAAAAGCGATTACCTGCCCCAACTGCTACCCCTGCTGGCGAACAGTTTGACGCCAGGCGGGAAGGTCTATCTGGAAAGCGGTACGGTGTTCAAGCCGGACGCAGCCTGGAAAGTCCTCAAGTGTGCGAAGGCGGGTGCGGTGCATTACCAATTACTGGAACGCGTATGAGCATGACCAAAGTGGTTTACCCCGGCACCTTCGACCCGATCACACGGGGACACGAGGATGTCGTGCGCCGTGCCGCCGGCCTGTTCGGCGAAGTGGTGGTGGCGGTCGCGGCGAGCAGGTCGGCGACGCTGTTCACGCTGGACGAGCGCGTGGCGATGGCGCGCGAGGTGTTCGCCGGCTACAGCAACGTCAAGGTCGAGGGTTTCGACAGCCTGCTGATGAGCTATGTGATCGCGCAGAACGCCCGCGTGGTGCTACGCGGATTGCGCGCGGTATCCGACTTCGAATACGAGTTCCAGATGGCGGGCATGAACCGCACCCTGCATCCCGACATCGAGACCGTGTTCCTGACCCCGGCCGAGCAATACACCTTCATCTCGGCCAGTATCGTGCGCGAGATCGCGCGCTTCGGCGGGGATGTGAGCAAGTTCGTGTCGCCTTCCGTGGCGGCGAAACTGAAAACAAAGTATCAACGTTAAGGAGAGTAAAAATGTCACTGATCATCACCGACGAATGTATCAACTGCGATGTGTGCGAGCCGGAATGCCCCAACGGCGCCATCTCGCAAGGCGAGACCATCTATGTCATCGACCCGAACAAATGCACCGAGTGCGTCGGCCACTACGATACGCCGCAGTGCGTGGACGTGTGTCCGGTCGATTGCATCCCGCATGACCCGGCCCATGTGGAAAGCAAGGAGCAGTTGCAGGCCAAGTATGAAAAACTGATGGCCGCGAAGAAGTAATCTTCGCGACGCACCGAAAAAGCCCGCGCATGGCCGCGGGCTTTTTCACGTCCGGCGCTCTTCAAATCCTCGGCGGTTAGGTGTAGTCTGGGCTCTGGAGGCAGAGGACAAACTCTAACCAGAGTCCGCATAGATGGATTCGCAGAACACTCATACCCATTCCCCTTACCCGGGCATCAAGCCGGTACTGGTGATCATCGGAGTCATGCTCGTTACTTGGCTGGCAGGTGACGCGTTGTTGGGCACCCTGCGCGAAGGGGCTAGGCAGGAGGCCAAGCGCAATATCTCCGCAGTAGGTACGCTCAAGTCGAATCAGATGCACGATTGGTTGGACGACCGTCTGGCCGATGCCAGGACGCTTTCCGATAATTCCTATTTTGCACGCGAGGCAGTCCGTTGGATGGATGGCGGGGCGCGCGATCCGCTTGTGCGCAAGCAGCTTGTCGGGCGTCTGGAAGCGTTTCTGGACGGGCACCACTTCCGTTCCATCGTGCTATACGACGCTTCCGGCCGCGCCATGCTGAGTGCGGGCATGCCCATACCGGAAGGGGGCGGGATGAATGAACTTGCGCGCCAGGTCACGCTGTCCGGTCATCCGAGATTCATCGATCTGCACCGTTACCGGGATGCGTCACTGCCCACCGGGCTTGGTTTCATGAATCCCTTGCGCGAGGGTAAAGCCTTTTACGGCGCGATCTATCTGGCAGAAGACCCAGCCAGATACCTGTTTCCCATGATTTCTCAGTGGCCGAGCGCGAGCGAAACGGCCGAGACCCTGCTCGTTCGTGTCGAAGGGGCGGATATCAAGTATCTGTCCCGGCTGAGACACGGGAATGGTGCGAAGGCCGATTTCAGCCTGCCACTGGACACCCCCCGGCTGGATGCCGCTGCGGCGGCGCGCGGCGAACTGGGCCTGCTGGAGAATATGCAGGATTACCGCGGCAAGCCGGTGCTGGCGTATGCGTCAGCGATCGAGGGCACACCGTGGATGTTGATTTCCAAGATCGACGAGGAAGATGCTTACCGGGTCGTCGACCAGGTGCGCCGTGTGGCGGGTGTCCTTGCGATGTTCATCTTTATCCTGATGGGTGCCGGGTTCTGGCAATGGCGCAGTCGTAAACAGTCGGCGGTGGAAGCTGCCGTGTTGCAGGAGCGGGTGCGCGCCGATGTGCTGCAGATAGAGGGCGAGAAGCGTTTCCGCATGGTCTTCGAGCATACCGCGTTGCCAATGGTGCGCAACTCGCTGCGGGGTGAATTCATCGAGGTCAACGATGCCTGGTGCAATCTGTTCGGATATGGCCGCGACGAGGCGCTGGCGCAGCATCTCTCCTGGCAACGTCTCACCCATCCGGAGGATCTGGATCCCGATTCGATATTGGTGAAGCAGTTGCTGGTCGGCGAGATTGATGACTTCAGGGTCGAAAAGCGCTATATCCGCAAGGACGGCAGAGTGCTATGGGGGATATTGCAGGTGACCATGGTGCGCGACGAGAACGGCGCACCGGAATATTTCATCAGTGCGCTGCAGGACATCACCGATCGCAAGCAATTGGAGAGGGCGTTGGAAGACAATCTGTCTATCCTCCGGATGGCGCTGGAAGGGGCGCAGGAGGCGGTGTGGGAATGGGATCTGGCCGGCGGCAAGGCGAAATTCAGCCCGCAGTATTACACCATGCTCGGTTATGAGCCGGACGAGTTTCCGGCCAATCAGGATGAGTGGCTGGCGCGCATCCATCCCGACGAGCGCGATGCCGTGATCGGCAAGATCAGGGACGAGCTGGCGGTGAACCAGGATATGTATATCGCCGAATACCGCATGCGCGCCAAGGATGGGCGCTACCGCTGGATACAGGGTCGCGGCAAATGTATCGCTTTCGACGAGACAGGCAAACCGACGCGCATGGTCGGCATCAACACCGACATCACCGAGCGCAAACAGTCAGAACAACAGATCAGTTTCATGGCCTATCACGACAAGCTGACCGGGCTGCCCAACCGCGCGCTGCTGTTCGACCGTCTGGCGCAGGCCATGTCGCAGGCCAAGCGCGACAGGAAATATGTGGCGCTGCTGTTTGTCGATCTTGACGGCTTCAAGGCGATCAACGATGAACACGGGCACGAGGCGGGCGATGCCGTGCTGAAGATGTCGGCGCAGCGTTTCCTCGCCTGTGTGCGCGCGGTGGATACGGTGGCGCGTTTCGGCGGCGACGAGTTCGCCATCATTCTTGGCAATCTGGATGCGCCGGAACAGGCCACGGGTGTTGCCGAGAAGATCGTGCAGGCATTCGGGCACAGCCTGATCCTGTCGGGAGGCAGCGAATGCACTGTGGGGGCGAGCGTGGGCATCAGCATCTACCCAGATCACGGCAGCGCAATGGATAGCCTGCTCACGGCGGCCGACCGCGCGATGTACGAGAGCAAGCGCCGCGGCAAGAACACCTACACCTTCTTCAGCGAGGCTGCGGCCAGGGAGGATGAACCCTGGATCAAGTTCGACGCCGGTCATCTGGTCGGTATCGAGGAGATCGACGAACAGCACCGCAACCTGGTCTATCTGGTGAACCGTCTCAACGAGGCGCTAAAACACGGCGAATCAAAGGAGACGACTTTGTTGATGTTCGATGAACTGCTGGTGGCGACCACACACCACTTCGATACCGAGAGCCGTTACATGACGCAGTATCATTATCCCGAGCAGGTTGCGCATGAGGAGGAGCATGCGCATCTGGTGGACGAAGCCTTGCAGATGAAATCGCAGTTCAGGGACGGGCGCGAACAGCTGGCCCTGCAGTCGGTCAAGGACTGGCTGCTCGGGCATATCCTCTATTCTGACAAGCGGATGACGGCCTACCTGCGCGAGCAGGGCATGATCTGATTCAGCGCTGGCAGTGCGGGCAGTAGAAGCTGGCGCGCTGTCCCTGCCTGATCTGTTTGACCGTCGTGCCGCAACGGCGACAAGGCTCGCCCGCTTTGCCGTAGACGAAATACTCCTGCTGGAAATAGCCCTGCTTGCCGTCGCTGTCCACGTAATCGCGCAGACTGCTGCCGCCCTTTTTGATCGCGGCGCGCAATACTTCTCGGGTCGTCTTGCATAACAGCGTGCAGCGTTCGCGGCTGAGTTTGCCTGCCGCGAGTTGCGGCTTGATTCCGGCGCGGAACAGCGCTTCGTTCGCGTAAATATTGCCCACGCCGACCACCATATGGTTGTCCATGATCAGCAGCTTGATGGCGGCCTTGCGCTTGCGCGTGGCTGCATAGAGGTAGTCGCCGGTGAATTCCTTTTCCAGCGGCTCCGGTCCGAGCGATGCCAGCTGCGGATGCGCGGCGATATCGCCCTCGTGCCACAACACGGCGCCGAAGCGGCGCGGGTCGCGCAGGCGCATCAACGTCCCGTTCTGCAACAGCAGGTCGAAATGCTCGTGCGGCAAGGCGGGGGCGGAACCGGTCAGGATGCGCAGGCTGCCGCTCATGCCCAGATGAAGGATCAGCGTGCCGTGGTCGAATTCGACAAGCAGGTATTTGGCGCGCCGCCACATTCGGCGGATGGTATGCCCGCGTAACAGTTCGGGCAGGTCCGCGGGAATGGGCCAGCGCAGTCTGGGATTGCGGATGATGACGTCGCCGACCTGTTGGCCGGTCAGATGCGGGGCGAGACCGCGCAGCGTGGTCTCGACTTCGGGAAGTTCAGGCATTCCGGCGCCGCCGCCACCAAGACCGGAAGCCGGCAGCGACCAGCGCCAGCGGAAGCAGGATGAGGAAGCTTACGCTGATGACGGTGAGCTGGCGTTTGCTCAGGGTGATGGCGCCGTCTTTGGCCGCGTGCGGCTGCACGGTGATGAGTTGCTCCTCGTTCGCCAGCCAGTTCACCATGTTGATGCCGAGATCGAGGTTGCCGCCGTTGCCGGAATAGGTGTTGGCGAGGAAATTGCCATTGCCCACCACCACGATGCGCTGTTCGCGGTCATTGACGTTGCGTTGCAGGGTGACGGCCAGTTCGAACGGGCCGGGCAGGTCGCGCTTCTTGTCGAAACGTTTGCTGGCCGCGTTCTCGCTGACCCAGCCGCGCTGCGCGCCCTCGACCAGCATGTGTTTCTGCCAGTCACCCTTCGCGTCGATGCTGAGCGCGAGTGCCTGCGGGAACACGGTGAGCAGGTCGAAGTCGCGCGTGACCGGGTGCGGCGGATAGCCTGCACCCAGCGCCCAGTTCGCCGGCGCGTTCATCTCCTGCGCTGCGGGGTCGATCACCGTGCCGGGCAGGAAGGTGAGTCCCAGCTTCTCCGCCAGTGGCTCCAGACCGTGCAACGTCGCGTCATCAACCAGCCAGAGCAGGTTGCCGCCCTTGTCGACATAACGCAGCAGTTTCTTCACCTCACCCGCCATCATCTCCGTTTGCGGATGGGTGAGTACCAGCATGCTGGCGTTGTCCGGAACCTCCTGCGTGATGGCGAGGTTGAGGCTGGAGATGCGGTAGCCGAGTTGCTGCAGACGGCCGCCGAACTCGCCGAGGTGGTGGTTGGCCTTGCCGTCCAGTTTGCGTTCGCCGTGGCCGGAGAGATACATCAGCAGTTGCTCTTTGGTGTGCGCCAGTCGCAGCAGGGCGCTGGAAAGCGTCTCCTCGTTCAGCGTGGTGATGTGTTCGGTTCGCCCCGCATATTCCACCACCATCTCGCCGTTGCCGCTGATGGCGATGCTGCGCATGGCTTCCGGTTCCTTCACCGGGTCGACGAAAGTCAGGCTGATGTCGGTCTTGTAGCGCTGGTACAGCGAGATGAACTCGCGGATGAGTTTGCGGATGTCGCCGAGCTGCGCATCCTGTTCGGTGGCATACACGGTGATCTTCACCGGCCCTTGTAGCATCGCCAGCGCATCCACGCTGCCCTGCTCCAGGCTGTTCAGCGCATTCTGGGTGACGTCCCAATGGGCGGGATAACGCGCGGCGAGCTGGTACGCCGCGCCTGCGGCGACCAGCACCAGCAGCAGCGCGACAGTTCGTTTGAACATGGGGAGGTAGCGTCTCACAGGCCGTGCCTCCGTTCGTCGTTGAGCTGGCGGATGGTCAGCCAGAGCAGGGTCGTGATGAACAGCGCGAAGTAGATCAGGTCGGCGCTGTTGATCAGCCCCATGTTGAGGTTCTGGAAGTGCGCGTTCGGCGACAGCGCGCGCAGGAAGCTGCGGTTGTCGCTGGAACTCATCTCGAGCATCCACAAGCCGAAGGAAAGCCCCAGCGCGCTGCTCGCGGCGATGATGGGCTGTTTGCTCAAGGCCGACAGATACAGGCCGAGCGCGGCGTAACTGGCGGCGAGCAGCAGCACGCCGCCCAGATTGGCGAGCATCAGGCCGAGGTCGGCATGGGTACCGAGCAGCAGAGTGGCGAGCATGGCGGCGCAGCCGCAGATGATGATCGCCAGAAGCGCCAGCAGGCCGAAGAACTTGCCGAGCACGATATGCGCGGCAGAGACAGGCGCGGTCAGCAGCAGCACCCAGGTCTGGTTGCGCCTCTCTTCGGCGATCACGCGCATGGTGAACAGTGGGATCAGCAGCATCAGCATCAGCGCCAGCGCGCCGCACAAGGGCGCGGCGACGGCGATGGTCGCACCCGGGGCATTGTCGAGATGCGCCAGTTGCGCCTGTATCTGCAGGTAATCGTCCATACGCGCAAAGTAGAACCATGCGAACAGGAATTGCAGCAGCGCCAGCATCAACCAGGTAGATGGCGCGGCGAACAGGCTGCGGAACTCTTTTTTCGCGATGGTGTAGATCATTTGCCGGCCGCCCCGCTCTCGGTGATCTGCAGGAAGGCATCTTCCATGTTGCCATTGGCCAGCATCTCCGCGCTGCTGCCGCTGAAGATCAGGCGACCGTGTTGCAGGATGATTACGCGGTCGCACAGGTTCTCGACCTCGTTGAGCAGATGGGTGGAGAGGATCACGCTGCTGCTATCGCCCAGTTCGCGGATGAGGGTGCGGATATCGCGGATCTGTGCCGGGTCGAGGCCGACGGTGGGTTCGTCCAGCACAACCACGGCGGGGTTGTGGATGATGGCCTGCGCGATACCGACACGCTGCTGATAACCCTTGGACAGGGTGCCGATGATCTTTCTGCTGCAATCCTGCAGGCCGCAACGCTGCTTTGCCAATGCCAGCGCTTCCGCCTGTTTGGCGGCGGGGACCTTGTGCAGGCGCGCGGCGAACAGCAGAAAATCGTCGACGCGCATGTCCTTGTACAGCGGCGGGTGTTCCGGCAGGAATCCGATACAGGCCTTGGCGCGTTCGGGTTCTTTTGCTAGGTCGAAATCGCAGATCGTCACCGTGCCCTCGTCCGGCGGCAGCGCGCCGGTGAGCATCTGCAGGGTGGTGCTCTTGCCCGCGCCGTTGTGTCCGAGCAGGCCGAGTACCTCGCCGCGGCGCAGTTCCAGCGACACGCCGCTCACCGCGACCAGATTCGCGCCGTGGCGGCGGGTGAGCTCATGTGCGGAAAGGGTGACGGGTGCGCTCATGCAGAAGGAAATGCGGGGTTTTGAGTTAGCGCGAATATAACCTAATATGTCACCTCGCACCAAAATACCCAGATTGCCATGAATCTCCTTGAACCGCGCTTCGTCCTGTCCCTGTTGCCGCTGCTGGCTGCCTGCACGCACGCCCCGCAACGACCGGCCGACGATACTCCCGCACCCGTGCACAAGGCGAATCTGGAACAGATCGTCGAGGCGCCCCAGCTCGTTCTGCCCAACGCGGTGTTGACTGACCGCCTGCTGTATGAGTTCCTGCTCGGCGACATCGCCGCCCAGCGCGGCAAGCCGGAACTGGCAGCGCAGGCCTATCTTGACCTGGCCAAGAACACACGCGATCCCCGCGTCGCGCGTCGCGCCGCGCAACTCGCCTATGAAGCGCGCCAGCTGGAAGTGGCGGTCGAAGCGTTCAAGCTGTGGCAGGAACTGGAACCTTCCTCGCCGCTGGCCAAACAGATGCTGCTCTCGCTGTTGCTCTCCGGCGGCAAGCTGCAGGAAGCACGCCCGCATCTGGAGACGGTGCTCAAGGCCGATCCGGGCAAGGCGGGGCACACCTTCATGAACATCTACCCGCTGGTCGCGCGCACGGCTGACAAGGCTGCCGCACTCGACTGGATGATCGACGTGACCCACGCCTACCCGGATGTGGCGGAAGGGCATTGGGCGGTCGCCCAGGCTGCAGCCGCAGCGGGCAAGAACGACCTAGCGATGGCCGAAGCGCATCGCGCGGTGACCCTGAAGCCGGACTGGGATCTGGCGGCAGTTTTCGAGGCCGAACTCTATCTGCCCGGCGAGCCGAAAAAAGGCCTGCAACTGTTGCAGAAATTCCTGAACGCGCATCCCGACAACAAGGACCTGCGTCTGTACTACGCGCGCGCACTGCTCAACCAGAAAGAATATGTCGCCTCGCGCGAGGAGTTCCAGCGCCTGCTGCGGGACCGTCCCGACAATCCCGACCTGGCTTTCGCCATCGCGCTGATCTCCATGCAACTGGGCGAATACGCGCGCGCCGAGCAGGAGTTGCAGCAGGCGCTGAGCAAGGGCGGCAAGGAAGAAAGCACAGTGCACCACTATCTCGCGCAGCTGAACGAGGCCAGGCACGACGATGCGGCCGCACTGGGGCATTACCGCCAAGTGAAGGACGGCGAATACGCCTATGCCGCCCGCTTGCGCGAGGTGGCCCTGCTGGACAAGGCGGGCAAGCTGGACGAGGCGCGCGCGGCCCTGCAGCGCGCGGTGCCGAAGAACGACCAGCAGCGCGTGCAGTTGATCCTCATCGACGCGCAGTTGCTGCGCGAGGGCAAGCAGTACGAGACCAGTTTTCAGGTGCTGAATCGCGGCTTGGAGAAATTCCCAGAGCAGCCTGACATGCTGTACCAGACCGCGATGGCGGCGGACAAACTGAAGAAGAGCGAACTGTTCGAACAGATGATCCGCAAGCTGATGAAGATCGAGCCGGACAACGCGCATGCCTACAACGCGCTGGGTTACAGCCTGCTCGAACGCAACGTGCGTGTCCAGGAAGCGATGAAGCTGGTGGAGAAGGCCTATCAGCTCGCGCCCAACGATGCTGCCATCATCGACAGCATGGGCTGGGGGCATTATCTGCTTGGCAATATGGACAAGAGCCTGGAGTTCCTGCGCCGCGCCTACACCGCCAACCCCGATCCCGAGATCGCCGCCCATCTGGGCGAGGTGCTGTGGAAGCAGGGCGACAAGGACGGCGCGCGCAAAGTTTGGGCGGAGGGCTTGAAGGCCAATTCCGATAACGAGGTCCTCAAGGCCGTCATGAAACGCTTCATTCCCTGAGCATGAAAACCTATTTCTGCCTGTTTTTGTTCCTGCTGCTGAGTGGTTGCGCCTCCGCACCGGTCGAGGTGCAGCGTGCGGCGGAGCACGACGCTCCCTTCGCCTTCAACGGTCGTGTGGTGCTCAAGCATGGCGCGCAGCGCGAAAAAGCGGGCGTGCGCTGGGTGCACAAGGAAACGGAAGACGAAATCCTGCTGCTTGCCCCACTGGGACAGACCGTGGCACGCATCCGCCGCGATGAGAACAGGGCGACCATGGTGGCCTCCGGCAAGGGTTACACCGCGGCGGATATGGAGAGCCTGATGCAGCAGGTGCTGGGCTGGCAATTGCCGCTCTCCGGGCTGCGCTACTGGGTTGTGGCATTGCCGGCCACGGAAGGCGAATTCGTCATCGAGCGTAGCGACAACGGCCAGGTCAGTCTGCTGATCCAGCAGGGCTGGGAGATCAGCTATTCCCGCTATGCGGCGGCTACGCCGGATGCTTTGCCGCTGCGCCTGACGCTGAAGCGCCAGGGGATGGAGGTGGTGGTTGTTATCGACGAATGGGAAGCGCAGTAAAGCCCGGACTGGCAACTGTGACCAAAGTCCTGAATGATGAAAACGCTCACCTGTCCCGCGCCCGCCAAACTTAACCTGTTCCTGCATGTGGTCGGACGCCGTGCCGACGGTTATCACCTGCTGCAGACCCTGTTCCGCTTCATCGATCTTGACGACACCCTGCATTTCACCCTGCGCAGCGACGGCGAGGTGCGCCGCGTCAACGCGCTGGACGGCGTGCCGCCGGAGCAGGACCTGTGCGTGCGCGCCGCGCGCCTGTTGCAACAGGAGACGGGCTGCAAACTGGGGGTGGATATCGCGCTGGAGAAACGCATCCCCATGGGCGGCGGTCTGGGCGGCGGTAGCTCGGACGCTGCCACCACCCTGCTGGCGCTGAACCGCCTGTGGGAACTGGGTTTGTCGCGCCAACGGCTGATGCAGCTGGGGCTAAGCCTGGGGGCCGATGTGCCGGTGTTCGTGTACGGCGAGAACGCCTTTGCCGAAGGGGTCGGCGAGCAGTTGCAGTCCTATCCTCTGGCCGAGGCCTGGTATGTGGTCTTGTGCCCGCCGGTGCATGTGCCGACGGCCACGATATTCACCCATCCCGAATTGACACGGGATACGATTTCGATGACAATGCGCGCCCTTCCGAAGGGGCATGATTTTCGGGCATGTCGGCAACCGGGTCTGAACAACGATCTGCAGGCCGTGGCCTGCAAGTTATACCCCGAAGTGGCTGAACATCTGGCGTGGCTGGCGCGATTTGCGCCTTCGCTGATGACCGGTTCCGGCGCATGCGTTTTCGCCGAGTTCGCCACGGAAGCAGAAGCAAATACGGTATTGCAGCAGTTGCCGGCCCAAATGCGCGGATTCGTCGCGCGCGGTCTGCAACACCACCCCCTGCGGGATTTCGCTGCATAGAGTTTATTGGGGAGTCGCCAAGTGGTAAGGCATCGGATTTTGATTCCGACATTCGTAGGTTCGATCCCTACCTCCCCAGCCAATCCTGATGGGCGTTCACGCCCATTTTAATTTTGCGAGGTGACCATGTCCGGCGACATGATGGTTTTCACCGGTAACGCCAATCCCAAACTCGCGCAAGACGTGGCGAAGCGTCTGCACATCCATCTCGGGCGTGCGACGGTGGGGCGTTTCTCCGACGGCGAAGTGATGGTCGAGATCCTCGAACATGTGCGCGGCAAGGACGTGTTCGTGCTGCAATCCACCTGCGCGCCAACCAACGACACCCTGATGGAAGTGATGGTGATGGTGGACGCGCTCAAGCGCGCTTCCGCCGGCCGCATCACCGCCGCGATGCCGTATTTCGGTTATGCGCGTCAGGATCGCCGTCCGCGTTCCGCGCGCGTCGCGATCACCGCCAAGGTGGTGGCCGACATGCTGACCGGCGCCGGCGTCGACCGTTTGCTGACCATGGACCTGCACTCCGACCAGATCCAGGGTTTCTTCGATATCCCGGTGGACAACATCTATGCCGCCCCCATCCTGTTATCGGATGTGTGGAAACAGAATTACAGCAACCTGATCGTGGTTTCGCCGGACGTGGGCGGTGTGGTGCGCGCGCGCGCGCTGGCCAAGCGTCTGGAATCGGATCTGGCCATCATCGACAAGCGCCGTCCCAAACCGAACGTGGCCAAGGTGATGAACATCATCGGCGACGTCGCCGGACGCACCTGCATCATCATGGACGACATGGTGGATACCGCCAACACCCTGTGTGAAGCGGCCAATGCATTGAAGGAAAAGGGCGCCGAGCGCGTGATCGCCTACTGTACGCACGGCGTGCTGTCCGGCCCGGCGATCGAGCGACTGGAGAAGTCGGCCATCGACGAGCTGGTGGTCACCGACACCATTCCCTTGCGCGAGGAAGCGCGCAACTGCAAGCGTATCCGCCAGCTCAGCGCGGCGGAGCTGCTGGCCGAGACGATGCGCCGCATCAATGCGGAAGAGTCGGTCAGCTCGCTGTTCATGGACTAGAAATTCGCGGTGATCATTTCGGTCATCGCACAACCCGAAGCTCACTGGTCGCGGAGAGCTTCATTAGAAGTGGAGAAGTAAAATGGCAATCGAAATCGCAGCAACAACACGCCAAGTGCAAGGAACGGGTGCGAGCCGCCGTCTGCGCAAGGCGAATCGCGTCCCCGGCATCGTTTACGGTTCCGGCGAGGCGACCATGATCGAACTCGATCACAACACACTGTACTACGCACTGCGCAACGAAGCGTTCCACGCTTCCATCCTGTCGCTGGACCTGGACGGCAAGAAACAATCCGTCCTGCTGCGCGACTTCCACATGCACCCGTTCCGCCAGCAAGTCCAGCATATCGACTTCCAGCGCGTCGATGCGAAGAAGAAGATCCACATGAAGGTGCCGTTGCACTTCCTGAACGCCGAAGTATCTCCCGGCGTGAAGACCGGCGGCGGCATCATCAGCCATGTGCTGAACGATCTGGAGATCGCTTGCTTGCCGGCCGATCTGCCCAAGGCTATCGAAGTGGATCTGGCGAATCTGGATCTGGGTCACTCCATCCACGTGTCCGACGTCAAGCTGCCCAAGGGTGTTGAAGTCGCCGGCCACCACCACGCCAGCGATGCTGTGGCGACGGTCACCGTGCCGCGCGGTCACGTTGAAGCCGCCGCAGAAGCTGCTGCCTCGGCAGATGCAGCCGCAGCATCTGCCGCTGCAGCCGCACCTGCAGCCGCACCTGCAGCCAAGAAGTAAACAGCATCAGGAACGACCCGCCATGCCATCTAACGGTGCATGGCGGGTTTTTTCATTATGAGCGAACCATTCAAACTGATTGTCGGTCTGGGTAATCCGGGCAGGGAATACGAAACCACGCGCCACAATGCCGGGTTCTGGTGGGTGGATGAGTTGGCGCGTTTGAATAATGCGAATTTCAAGGCCGACAGCAAGTTCCACGGACTGATCGCCAAAGCCAATCTGCACGGTCATGAAGTACACCTGCTCAAGCCGCAGACCTTCATGAATGTAAGCGGCCGGTCGGTCGGCGCGGTGGCACAGTTCTACAAGATCGAGCCGGCGCAGATACTGGTGGTGCACGATGAACTCGATCTGCCGCCGGGCAGCGCCAAACTCAAACTGGGCGGCGGCCACGGCGGACATAACGGGCTGAAGGACATCATCGCGCATCTGGGTACGAAAGATTTCTGGCGCCTGCGCGTCGGCATCGGTCATCCCGGCGACCGCGCGGAAGTGGTGAACTACGTACTCAATGCGCCGCGCAAGGAAGAGCAAGTATTGATCGACGAGTCGCTGCAGCGTGCACAGGATGTCGCGGCACTGATCATCGAAGGCAAGCTGGAAGCGGCGATGCTGAAGCTGCACAGCAACTAACCAAGGAAACAACCATGAGTCTCAAATGCGGTATCGTCGGTCTCCCCAACGTGGGTAAATCCACGCTGTTCAACGCGCTCACCAAGGCGGGCATCGCGGCGGAGAACTACCCTTTCTGCACCATCGAGCCCAACGTCGGCATCGTCGAGGTGCCCGATCCGCGCATGGACGAACTGGCCAAGATCGTCAAACCGCAGCGCATGCAGCCCGCCATCGTCGAGTTCGTCGATATCGCGGGTCTGGTCGCGGGCGCTTCCAAGGGGGAAGGTCTGGGCAACCAGTTCCTCGCCAACATTCGCGAGACCGATGCCATCGTCAACGTCGTGCGTTGCTTCGACGATGCCAACGTCGTTCACGTCGCGGGCAAGGTCGATCCGCTCTCCGACATCGAAGTCATCCTCACCGAGCTGGCGCTGGCCGACCTCGCCGTGGTCGAGCGTACCATCCAGCGCGATGGCAAGAAAGCCAAGTCCGGCGACAAGGACGCACAGAAGCTGGTGGCCGTGCTGGAAAAACTGCTGCCGCACCTGAACGAAGGCAAGCCCGCGCGTACTTTCAATCTGAGCGATGACGACAAGGTCATCATCAAGCCGCTGTGTCTGCTCACCGTCAAACCGGCGATGTATGTCGGCAACGTGCTGGAAGACGGCTTCGAGAACAACCCGCATCTGGACAAATTGCGCGAGCACGCAGCGAAAGAAGGCGCCCCCGTCGTCGCGCTGTGCGCCAAGATCGAAGCCGAACTGGCCGACCTCGAAGATGCAGACAAGCGCGAGTTCCTCGCCGATCTCGGTCTGGACGAACCCGGTCTGAACAAACTGATCCGCACGGGCTACGACCTGCTCGGCTTGCAAACCTATTTCACCGCAGGCGTGAAGGAAGTGCGCGCCTGGACCATCCACAAGGGCGACACCGCACCGCAAGCGGCCGGCGTGATCCACACTGACTTCGAAAAAGGTTTCATCCGCGCGCAAACTATCGCCTTCGCCGACTTCATCGCCTGCGGCGGCGAAGCGGGCGCCAAGGAGAAGGGCAAGATGCGTGTCGAGGGAAAAGAGTACGTCGTACAGGACGGCGACGTGATGAACTTCCTGTTTAACGTCTAATTGCAGAATTGACTGCCATGCGGGGCATCACGCTCATCCGCATGGTTGTCAAATCACCAGTCTTCCCTCGCGCTCGGCAACGCTGATCAGCGCTTTTGCGCCCGAGTTGAATTCGAGGAAATCCGCTTCTATCCCGTCGCTGAAAATCACGCCATGCTCCGGCATCATGGATGAGATGGTCAATGGTGTCCGAATATCGGTATCGCCAAAGATCAACTTGGCCTCGGATGCCTTGCTTGGAAATGGCTCGCGTACGGCAAAACGCAGTTTCTTTGCATCCCACGGCATGGGCGAGTATTCGAACTTGGTATCTCTGTGAAGGAGGCCAGATACAACCCCCAGCGACCCGGTCACGACGCTCTTCATCCACCCGGTTGAGCCGACCCCGGTCGATATGATGATTCCGCTGGAAGATTGGACCTCTTTGTGTAATCCCAGCTGTATCTCGTATCTGGCGGATGTGTGCGATCTTGGGCCGATGAAAAGGTCATTCACAGCATAGAGCGATTGGTTGTCGGCGAGAGTCGCTTTCGCCATAGTGACCAGTTTGAATTGCCGCTGGTCTCTCAGCGTGTCCTGCAATACCAAGCCCAGGTCGCGCGGCTCGAATGGAAGCAGTACGCCGTCGTACCGATATGTGTCCGGATTGAGGCCGATCAGTGGTTGTCCATCCAGATACTTGATCGTGTTGGCGACCAAGCCATCCTGGCCGAGTGTCGCCACGACATCGTCGGGCGCGAACAGGAAATTCGGCAAAAATGCACGATCGATGATCTGGTAGCGTCCGTGAGCTTCCAAGATCTCCACAGTTTCTCTGCGGGCGCGCACATAGTTCTCGTTCTCCTTCAAATAATCACCAAAGTCCGCACCGAGATGCTCGATGTAGAACTTGGCCTGGGCGAGGGTGTGGAAGCGCAGCAACAGTTCCTCCAGTCTGGTCCTGCGCGTCACCAGCACCACTTTGCGATCAGCTTGCGCGTCCATTTCCCGCCTCCGTTACGTTGGGCTTGTTAAGCAATGTCTGCAGCAAATCCGGCGAGATATTGAATTGGCCGATCTTGTCAGCGTGTTCGGCGATGCCTACGAAAGCCTGCGCGATCAATTGCGCCGGTTGCATGCCGACAGCTGCAAGTGCCTGCACGACGCGCGGATCGGTCTTTTCCAATGCCTGCATGACTGCGGCTACGCGATGTGCCTCGGCTTCCGCGAGCATCTTGGTATTTTCCGCATTCTTGGCCACGAATGATTTGCGCTTTTCCTCCAGGGCGATATCGGCATCCATCTCCAGATCGCGTAATTCCTGTTTCTTGCGGCGGATACTGGCCTCCGCCTCCATCTGTGTTTCGCGGATGGTGCGTTTCTTTTGTTCGACGGCCACTTCGGTGTCCAACTCGCTTTCCCGGATGACGCGCTCGTTCTCGAGCGCCGCGTTGCGCCGGACGAATATCGCATCGTCGGAAGAGCGCAGGATGGCTTCACGGGCTTCCGCTTCCAGTGCGCGCGCTGTTTCGGGAGTGGGTTTGATGGCCAATACCGAAACAGACTGGATCTCCAGCCCGAGTGCCTGTATCTCCGGGTGTTGGCCCAACTCCGTGCTGATCTCCGCTGCCAACTGATCAGAAGCCAATAGCGCTTCTTTGAGCGTGATCGACTTGATCGATTTTTGCGCCAGAACCTCGACGGCGGTCAACACGCGCAAGCGGAGTTTTTCGGGGTCGTCCGATTCATAGTTGCGACCGTCTGCCCGGAGTGCGAAATTGAGCATATTGGCGGTCTTGGTCGGATCACTGATGCGAAACGCAAGCTGCCCCTGGATGGTGACCGACTGAAAGTCGGAAGTGACTTGCTGGAAGATGAAAGACTCGTCGCGGCTGGCAGCCGGGATGGCGACCAGCGTGGTAGTCGGGGCAAAGTAGAAAAAGGAAAGACCGGTGCCTGAACGGACGATTTTTCCAGCCCTGTATTCGATCAGGTAAGTGGTCGGCTGTGATTTGATGAACCGTATTCCTAACATGGCAACCTCCATTTGGTTGGTTACTTAGTTCTCTAGTACCACTAAGTTAGTTGCACAGTAGCACTAATTAAATTACGCTGTCAACACTTCAACTGAAAACGGCGTTAGCGAGCAGAGATGAAACAGGAAAATTCGATTCAGAACAAAAAGATACTCCCTGAAGCAAGGCCGCTCACCTCGGTGGATGTGGTGATCTTTACTGTGCTGGATGATCGACTGAATGTCTTGCTGGTGATTCGTCCGAACACGACCGAGGAGCCATTTGCGGGCATGCAGGCGCTGCCGGGAGGATTCGTCAATGTGGAAAGTGACGCCGATCTTGAAAGTTGTGCCTTGAGGAAGTTGCACCAGAAGACAGGTGTTAAAACCCCGTATCTTGAACAAGTGGGAAGCTGGGGAGGAAAGGCGCGAGATCCGCGCGGTTGGTCCGCAACACATGTCTACTTTTCCCTGATTCCGCCTCCCGACCGGCTTGGAGAGGGGGCGGTCTGGTTGCCAATCGGAGAGCATGGCATCAAGACCAGACTGGCATTCGATCACAACGTCCTGCTGGAGGCTGCGTTGCAGCGCCTGCGCAGCAAGGTCGAATACACTTCCCTGCCGGCATTCCTGCTACCGGATGAGTTCACCCTGTCGGAATTGCAGCAGATGTATGAGGTGATACTGGAGCGGCCGCTGGAAAAGAGTGCGTTCCGGACCAGAGTGTTCGCAGCCGATCTGGTGAAACCGGTCAACAAGATACGCACCGGCAACAACAGACCTGCCCAGCTATACAGGCTGAAGCACCCGCGCAAGGCAGTCTTTTTCCCTCGAACGTTTAGCCCCAGAAAAAGCGATTAGGGTCCGTCGCGCATGGTTTGCTGTTACACTGCGCGCCGCAACATCGTTTCAGTCTAGTTGTTGCCGCCGATTCCGGTACGTAATACCCACCTCATTCAGCCTCAGACTGGCGCTCACACAGGGCGACAGGCCGTTTGTATTAAGAAAGAAACAAAATGTCATTTGCATCCCTCGGCCTGTCCGAAGAACTCGTTCGCGCCGTTACTGAGCGCGGTTATACCGAACCCACCCCCATCCAGGCGCAGGCCATTCCCGTCATCCTGAAAGGCGGCGACCTGATGGGCGGCGCGCAGACCGGCACCGGCAAGACCGCCGGATTCACCTTGCCGTTGTTGCAGCGCCTGATGGCCAAACATGTCACTGGCAAAGCGCCCATTCGTGCCCTGGTGCTCACCCCCACGCGCGAACTCGCCGCCCAAGTGGAGGAAAGCGTGCGCATCTACGGCAAGCACCTGCCGCTTAAATCCATGATGATGTTCGGCGGCGTCAACATCAGTCCGCAGATCAAGCAACTGCACGGCCGCGTGGATATCCTGGTGGCGACACCGGGACGCCTGCTCGACCACATGCAGCAGAAGACGGTCGATCTGTCTCACGTCGAGATCCTGGTGCTGGACGAAGCCGACCGCATGCTGGACATGGGCTTCATCCGCGACATCAAGCGCGTGCTTGCCGTGTTGCCCAAGCAACGCCAGAACCTGCTTTTCTCTGCCACTTTCTCCGACGAGATCAAGCTGCTGGCCGACGGCCTGCTGAACAATCCCGCGCTGATCGAAGTGGCGCGCCGCAACCAGACCGCCGAGCTGATCGAACAGCGCGTGTATCCGGTCGACCGTGAACGCAAACGCGCTTTGCTCACCCAACTCATCAAGGACAATAACTGGTTCCAGGTGCTGGTGTTCACGCGCACCAAACACGGTGCCAATAATCTGGCCGATCACCTGAACAAGGAAGACATTCCCGCGATGGCGATCCACGGTAACAAGAGCCAGGCTGCACGCACGCGTGCGCTGGCCGAGTTCAAGACCGCCAAGCTGCAAGTGCTGGTTGCCACCGACATCGCCGCACGCGGCATCGACATCGCCGAATTGCCGCACGTGGTGAACTACGAGTTGCCCAACGTGCCGGAGGATTATGTGCACCGCATCGGCCGTACCGGCCGCGCGGGCAGCGAAGGCGAAGCCAGCTCGCTGGTGTGCATCGACGAAAAGAAACTGTTGCACGACATCGAGCGCCTCATCAAGCGCGAGATCACCGTGGTGCAGATACCCGGCTTTGAGCCGGACCCGCGCATTAAGGCCGAGCCGATCCTGAACGGCCAGAATCGCGGTCAGGGTGGACGCGGGCAGGGACAGGGTCGCAGTCAGTCCGCACCGCGTAGCGGCGGCGGACAAGCACGCACAGGCGGCGCACCGCGCAGCGGCGGTGCCAAACCGGCAGGCGGCGCGAGTCGCGGCGGTGTTCCCACTTCGGCACAACACCGTTCCGGCGGTCGTGGCCGCTAATGACCACCATCGTTAGCAACGACGAAGCTATCGCCGCCACCAAGCTCTGGCTGGAGAAGGCCGTGATCGGCCTCAACCTGTGCCCGTTCGCCAAGGGCGTGCACGTCAAGGGCCAGATACGCTACTTCGTCAGCGCGGCGACAACGCCGGAAGAGCTGCTGGTCGATGTGCAGCGCGAACTGGAAGTGCTGGCGGAAGCGAGTCGCGAGAAGATCGACACCATCCTGCTGATCCATCCGCATGTGCTGACCGACTTCCTCGACTACAACGATTTTCTGGCCGTGGTCGATGCGGCGCTGGAAGATGCCGATCTGGCGGGCGAACTGCAAGTTGCCAGCATGCATCCGCAGTACCAGTTCGCCGACACCGAGCTGGACGACATCACCAACTTCACCAACCGCTCGCCCTATCCGACGCTGCACCTGATCCGCGAAGACAGTATCGACGAGGCGGTCGCATCGTTCCCCGAAGCCGAGATGATCTTTGAGAAGAACATGGAGACCATGCGCAAGCTGGGGCACGAGGGATGGAATGCGCTGGGGCTCGCGGAAGTGCAGAATCATAAAAAATGAAGTAGGGTGTTGGGCATGACGACACCAGACTACTCCGCACTCACTCCCGATTGCGTACTCAACGCGCTGGAAAGCATCGGCCTGCGTTGCGATGGTCGCCTGCTTGCGCTCAACAGCTACGAGAACCGCGTCTATCAGATCGGCATCGAAGACGGCGCACCGCTGGTGGCCAAGTTCTACCGTCCCGCGCGCTGGACGGATGAGGCTATCCTCGAAGAACACGCCTTCGTGCAGGAACTGGTCGAGCGCGAGATACCCGTGGTGCCCGCCATGGCCATCGATGGGAAAACACTGCATCTGTCCGATGGATTCCGTTTTTCAGTCTTTGCCAAGCACGGCGGGCGCGCGCCCGAACTGGAGAACCGCGACACGCTGGAATGGCTTGGCCGTTTCCTTGGCCGCATCCATGCCGTCGGTGCGATCAAGGATTATCAGCATCGGCCCACTCTCGACATCGCAACGTTCGGCACCGAACCGCGCGATTTTCTCCTCGCCAATGGTTTCATCCCCGCAGACATCGACGCCGCCTATCGCAGTGTGGTGCAACAGGCACTGGATGGCGTGCGCCACTGTTTCGACCGGGCAGGTGATGTGAAGCGTTTGCGTCTGCACGGCGACTGCCACGCAGGCAATGTGTTGTGGACGGATGACGGCCCGCATTTCGTCGACTTCGACGACAGTCGCATGGGGCCGGCAGTGCAGGACCTGTGGATGCTGCTCTCCGGCGAACGCGAGGATCGTGTGCGCCAGATGGGAGACGTGCTGGCGGGTTACGAGGACTTCTGCGAATTCGACGCGCGCGAGCTGCACCTCATCGAAGCCCTGCGCACCCTGCGTCTCATCCACTACTCGGCCTGGCTCGCCCGGCGCTGGGAAGATGCCGCTTTCAAGCAGGCCTTCCCCTGGTTCAACACGCAGATCTACTGGCAGAACCGCATCCTCGAATTGCGTGAACAGATCGCGCTGATGGAGGAGCCGCCGTTGTGGCAAAACTGAACGAGTATTGCCCCTGCGGCAACGCCAAACCTTACACCGCCTGCTGTGCCCGCTACGTGGAAGGCAACGAACCTGCTCCCACCGCCGAAGCCCTCATGCGTTCTCGCTACACCGCCTACACCCTGCTTAAGGAAGACTACCTTCTGGAGACCTGGCATCCCACCACCCGGCCAACATCGTTGGGCCTGGCAGAAGAGGTGACGACCAAATGGCTGGGTCTGGAAATCAAGCGCCACGAGAAACAGGATGCCGACCATGCCATCGTCGAGTTCGTCGCACGCTACAAGGTCAAAGGCCGCGCACACCGCCTGCACGAGGCCAGCCGCTTCGTGCGCGAGGCGGGACAGTGGTTCTATGTGGACGGCGATCTGGATTGAGGCCGCTACCTCAGTATTTTTAACCGCTCCTTCAGAATTTCGTTTCAAAGCCGTTATCATCCGAAGCAGAGCGGATTGACCCCGCAGTTCTGGGAGGGACAACTTACATGGCGGCAAAGAGAATCGGGCGCTTCAACATCCTGCGCGAGCTGGGCAAGGGGACGCAGGGCGCGGTGCATCTCGCCTACGATCCTCAGCTCGACCGTCAGGTCGCCATCAAGACCTTGCGTCCGGGCGCGGCACACACCGAGTCGTTACTGCGCGAGGCGCGCATCGTCAGCAAACTCCAGCATGCCAACATCGTGCCGCTCTACGACGCGGGCGAGCAGGATGGCGAGCCCTATCTGGTCTGCGCCTATGTCGAAGGCGGCACCCTGCAGCGCATGCTGCGCGACGGCGCCCTACCGGCGGTGAAGTCGGCCGAGATCACCTGCCAACTGCTCGATGCACTCGAATATGCGCACCAGCAGGGTGTGCTGCACCTCGACATCAAACCCGGCAACATCATGATCGGCCAGCGCGGCCAGCCCATGCTGATGGATTTCGGCATCGCCCGACTGATGCAGGAGCAAAACGACGACAGCCAGGAAGTGATCGGCACGCCGCAATACATGGCGCCGGAATGTATCTCCAACGGCGGCGTGGATGCCAGTTCTGACCTGTATTCCGTTGGCATGGGGCTATACGAGATGGTCGCGGGCGTCCCGGCCTTCACCGGCGACAACGTCTTCAACGTCATGAACCGCGTGGTGCACGAAGCCGCCGCAGCGCCTTCCGTCCACAGTCCAGAGCTGGATGCGGGACTCGAAGCGATCATCATGAAGTCCATTGCCAAGAACAAGGAAGAACGCTATCGCGATGCCGCGAGCATGCGCGGCGCGCTCAAGACCTGGCTGGGCGAGCGCGGTGACTCTGCGGCCGGCGACGCACATGCCACGCTCGAATTCCTGCTGCGGCGCATGCGCAGCAAGAGCGATTTCCCCGCGCTCTCCAACATCATCACCGAGATCAACCAGATCGTCGCTTCCGAATCGGATAGCGCCAACAAACTGGCGCGCGCCATCCTGCAGGACTTCGCGCTCACCAACAAACTGCTGCGGCTGGTCAATACCGTCTCCTACGGCCAGTTCGGCGGCAACATCAGCACCATCTCCAAGGCCGTGGTGATCATGGGTTTCGAGACCGTGCGCAACATCGCGATGTCGCTGATCATGCTGGAATTCATGCAGAACAAGACGCTCGCCCACCAGCTCAAGGACGAGGTGGTCGCCTCGTTCTTCTCCGGCGTGCTGGCCACGCAACTGGCAGTGGGGCGCAATATCCGCGATGCCGAAGAACTGATGATCTGCGCAATGTTCCAGAACCTCGGGCGCATGCTGGTGACCTATTACTTCTTTGACGAGAGCCAGGAGATATCGCGCCTGGTCGAACAGGGGCAGAACGAAGAGCAGGCCGCCATCAAGGTGCTTGGGCTGACGTACAACCAGATCGGCATCGGCGTAGCCAAGAGCTGGAACTTCCCCCAGCGCCTGCTCGACGGGATGGAACGCTTGCCTTCCGGGGAACCGGTGAAGAAGCCCAAGACAGAGATCGACCACATGCGCGCGACGGTGAATATGGCCAACGACCTCTGCATGGTTGCCGCAGGGACCGCGCCGGGCGAAAAATCGCAGGCGCTCAACCGCGTGCGGCTGCGCTACCAGGATGCGCTCGATATCCCAGAGCACAAGCTCAACGCCGCGCTGGAGACCGGCCTGCAGGAGCTCACGCGCCGCGCGATGACGCTGGAGATCAACACTGCGCGCAGCCCGCTGGTGAAGAAGGTGCGGCAATGGAGCGGGCAAGCCATCGACACGCTGCCGGAGGATACGAAGAAAGCCGATGTGATGAACGGTGTGCACGGTATCGAGTCGGCGCTGAACGAGGCAGAGAAGCAAGCGCCGCAAGCCCGTCCCGATCCCGCGACCGTGATGGGGGCAGGTATCCAGGACGTGACCAACACACTGGTCGAGGACTTCAAACTCAACGACGTGCTGTTGATGGTGCTGGAGACCATCTACCGCGGCTTGGGTTTCAGGCGCGCCATCATCTGCATCCGCGACAACAAGATCAACGCCATGGTGGCGCGCATGGGACTGGGTGCGGGTGTGGACGAAGTGATCCCGCGCTTCCGCTTCAAGATATCATTCGAGCCGGACGTGTTTCACCTGGCTATCGAAAAGGGCGTCGATATCGTCATCGAGGACCGGAACGCGGCGAGCATCGCCAGCAAGATACCGGCCTGGTACAAGCAGGCGCTCGATGCCGAGAGCTTCATCCTGCTGCCCATCGTCATCAGCAAAAAGACCGTTGGCCTGTTCTATGCCGACATGCAGCAGGCCAACACGCTGAAACTGTCCGAGCAGCAGTTGTCGCTGCTGCGCACCCTGCGTAATCAGGCGGTGCTGGCGATCAAGCAGAAGATGTAGACGAACCATCTCCCCGAGTCGGCGCTGAGCCACTACAATGCAGTCGTCATCAACCCGTCCGTATCCGCACTCATGAACACAGAAACAGAGAACAACTGTCTCGCCATCACCGCCACCGGCGAAGACCGTGTCGGCCTGGTCGAGCGTCTGACCGGCAAGATCGCCGACAGCGGCTGCAACATAGAAGAGAGCCGCATGGCCGTGCTGGGCGGAGAGTTCGTCCAGTTCATGCTGCTCACCGGCCCCTGGCACGCCTTGTCAAAACTGGAGACGCAACTGCCCGCATTCGCTGACCAGATCGGCCTCACCATCCACTGCAAGCGCACCCGCAAGCAGGAAAGCAAACTCAAGTCAGCCCCCTACAGCGTCGAACTCACCGCACTCGACCAGCCCGGCGTCGCGAACAAGCTGGCTGCCTTCTTCGCGCGCCAAGGCATCAACATCGAAGAGTTGCAGACCAGCACCTACGCCGCACCGCACACCGGCGCCCCCATGCTCTCCATGGTCATGACCGTGGGCATCCGCGCCAACGTGCACATCCCCACGCTGCGCGGCGATTTTCTGGATTACTGCGATGATTTGAATCTGGACGCGACGCTGGAGCCGGTGCGGGGGTGAGGTAGAAGAGGTGTAACGTGCATTGCGCGGATGTGCTGCTGCATGGTTGTATATTTAAGGCCCCGATAGTAGGACAATTGGACTGTAGTTAACAAACGTTCAGATAGCGCGCAAATGAATCTCAGAATATCTCCCTCCGACATATTCCCCTGGAATGAAAATTTCCAGACGGGACTCTCTGTCATCGACGAGCAGCATCGCAAGCTGGTCGAGCTGTTGAACAAGCTTGCCAGTCATCTGGCTTACGGGGTCGAGAAGCCCGAGCTGAATATGATCTTCGGTGAGTTGACCGAATATGCCCAGTACCATTTCAAGACCGAAGAGTCGATCTGGGAAAAATATCTTTCGGCGGATGAGCTGCCAATCGAACATGCCAGGACGCACCAGAGTTTCGTGGCCGAAGTGCTCAAACTCAGGGGCAAGCAGGATGAGTTCGCCACCGAACAGGTGATCGAAGAGATCGTGGTGTTTCTTACACACTGGCTGGCGTTCCATATCCTCGAGTCCGACAAACACATGGCCAAGATCGTGCTTTCCGTGCAGCTCGGGCTGACGCTGGACGAGGCCAAGGACAAGGCGCGCATGGAGATGAGCGGCGCTTTGCGCGTGCTGATCGAAACCATCCTGAACATGTACGACACGCTCTCCACGCGCACCCTGCAACTGATGCGCGAGGTTGCCGAGCGGCAGCGGGCGGAAGATAAATTGCGTCTGACCAGAAAAGTCATCGACAGCACGCTGGAGTCGATCTTCATCACCGATCAGGATGGGATGATCATCGATACCAATCCTTCGTTCTGTCTCGACGTGCAGCTTGATCATGCGCAGATCGTCGGCAGGGATGTGCGGCAATTGAAGCCGAGTCTGTTCAGCCAGGACAAATCCGACGAGATATGGAGAACGGCGACCGAAAGCGGCCATTGGGCGGGCGAGACAGTGGGGCACGATGCGGAAGGCGAGATCGAAGGGGCATGGCTGGCACTTTCCTCGATCAAGGATGGTCATGGCGTCATCACCCACTACGTCGGTGTGATCTCGTCGATCACCCATCTGGTGAAACGCCAGCAGATACTGGAAGTGGAGGCCAACCACGATGCGCTGACCGGTCTGCCCAATCGCCGGTTGCTACAGGACCGGCTCGACCAAGCGATCACGCGCAGCAATCGCGCCGGCCGCGTGATGGCCTTGTGCTTCCTCGACCTGGACGGTTTCAAGCAGGTCAACGATTCGCTGGGGCATGACGCGGGAGACGATGCGTTGCGCCTCGTCGCAGCGCGTCTGGGCAAAGCGCTGCGCGGGGAAGATACGGTGGCGCGTATGGGCGGGGACGAATTCGTTCTGCTGCTGGGTGATCTGGATAGCGAGGAGAGTGCGGTGCAATTCCTCAACAGGGTACTGAAGGATATCGCGCTGCCAATGTCGATCAGCGGCAAGCCCGCCGCAGTCACCGCCAGCATCGGGGTGACTTTCTATCCGCGTGACCAGAGCACGCCCGAGTTGTTACTCAAGCATGCCGACGAGGCGATGTTGACGGCGAAAAGAGAAGGCAAGTCGCGCTATCACTTCTACTCCTGAGCGCGGCTGACGGAGCGCTCATCTTGCCGGCTTGGGGCGCGGCTTGCTGTAGAGGACTTTGAGCTGGAATATCTCCTGCCAGGCTCTTTCCGGAAAACCGTCCCTGTCCATCCTGCCGCCGCCGCGGCCGTTGGGCTGCAACAGGTCGGCCAAATAGGATTCGGCTTCGGGGGAGTTCCAGAGTTTGACGATCTTCTCCAGGATATGCGGGAACTTGTCGTTGAGGATCTGCGGGTACTGGTTGGGGGCACATCTAAGCGTTTGCATGACGACATCTTTGCTGATCATCGTTACTCTCCATGGCCATTGGAAATCTCTAGGCAGAACATAGAATTGCGCGTACCGCCATCCAGAACGAAGCGTAGAACGGGGCAAGCACCCGCGTCAATACCAATTGTTAGGAAGTGGTCTGAGTGCGATTCGGGGGCAGGGGACATTCCCGAGCTGGGCACTCTGCAATAGCGTATTTGCAAACGACTGTCTTTTGTCAAAGTAGGTAGAATTCGCGCACACGCGGCTTCCTCCAGGAAAGAAGAACATGGCGATCAAACGAACACATGGGTATCCGGTCATCATCATCGGTGCAGGACGCGGCGGAGCCGCACTGCTGGAGATGTTCATGGAGGACAGTCTGGTCAAAGTGCTCGCCATCGCCGACACCGACCCGCATGCCCCCGGCCTGAGACTGGCCGAGGAGTACGACATTCCCGTTTTTCACGATGCCATTCAGGCGCTACATGCTTGCAAGGACTACCCCGAGAGCATCATCTACAACCTGTCGCACGACGAGGCCGTCACCGCCGAGGCGGGCAAACTGTTCCGCGACAAGCATATCGCGAGCGGGCAGGAGGTAAAACTGTTCTGGCAGATGGTCACCAACCTGAAGCAGATCAAGGGTGAGTTGGAGCGCAGCCAGGACCAGTTGCAATCCATCATCCGCAACGTGATGGACGGCATCATCACAATCAACGAACGTGGCGAAATAGAGGGTTTCAATCCGGCGGCCGAGGAGATCTTTGGCTATCCGCAGCAGGAGGTGATGGGCAAGAATGTCAGCATGTTGATGCCGGAGCCGGACCGCAGCGCGCATGATGGCTATATCCGTCGGCATGCCAAGACCGGCAAGAGCAACATACTCGGCGTGCGCGGGCGCGAAGTCATGGCGATGCGCAAGAACGGCGATGTGTTCCCGATGGAGCTGTCGGCTTCCGAGATGAGCCTGGGCGGACACCGCTACTACATCGGCATCGTGCGCGACATCTCCGAGCGCAAGCGCGCCGAACAGAAGATCGCCCATCTGGCGCACTACGACTTCCTCACCGACCTGCCCAATCGCGCGCTGTTTCTCGACATCCTCAACCACTCGGTGCAATTGGCCAAGCGCAGCAAGATCAAGGTGGCTGTGCTATTCCTCGATCTGGACGGCTTCAAGAAGATCAACGACACGTTGGGCCACGATGCGGGCGACCTGCTACTCAAGGAAGTAGCCAAACGCTTCCGGGGATGCATCCGCAGCGCG
Organism: Gallionellaceae bacterium; assembly: GCA_003445795.1. GTDB lineage: Bacteria > Pseudomonadota > Gammaproteobacteria > Burkholderiales > Gallionellaceae > Sideroxyarcus. The sequence goes on from DMCN01000008.1 coordinate 55,465, forward strand.
GATACCGTGGCGCGCGTGGGCGGCGACGAGTTCATCTTCGTGCTGGACAACATCGGCGCCGAGGAGAATGCACGCAACGTCGCCAACAAACTCATCGCCGCGCTGGCTGCCCCTTTCGACCTGAAAGGGCAGAGCTGCCGCGTTGGCGGCAGCATCGGCATCTCTCTCTATCCGGACGATGCGCAGGAGGCCAATGAACTCGTCAAGCAGGCGGACGAGGCGATGTATCTGGCCAAGCAGAGCGGCAAGAACAACTGCAAACACTATCGGGAGTTGATGCAGGTCCGCCACGGCGCTTGAAGAAGTAGTCATTCCGGGAAATCCTGCTGTTTCAGCGTTAGACATTCCCCCGCCAAGCCTTTAGACTTGCGGCCTTTTTCACAGGTCAGCACCATGTCCGACGACATCGAACAATCCCTCAGCGAGCCCGCCGCCGTCCCGCGCGACAAGATCGCGCGCGAAGTGGCGCGCCGCCGCACCTTCGGCATCATTTCCCACCCCGACGCGGGCAAGACCACGCTCACCGAAAAGCTGCTGCTGTTCTCCGGCGCGATCCAGATGGCGGGTGCGGTGAAGGCGCGCAAGAGCGGGCGCCATGCGACCTCCGACTTCCTCGAGATCGAGAAGCAGCGCGGTATCTCGGTCGCCAGCTCGGTGATGCAGTTCGAGTATCGCGACCACGTGGTGAACCTGCTCGATACACCCGGTCACCAGGATTTCTCCGAAGACACCTACCGCGTGCTCACCGCTGTGGACTCGGCGCTGATGGTGATCGATGCGGCCAAGGGCGTTGAGGCGCAGACCATCAAGCTGCTCGACGTGTGCCGCATGCGCGACACGCCCATCATCACCTTCATGAACAAGATGGACCGCGAGGTGCGCGATCCGCTGGAATTGCTGGACGAAGTGGAATCGGTGCTGAACATCCAGTGCGCGCCGGTGACATGGCCGCTTGGCATGGGCAAGGCCTTCCGTGGTGTGTACCACTTGATGCGCGACGAGATCCTGCTGTTCACGCCGGGCGAGGAGCGTGCCGACGGCGAGGTGGAAGTCATCAAGGGCATCGACAATCCGGTGCTGGCCGAACGTTTTCCGCTGGAGATCGAACAGCTCAAGATGGAAGTGGAGTTGGTGCACGGCGCATCGCATCCCTTCGATCTGCAACGCTTCCTCGACGGCAAACAGACTCCCGTGTTCTTCGGTTCCGCCATCAACAACTTCGGCGTGCGCGAGATCCTGAACGCGCTGCTGGACTGGGCGCCCGCACCCATCGAGCGCGATGCCACGGCACGCGTCGTGAACCCGAGCGAGCAGGCGTTCTCCGGCTTTGTGTTCAAGATCCAGGCCAACATGGACGCCAACCACCGCGACCGCATCGCCTTCCTGCGCGTGTGCTCGGGGCATTTCGAGCGTGGCATGAAGATCAAGCACCTGCGCATCGGCCGCGAGATCAGAGTTTCGAATGTGGTGACCTTCATGGCCTCCAGCCGCGAGCAGGTGGAAGAGGCCTACGCGGGCGACATCATCGGCCTGCCCAACCACGGCAACATGCAGATCGGCGACAGTTTCTCCGAAGGCGAAGTGTTGCAGTACACCGGCATCCCGTATTTTGCGCCCGACTTTTTCCGCTCGGTGCGCATCCGCAACCCGATCAAGGTGAAGCAGTTGCACAAGGGCTTGCAGCAACTCGGAGAAGAAGGCGCGGTGCAGGTGTTCAAGCCGGTGGATGGCGGCGACCTGATTCTCGGTGCGGTCGGTATGCTGCAGTTCGACGTGGTCGCCAGCCGCCTGCAGGGCGAATACGGCGTGGACGCGATGTTCGAAGGCACCAGCACCACCAGCGCGCGCTGGGTGACCTGCGACGACAAGAAGATACTCGCCGATTTCGAAAAGGCGCTGTCGCACAACCTCTCTATCGATGCGGCTGGAAACTTGGCCTATCTCGCGCCGAACAACGTCAATCTGAGACTGACGCAGGAACGCTGGCCCAAGGTCGTGTTCCATACCACGCGCGAACACGCGGTCAAGTTGTGATGCAGCAGATCGACTTCCAGCTGCGCGGCGAGTTCGTCGAACTGAACCAGTTGCTCAAGCTGACCGGCGTGTGTGACAGCGGCGGGGCGGGCAAGGCGCTGGTGGCCGAGGGGCGGGTCTCCGTCGACGGACAAGTTGAATCGCGCAAGACCGCGAAGATCCGCACCGGGCAGATGGTGAGTCTGGGCGATGTGCAGATCCGGGTACTTGCTTAAGCCATGTTGTACATCGCGCACAACGTCATCATTCCCGAGCGCGAGATCGAGCTGAGCGCGGTGCGTGCGCAGGGTGCGGGCGGGCAGAACGTGAACAAGGTGTCGAGCGCGGTGCACCTGCGCTTCGATATCGGTGCTTCGTCGTTGCCGGCGGAGATGAAGGAACGTCTGGCGCAACTCAGCGACCAGCGCATCACCAAGGACGGCGTGGTCGTCATCAAGGCGCAGGAATACCGCAACCAGGAACAGAACCGCAACGAGGCGTTGCGGCGGCTGAAAGCGTTGCTGCTGTCCGTTGCGGTCAAACCGAAACCGCGCGTCGCCACCAAGCCGACGCGCAGTGCGCAACGCAAACGGGTGGACAGCAAGGTCAGGCACGGCGCAACCAAATCGCTGCGCGGCAGGGTGGTCGACTAGGCGATCAGCGCACTTTCGAGGTAACGGTCGAACTCTTGCGCCGACATGGGCTTGGCGAACAGATAGCCCTGACCGTAGTCGCATCCTGCGGCGTGCAGCATTTGCCGTTGTTCTTCAGTCTCCACGCCCTCGGCCACGACCTTCATGCCGAGTTTGTGCGCCATGACGATGATGGCCTCGGCGATCGCGTGGTCGCCGGGGTTGCTCACCATGTTGCGCACGAAGGACTGGTCGATCTTCAGATAGTCGATGTCGAAACGCTGCAGATAGGACATCGCCGAATAGCCGGTGCCGAAATCGTCCAGCGACACTTGTATCCCCGCATCGCGGAACGCCAGCAGTTTCTCCTGCACTTCGGCGCGGTCGTCCATCAGCAGGCCCTCGGTGATCTCCACCACGATGCAGCTCGGCGGGATGTCGAGCGCGCGCAGCCAGGTGAGCAGGCTGAGGTTGTTGTCGCCGGTGATGAACTGGCGCGGCGATTTGTTCACACTGATCTGCATCGCCGACAAGCCCTTGTCCTTGCTGGCGCACCAACTCTTGGCTTTCAGCGCGGCCTGGCGGAACACCCAGTCGCCGATGTCGTTGATGAGCCCGATCTCCTCCGCCAGCGGGATGAACACGGCGGGGCTGACGAAGCCGAGTTTCGGGTGATGCCAGCGCAGCAGTGCCTCCGCCTTGGTGGGCCGCCCGGTCGTCATGTCGATGATGGGCTGGTAGTAGATCTCGAACTGGCCGCCGTTGAGCGCGCGGCGCAGGTCGTTGCTGAGTTGCAGGCGTGTCTGCGCCGCTTCCTGCATCGAGGCAGTGAAGTAACTGTACTGGTTGCGGCCGCGGCCCTTGGCGACATACATGGCCTGGTCTGCGTTCTTCAGCAGCGAGGAAAGGTCTTCCGCATCCTGCGGGTAGAGCGTGATGCCGATGCTGGCGGAGACATAGGCGCTGGTGTCCCCGAGCATGAATGGCTTGCCGAGGACCTGGATGATGGTGTCGGCCAGCGTGCCCAGGCGTTTGGGATCGGCGAGCCCCGGCAGGATGATGGTGAATTCGTCGCCGCCCAGCCGCGCCAGCGTGTCCGAATCACGTATGCAGCCGGAGATGCGTTTCGACGCCTGCATCAGCAGGTTGTCGCCGGCCTCGTGGCCGAGCGTGTCGTTCACTTCCTTGAAGTGATCGAGGTCGATGAACATCAGCGCCAGCGAATGCTGCTCGCGTCCCTCGCGCTTCAGTTCCTGCATCAGGCGGTCGTGGAACAGGCGCCGGTTCGGCAGGCCTGTGAGGATGTCGTAGTTGGCCTGATGCCAGATGATCTCTTCGCTGCGCTTCTTGTCGGTGATGTCGGAGAAGATGGCGATGCGCTGGCGCACCTCGTTGTTCTCGTCGCGCACGGTGTTGATGGTCAGCCATTCGGAATAGTTCTCGCCGTTCTTGCGGCGGTTGACGATCTCGCCCTGCCAGCTGCCGAAGGTCTGCAGCGACGTCCACATCGCGTTGTAGAACTCCTTGCCCTGCTGTCCGGAGCTGAGCAGCTTGGGGTCGTGGCCGACGGCCTCGTGCGCCTCGAATTGCGTGATGCGCGTGAAGGCGGGATTCACTGCGACGATCCGGTTCTCCGCATCGGTGATGACGATGGCTTCCGGACTGGCCTGGAACACGGTGGAGGCGAGTTGCAGGTCTTCCTCGTCCTGCTTGCGCTCGATGGCGATGCCGACGATCTTGGCCATCTCCTCGATGAGCTTGATCTGCGCCGCGCTGGGAGAGGACTTGCTGCGCTGATACATTGCCAGCGTGCCGAGTATCTTGCCCTTGGAGCTGAACAATGGCTCCGACCAGCAGGAGGCCAGATCGGCTTTCGCCGCCAGTTCGCGGTAGGGCACCCAGTTGGAGTGAGACTGGATATCGGACACGATGGTGCGCTCGCCGGTGGCGGCAGCATGACCGCAGGAGCCGCGCCCAGCACCGATCTCCAGTCCGTGTACTGACTGGCTGAAGAAGTCCGGCAGGCTGGGGGCGGCCCCGGTCAGCAGGTGCTGCCCGTCCTTGCTCAATATCAGCACCGAACCCAGCAGCCGCGGCTGCTCGGCTTCGATCTGTCTGACGACGGAGTTGAGGATGTCTTTCAGGTCGCTGCCGCGTGCCAGCATCTCCAGTACTTCGCCGCGTATCTTTTCGCGATGCAGCGCCTGCTCGCGTTCGGTCACGTCGCTGATGATGGAATAGAGCAGGTCGCGCCCGTGATAGTCGACATGGCCGGAATGGACCTCGACATCGCGTATCTCGCCGGAAGCCAGACGGTGCTTGAAGCGGAAGAATTGACGCTGCTCCGTCTTGGCCAGTTCCATCTCGCGCTTCACTTTTTCCGCGGGCAGGGTGTTGATGTCGGAGATGCGCATCTGCCGCATGGTCTCGGCCGGCCAGCCGTAGAACTCGGCCGCAGCGGGGTTGGCATCCACGATGCGGCCATCCTTGGGGTCGATCAGCAGCTTGATCGAGGTGTTGTTGGTGAACATCGACTGGTACAGCTGCTTGTCTTCGAGCAGCATCTGTTCGTCCCGGGCAAGGTGTTGTTGCAGCTGGTTGAAACTGTTTTGCATCTGGCGGATCTCGGGACTGCCCGACAACGGGATGCCGCGCAGCACCGCTTTTCTGCTGTTGGAAAGCTGGCCGATGAGTTCGCTGGATTGGGTGAGGAAGGAAAGCTCGTGGCGCAGGAACAGCCACAGCAACGCGACGGAGAGTAGCGCGACGATGGCGGCGGCCAACATCGCCTCATTGCGGATATGCGCGATGCGTTCGAAGGCATGGGCTGTCGGCATCTCGCCCACGATGATCCAGCCAGCGCCGGGGATATGTTTGGCGGAGCTGAGGACCTCGATGCCGCGCGAATCAAGCGCGATGTCCGAACCTTCGTATCCGCTTATGAAGCGGTCGTGCAGCAGGTTGCTGCCGGGGGCGGGCAGGGCTTGCAGCACGCGGCTGCGGTCGGAGGCGGCGACGAATACATTGTCGCGCGGCGAGACCAGCAGATAGCTGTTGCGGTTCGGGTTCGCACTGGCGTCGAACTCCTGCAGCAGACTGCCATCGCCCAAGCTGATTGCGCCGGCCAACACGCCCGCGATCTTGTTGCCCTTGCTGAAGATCGGGACGGCGAACACCACGCGGGGTTCTTTCACAAAGCGTCCGAAGCCGGGTCTGGAAATGGCCGGTTTGCCGTTGGCCATCACCTGCCGGTAGAAATCTATCTGGGTGAAGTCTGCCTTGCCTCTGCCCGAGGTCGGCGGATGGTCCGCGATCCCATGCCCGTCGGCGGAGATGACGATGATGCCCAGGGTATAGAGTTTGTAGAGCGCTTTGCGTTCGGCCAGATAAGCGGAGACCCGTTGCGGTCTTGCCAGCATCTGCGGCGTGATGTCCTGGGCGGTCAGCACCAGCGCGTCCATGCGCAGGCGAACCGCATTGTCGATGCGGTCTGCGATGGCAGACACTTCGGAGGATTGCTGGCGGGACAGTTTCTCTTCCAACTCCTGGCGCAAGTGTGTGGAGAACTGCCAGGTGAGTATGCCGATGGCGAGCAGCAGCAAGCTCAGGGTGAATACGGCGACCCGGACTTTCAAACTGAGATTTTGAAATGCGCGGATCATGCCAGACTCACCATCCTCCCGTTTGCGGCATACGCGTTCTTGTTATCTCATTTCAAACCCGACGGTCGGAAATGGCCAGTCTGTAGCGACTTGGGGAAATTCTACACCTTTCCGTATAGATAGTTTTTGCGTTTCTGTTCCGGGAAACGCTCGATGGCGTAGCGCAGCATGGTGCGCGGCATGGCGCGGTGATGCATCTTCAGGAAAGCCTCTTCGGCGGCAAGGTCGCGTTTGCCCACTTCGCGCAGCATCCAGCCCACCGCCTTGTGCATCAGGTCATGCCCGTCGTGCAGCAGTATTTTAGAGATACGCAGGGTGTCATCGAAGTCGTTCAGGCGGATGAAATGGAAAGTGGCGATGATGGCGATACGCCGCTCCCACAGCGATGCCGACTTCGCCATCCGCTGCAGTACCTTGCGCGGCATGTCTTCCAGGTGTTTGCCGACGATGTGCGGCGCGGAGATGTCGACCAGGTCCCAGTTGTTGATGCGTGCGGTGCTGCCCAAGTATAGGTCGAACGCGGCCTGCTTGCCGGCAACGTCAGCGCGCTGGTAGAACTGCATCAGCAACAGCAATGCGAATACGCGTTCCTCGTGATAGCTGGAGGACAGGAGTGCGGTGACAGTATCGAGGCCGGCATCGCGCTGTTGCTTCGCCAGCGCACGCAGTACCGGTACCTTGATGCCGAGGAACATATCACCTTCGCCGTATTGCCCCTTGCCGGTCTTGAAGAAGCCTTGCTGGATGGTCGCTGTCTCCGGCGAGGCGAGGGCGCGCAGTTGTTTTTGGACGGGGAGCAGCGCCATGCGTTCAGGGAAGTTGCGCCACGATGAGGAAGACCGGGAATTCGCGCGGCTGCCCCCCGATCTCCTTGCGCACGGACGTGGCGGTGCTTTCGCGCACGGAGCTGAAGCCTGCAGCGAGCAGCAATTCGCGCAGCTTCGCGCGGTCGAAGCCGAGGTGGAACACCCCGGTGTTGTCGCCGTGGAAAGAACCATCCTCCGCGTCGAGGTCGGCGAAGGCGATCTGGCCGTGCGGTTTGAGCAGGCGCTGCCATTCCTTGAACAACTCGGCGGTGTCGGGGATATGGTGGGTCACCATGCTGCTCACGATGAGGTCGTAAGTCCCGCTGGCATGCGCGCCGCGCTCGAAATCGACCAACTGAGTGCTGACGTTGCCGGGCTTCAGCGTAGTGATCTTGTCCTGCAGCACCGCGACCATCGCTGGCGAACTGTCCGCGCCGCTGACCGAATGCACATGTGACTGCAACTGCATCGCCAGCAGCCCGGTACCGCAGCCGTAATCCAGTACATCCATCTGCGGTGACAGTTTCACCTCACGCATGATGGCATCGCCCACGTCGCGCGCGATCTTCACCCGTGTCGGGTTGCTGTCCCAGCGCGAGGCCACTGCCTCGAAATCCCTGCGGATATCTTCTGCCATAGTGACTCCTGTTTCAGCGGCGGCGCGTACTGCCGCCCATCAGCGAACCCAGCACGCCGCGCACGAGTTGCCGTCCGAGCTCGGCGCCCACGGTGCGCACCACGCTCTTCACCATGGCTTCGCCTGCGCTCTGGCGACGCGAGCTGCCGCCGCCCAGCAGACCACCGAGCATGCCGCCGAGTCCGCCTTCTGAACTCTGTGCAGCAGGTGCCGCCTTCTCCGCTTCAGCCTGTTTTTCCGTAGCACGTCCCTTGATGATCTCGTACGCCGATTCGCGGTCAACGGTCTTTTCGTAATGCCCGGCCAGCAGCGAAGACTGGATGAGGGCGGCGCGCTCGGCCTCGCTGATCGGTCCGATGTGCGCCTGCGGCGGCACGATAAGCGCGCGCTCGACGATGGTGGGCGTCCCCTTTTCGTTCAGCAGCGAGACCAGCGCCTCGCCCACGCCGAGTTCGGTGATGGCAGCCTGTTCGTCCAGTTCGGGATTGTCACGCATGGTCTCGGCTGCGGCGCGCACGGCTTTCTGGTCGCGCACCGAGAAGGCGCGCAGAGCGTGCTGCACGCGGTTGCCGAGCTGGCTCAATATCTTGTCCGGCACGTCGGCCGGATTCTGCGTGATGAAGTAAACGCCCACGCCCTTGGAGCGGATCAGGCGCACCACCTGTTCGATCTTGTCGACCAGCGCGGCGGGCGCATCGTTGAATAGCAGGTGCGCCTCGTCGAAGAAGAACACCA
>DMCN01000014.1 GCA_003445795.1 Gallionellaceae bacterium
ACACCATCATCACCATCACCGACCGCCAGGGCAACGCCCTGTCGTGGGCTTCCTCCGGTGGTCAGGGCTTCAAGGGCTCGCGCAAGTCGACCCCCTATGCGGCGCAGATCGCGGCCGAGGATGCCGGCAAGAAGGCGATCGAGCATGGCATGAAGACGTTGGAGGTCGAGGTGAAGGGTCCCGGTTCGGGGCGCGAGTCCGCGCTCAGGGCCTTGCAGACCGTCGGGTTCACCATCACCACGATCCGTGACGTCACTCCCATCCCGCACAACGGTTGCCGGCCGCGCAAGCGGCGCCGGGTCTAGGGCGACCGCTGCGGAAGCAAATTCGAGAGATCCGGCCGTCGGCCCGTCGGCCGGGTTTCTCCGGAAAAGGGGCTCCGCGTACGGGGAGCCCTCGGCACACATGCCCAGCATGAGGTCACGCCGTGATTCAGAAGAATTGGCAGGAATTGATCAAACCCGCGAAGATTGACGTGGTGCCCGGTCGCCATCCGGAACTGACGGCGACGCTGGTGGCCGAGCCGCTGGAACGTGGCTTCGGGCTGACGTTGGGCAACGCGCTGCGTCGCGTCCTGCTGTCTTCCATGCCCGGCTATGCCGTGACTGAAGTCAAGATTGCCGGCGTGCTGCACGAATACTCGTCCATTGACGGTGTGCAGGAAGACGTGGTCGAGATCCTGCTGAACCTCAAGGGTCTGGTGCTCAAGCTGCACAATGCACGCGAAGTGACCTTGCATCTGCGCAAGTCCGGCGCTGGCGTTGTCACTGCTGCTGACATCGAAGTCACTGCCGACACCGAAGTCATCAACCCGACTCATGTCATCGCCCACCTGACTGCAGGCGGCAAGCTGGATATGGAGATCAAGGTCGAACAGGGGCGCGGTTACGTTTCCGCCATCTCTCGCATGCAGCCCGGCGCTACTCGCCCGGTCGGTCATATCGCTCTGGACGCATCGTTCAGCCCGATCTCCCGCGTCAGCTACGCTGTCGAGAGCGCCCGTGTTGAACAGCGCACCGACCTCGACAAGCTGGTCATGGACATCGAAACCAACAGCGCCATCGATCCGGAAGAAGCCATTCGCTACTCCGCTCGCGTGCTGATGGATCAGCTGTCCGTATTCGCCGCGCTGGAAGGCACACCGGCTCCGGTCGAGAAGCCCGCAGCGCCAAAGGTCGATCCGATGCTGCTGCGTCCGGTTGATGATCTGGAACTGACCCCGCGCTCCTCGAACTGCCTGAAGGCTCAGAGCATCCATTACATCGGCGATCTGATCCAGAACACTGAAGCGGATCTGCTGCGCACCCCGAACCTGGGCCGCAAGTCGCTCAACGAGATCAAGCAAGTGCTGGCCGAACACGGCTTGTCGCTGGGCATGAAGTTGGAAAACTGGACGGCAATGTCCGAGAAATAAACTTCTTCAGCCGTGAGGCTGGAAGCAAGAGAGGAAAATCATGCGTCACCGTTTAGGACTTAGAAAACTCAACCGCACCAGCAGCCACCGTTTGGCGATGTTGCGCAACATGACCGTTTCGCTGCTGCGTCACGAAGTCATCAAGACCACCCTGCCGAAGGCCAAGGAACTGCGCCGCGTCGCCGAACCTATCCTGACACTGGGCAAGAACCCCAGCCTGGCAAATCGCCGTTTGGCGTTCGCCCGTCTGCGTGACCGCGAGATCGTCAGCAAGCTGTTCGACGAACTCGGCCCGCGTTACGCAGCCCGCAACGGCGGCTACTCGCGCATCCTGAAGTTCGGTTTCCGCAAGGGCGACAATGCTCCGATGGCATTGGTCGAACTGCTGGACCGTCCGGCAGAAGCTCAGCCGGTAGAAGTCGCAGACGAGTAAGCATCGCTGCAGGTACCAAACAAACAAGGCCGGGTTTAACCCGGCCTTGTTGTTTTTGCGCATCCTGAAGATGGTTCAGTAGGGTTTGCGGCCGATCCAGTTCCCCGCCGGTTGATACTGGCAAACCCACACCTGTTCCAGCGTGTTGCCGCACACCGCCACCGCGCAACCCACCGCCGTTGTCGTGCGCCACACCACCTGCGTGTAATGCCCGCACATCTTCCCGGCCGCGCAGCGGTTGTGCGCATAGTCGTAGTCCTCGCGCTCGCTGGCCCAGCTATCCACCACCTTCTTCGGGCTTACCTTCTGCAACTCGCGTTTGCCGTCAGACCACTTGATCGCGCTGGCCCAATAAAGGTTCTCGCCGTACTGGCCGTCCGGCGCGCTGTGCTTCATCTGGCACTGATTGCTCTGTTTCAGATCATCGGCCCAGAGCTGCGCCGAGGCAGCCAGTTCGGGCGAATAAGTGAGCGGTGGCACGCTCACCGTCGAGCGCCAGCGGTTGTGCGCCGCCAACATCTCGTTGGCATCGAAATCGAGCGCCTGTGCCGTCATGGCGGGCAGCAGGCAACAGGCCAGCAGCAGGCGTCTTCCGATCATTTCAGCAGCTTTTTGAGATAAGGCCCGGTCACGCTGCCCTTGTTCGCCACGATGTCCCCGGGCGAGCCCTGCNNGCCGCCGCCGTCGCCGCCTTCCGGTCCCAGATCAATCACCCAATCCGCCGTCTTGATCACGTCCAGATTGTGCTCGATCACCACCAGCGTGTTGCCCTGATCGCGCAGGGTGTGGATCACCTTGAGCAGCATGTCGATGTCGTGGAAGTGCAGGCCGG
>DMCN01000053.1 GCA_003445795.1 Gallionellaceae bacterium
TACGATCTCCTGCCCTCTCGTCTGCAAGCGGCGTGCCAACGCCTGCGCACCGAAGCGGGACGCACGGAATCAGGCGTTTGGCGGGCAAACGCACCAGACAGGTGCGGAAAACCTTTGTCGTTGTCAGGTCGGGGGGTGTGCCGATGTAGCAAACGCTACAACTGGCGCGACTTGCGGCGATGAACGAAAACAGGAATTCACAGGCATGGTTATTGCTGAACTAGCTGTATCTTCTATCAACCGGAGCTTTCCATGTCCAAGCAAACAGCCGCACCGACCACGCCGGCTACTTCAAGCGAAGTGCCGATGCACCTCTTCCGCAAAGCGGTGGAGCAAGCCGCGCTGGCCATCTCCATCACCGATGCGAAGGCCAACATCCTGTATGCCAACGGCGCCTTCCAGCGCATCACCGGCTATGGTCAGGACGAGGTCGTCGGCCACAACGAATCCATCCTCTCCTACCGCGTCACACCCAAGCTGGTGTACGAGACGCTGTGGGCGCAGATCCAACGCCAGCGTCCGTGGAACGGCCTGCTGGTGAACAAGCGCAAGGACGGCAGTCGCTATCTGGCGGATGTCACCATCACACCCGTCGTGAGCGAAGACGGCGACACCACGCATTACCTCGGCATGCACCGCGACGTGACCGAGGTGCACCGCCTCGAACGCCAGGTGCAGAACCAGAAGACGCTGATCGAATCGGTGGTGGACGCGGCGCAGGTTGCCATCGTGCTGCTCGACGAAAAAGAACGTGTCGTGCTGGACAACCAGGAATACAAGAAACTCATCGGCGACCTCGGCAAGGAACCGGCGTTGAAACTGCTGGCTGCCCTGCGCGAACAGATGGGCGATGCCTTCGCCACGGCCCACGACAAACACCGCAATATCGCCGCGCGCGAGGTATGCATCGAGACACCGAAGAAGACATCGCGCTGGTTCTCCTGCGCGATCTCGTGGTTCGAGGAACACGATGTCGGGGCGGACGCTTTCTACGAACCGTTGCGCCGTCACTACCTCTTGCTCACCATCCAAGACATCAGCGAGATCAAACGCCAGCAGGAGGCGTTGCGCATCAACGGTCTGCGCGCGCTGCTGTCCGAACAGGAACGCATCCAGGGTCTGCGCGAGACGCTGGCCGGCGCGGTCTACCAGCTGGAAGGTCCGCTCAACATGCTGAGCGCGGTAGCCAACATGATGGAACGCAAGCGCGACAGCGGCGCCGACCTGCCCGCCGCCAGCGCGCTGGAAGAAGCGATGCAGAAGAGCCGCGAGGCGCTGGAGAAACTGCGCGCCTGCATCCCCAACCAGAGCACCGAGGCGATGCAGCCGGTCGACCTCAACGATGTGCTGGTCGACGTGCTCAAGCTCGCCACCGCCAACCTGCTCAGCACCGGCGTGGTGGTGGAGTGGCAGCCTTCAAGCGACACGGCGACCATCTCTGGCCACCCGGCACAACTGACCAACCTGTTCAAGCAACTGGTCACCAACGCAATCGAGGCGATGAACGAACGCCGCGGCGGCTCACGCGAACTGCGCCTGAGCTGCATGACCCGCGCCGACCATATCGAAGTGCTGGTCGAAGACAGCGGTCCCGGCATCGCCGACGATCTGCGCTATCAGGTCTTCCAGCCCTTCTTCACCACCAAGGGTGCGGCCAGGCAGCATCTCGGTCTCGGCCTGGCGATGGCGCAGGAAGTGGTGAACCGCCACGGCGGCATCATCGACATCGATCCGGCGTACCGCAACGGTTGCCGCGTGCGCGTGCAACTGCCCTATCTGGCGGGAGGCAACCATGTCTGATCCCCGTATCGAACTCGATCTGCTGCGCTCCGAACTGGAGACGCTCTACCAGGTGAGCAAGGTCCTGTCGCGCTCGCTCAACCTCAAGGAGACGCTGGACGGCGTGCTGCACGCACTGCATGAAGGCGTGGCGCTGGAACGCGGCATGGTCAGCCTCATCGATGCCGCCAGCGGAGAGCTGCAGGTGTCGCTGGTGTACGGCGTGTCCGATGCCGTCACCGAAGAGGTCAGCTATCTGCCCGGCGAGGGCGTGGTCGGTACCATCCTCAAGACCGGCAGCAGCATCGTGGTCGAGTGCATCATGGACGAGCCGCGTTTCCTCAGCCGCATGGGCATCTACAACCCGCAGGGCGCTTTCGTCGGCGTGCCCATCCGCGTCGGCCAGAAAGTGGTCGGCGTGCTGGCCGCACAACCCGCGCCCAGCATCAACAAGCAATTGGGCGAGTACCAGCACTTCCTCGAGATGGTCGCCAACCTGATCGGCCAGAGCGTGCGCCTGTCGCAGGATGTGGCCGAGGAGAAGAAGGAGATCTCCGAAGAGCGCGACGTGCTGCGCCGCACCGTGCGCGGGCAATACGGTTTCGACAACATCATCGGCCACACCCAGTCGATGCGCCGCATCTTCGAACAGGTGCGGCTGGTGGCGAAATGGAACACCACCGTGCTGATCCGCGGCGAGACGGGTACCGGCAAAGAACTCATCGCCAACGCCATCCACTACAACTCGCCGCGCGCGCGCGGCAGCTTCGTCAAGCTGAATTGCGCGGCGTTGCCCGAGACCCTGCTGGAATCGGAATTGTTCGGCCACGAGAAAGGCGCTTTCACCGGCGCGGTGGCGCAACGCAAGGGGCGCTTCGAACAGGCCGAGGGCGGCACCGTGTTCCTCGACGAGATCGGCGAGATCTCCGCTTCGTTTCAGGCGAAGTTATTGCGCGTGTTGCAGGAAGGTGAACTGGAACGCGTCGGTGGCACCAAGACAATCAAAGTTGATGTGCGCGTGGTCGCCGCCACGCACCGCGACCTGGAGCAGGAAGTCGAAAAAGGCCGCTTCCGCGAAGACTTGTATTACCGCCTCAACGTGATGCCGCTGTACCTGCCGCCGCTGCGCGACCGCATGGAAGACATCCCCGAGATCGCGCGCTTCCTGGTGGAAAAGGTCAGCACCAATCAGGGGCGCCAACTCAGCCTCACCGATGCCGCACTGCGCATCCTCATGCATCACGACTGGCCGGGCAACGTGCGCGAACTGGAGAACTGTCTGGAGCGCGCTTCGGTGATGACCGAGGGCAACACCATAGACCGCGACGCCATCCTGCTCACCGGCATCGACGAGAAGATATCGAGCAGCCGCGGCGCAATCCAGGAACTGGACCTCGACGACCCCAACCTCGATGAGAGAGAAAAGGTCATCGCCGCGCTGGAACAGGCGGGGTGGGTACAGGCCAAGGCGGCAAGGTTGCTCGACATGACGCCAAGGCAGATCGCGTATCGGATACAGACCTTGAATATCAAGGTAAGGCAGATATGAGTCGCCGTCATTCCGGCGCAGGCCGGAATCCAGTCAATCAAGAAATGCGCCCCGCTTAGCGGGGCAACAACCGTCATGACCACTACCCGCTACTTCATCACCTACTCCGGCATAAAACTGCCCTTCAACCTCGTCAGCGAATTGCAGGAACAAGAGGTGCAGAATCGCAACACCTACTTTCGCGGTTACTTCGATTCAAAGGAGCGGCTGTCCGGTTTCGACAAGCTAGCCTACGGCGAGATCGAGTTGCAGCACCGCTACACCTATCACGGCAACGGCAGATTGAGTTCGGCGGAGATCACCGACATCGACGGCGAGGTGACGATGGTGGTGTTCGACGCGGAAGGCAAACCGGCGTGAGCACCTTCGTCCCGTGCAAGGGCAAGACGGCTTGCCGCGACGACGGCGTGAAATGTCTGACCTGCGGGCGCAGCTTCGACGAGATAGAGCAGACCCGAAGACTCATCGATGCGCTGGCTGAGTTCGTCTGTACGCAGGGTTACGACAATGTGGACGAGTTCGCGGCTTACGTCGCGGACAAGGTGGAGAAGAAAGTCTGCTATCGGCGCGAGATGTTTCGGAACTCGATAGTCGGCAAAAGTTAGTTGTAGCTCGGGTTAGCTAAATTTATTCCACACATCCCCATCTCTCGCCTCCGGCAGCAGGGACTCGTGAAACTTGTATATCCGCATCAGTGCAGTGATGACCGGCTGCGGGAATCCCTGGCGGTCTCCGCGCCCATCGAAGATGGTGTTGCTGAGATAATTCTGCAATTCGACCGAGCCCCACATCATCGCGATCTTCTCACCCACGCGCGGGAATTGCGCATGCACGAGAGTGATCTCCGATGCGATGGCGGGCGGAAAGTCCGGCATGGGCGCTGCCTTGGGTGTGACGATCTTGAGTGCCATTTTTTCTCCCTGTTCTTAGTTCTTATATGGCCCGTAATCTAACAGCCCCGGACGAAATTAGACATATGCCAAAAGATATATAACTCCCCCTATACCTTGCCGAATCATCACGTTGGCCGCATGGGTATCGGCCATTCCCAGTCCGGTGGCTGCACCAACAATCAGGGCACGATGGAAAACAGTTCGGGCTGCTTGCGCTTGTAGTCGTGCAGACGTTGCACCGTCAGCGGGGTGAGTTCTTTGATGGCGACCCATATTTGCAGGGGATGTTGCGCAGGTTTGACGAGTGCGACTTGCAGTGCGGCCCAGGCCGCCCAATCGATCTCATGCATGCGCTCGCGCGTAGGGGCGGGCAGGTTGGCGGCAGTGCGGACGACACTGCCAAGCAGCTGCAAGGTCTGGGTCTTGGTCAGACGGCTATTGAAGAAATCCTCCTCGCTGATCTCGTCGGTCAACACCATGATGTCGAGTGCGATTCGTTCCATCAGCCCGAGCAGAGCGCCTGTCAGCATGATGTGGCCTCCCCGTTCAGCGCGTCGCGCAGCAGCAGGGCCACATGCACCGGCTGGCGATCCGCGCCTTCGCGTATCTGGTGGCGGCAGGAGAAGCCGTTGGCGAGAATGGTGGCATCGGGTGCGGCGTGCAAAGCAGGCAAGAGATCGATCCCGGCCATCTGCATGGAGATGTCGGCGTGCTCCGCCTCCAGCCCGAAACTGCCCGCCATGCCGCAACAACTGGCCTCGATGAATTCGAACTCGAACTCCGGGATCAGGCGCAACACTTTGCGCAGCGACTTCATGGCGCCGACGGCTTTCTGGTGGCAGTGCCCGTGCACCAGTGTCTTGCCGCGCGGCAGCGGTTTGAATTCTAGGGTGAAGCGTTTGCGGTCGTGTTCGCGGGCGATGAATTCTTCCAGCAGATAGACCTGTTTGGCCAAGGCCACCGCCTCTTCGCCCAGACCGAGCTTCAGGTGATCATCGCGCAGGGACAGAATGCACGAGGGTTCCAGTCCGACGACGGGAATTCCCGCCGCCAATGCCGGGCGCAAGGCGGAATGCAGACGGCGCGCTTCGTGGCGTGCCTCCTCGACTTGACCCAACGAGAGATAGGTGCGGCCGCAACATAGAGCGCGGTCGGGTTCGTCCTGCGGCTGCGCTCGCAGGGTAATGACGTTGTAGCCCGCGACGGTCAGCACCTGATGCGCGGCGGCAGCTATCTCCGGCTCGAAGTGCAGCGCGAAGGTGTCGACGAAGAGGATGACGTCGCGGTCGGTCGCTGCGCGAGCGACACTGGTCGCGGGTGCGCGATAGGGGACAAGCGCGGGCGCCGGCAACTGGCGCTTCGCCGAGATGCCGAACAGGAACTCGCCCAGTTTCGCCAACCACGGCGTGTCATTGCGCCAGCGTATCAAACCGCTCAACAGGCGCCGGTGGCGCAACCATTTCGGCAAGCCTGCCACCAGCCGGTCGCGATATGACACACCGCGCCGCTCGTTTGCCTGCGCCTGATATTCGATCTTGATGGCGGCCATGTCGACCTGGTTGGCGCATTCACGTTTGCAGCCTTTGCAGCCGACGCAGAGTTCCATGGCGTCGGCCAATGCTTGTCCGGCGAAGGGATCGTCGCCTAGTTCGCCGTTCAGCGCGGCCTTGAGCACGACCACGCGGCCACCCGGTGAATGCGCGGGATCATCGGTGGCGCGAAAGCTCGGGCACATCACGCCTTTGGGCGTGCGCTGGCAGAGTTTGTCGCTGATGCATACCGCCACCGCCTTGGCGAAATCGCCGCCAGTGGCGGGGATGCCCGCATAGGCGTCGCCTTGTCCGGCGGTTTCATAAGAAGACCAATCGAGATGATGTTTTTCCATATTGGGTTTAAGAGGCAATTACAGTGCCAGCCTTGATGGAATGGCTGTGGCGTTGCTCTACCCGCCTCCGCAAACATCCCTGCACAGCGAATTTGTCGCCTTCGCCACAAGCCCGTACGGGTGTCATGTGCCATTTGCAACAGTGGGGCACGCCGCGCACATGTGGTCAATATAAAACAATGAGTTAAGTGACATCCAGAGGCGGGCACGCTGTTTGCTCATACTCAGCCGAACCTTAGCGGAGGATAGATCGTGCAACTACCAGTCTTGAATAACGCAGCAAACGAAGCCCCCAAAGGCGGCTGTTCCGCCGGATCGTGCGGTTCGACCGACGACCAGATGAACCACCTGCCGGAG
>DMCN01000104.1 GCA_003445795.1 Gallionellaceae bacterium
CGCCAAGATCGACCACATCCTCTACAAGTTCGAAGTCTACAAAGTGTTCATGGGCATCTCGGACCGCGCCGCCGACAGTTTCTCTTCACATACGGATTGTCGTCTGGGCAAGTGGTATTTCCAGGGGGATGGCAAGAATTGCTATTCAAAGCTGGATGGCTATGCTGCCGTGGCAAATCCACACATGGCCTTTCACCAGCACGGCAAGGAGGCCGTGGCGGCTTTCCAGAGCGGCGAAGCCATACGCGGGATGGGGTTGGTGGCTATGATGGAAGCCGAAAGCATGGAGGTGCTGACAGCACTGGAGCGGATCGCGGTGGCAGGCGAGGGAGATAACAGCCTGCTGTGCCATTCCCCTAGTAAAATGGCGGCATGAGCAATGAACATACCCGCGAATTCCAGTTCACCGACCAGGACTTTCAGCGCATCCGCAAGCTGATCCACGAGTACGCGGGTATCTCGCTGGGCGAGCACAAGCAGGAGTTGGTCTATAGCCGCCTCGCGCGGCGCCTGCGTGCCACCGGCACCGGGACGTTCGCCGAGTATCTGGATCGTTTGCAGCGCGGCGACAAAGCCGAGTGGGAGGCGTTCACCAACTCGCTCACCACCAACCTCACCTCGTTCTTCCGCGAGCCGCATCACTTTCCCATCCTGGCCGAACATCTGCGCAAGCAGGATGCGGCGCAGGCACTCACCCTTTGGTGTTCCGCCTGTTCCACCGGCGAAGAGGCCTACTCGATGGCAATGACCGCGGTGGAGACACTGGGTCACGACCGTCCCGTCCATATCATCGCTTCCGACCTCGACACCAAGGTGCTGGAGACCGCGCGCGAAGGCAGGTACAAGGCAGACGCCGTCGCCCGCCTGCCGCCGCAGCAGGTGGAACGATTCTTTACGCGCGCAACGGGCGCGGATGCCGGCTATGTGCTGGTCAGGCCGGAGCTGAAGAAGATGATCGATTTCCGCCGCATCAATCTGCTCGAGGCCGGTTGGCCGATACACGCGCCGCTGGATGCGATCTTCTGCCGCAACGTGATGATCTATTTCGACAAGGACACCCAGCTCACCATCTTGCAGAAATTCGCCCCGCTGATGCGCGGCAACGGCCTGCTGTTCGCCGGACATTCCGAGAGTTTCTACCATGCCAGCAGCATCTTCAAACTGCGCGGCAGCACAGTGTACGAACTGGCCGCAAGGAAAGCGTGATGGGGCAGAGGATCATCGTGGTCGGTTCCTCCACCGGCGGCACCGAGGCGCTCAAGGTGTTTCTGGCCGGCATGCCCGAGCGCAGTCCCGCCATCCTCATCGCCCAGCACATGCCGGAACTGTTCACCAAATCGTTCGCCGAGCGGCTCGATCATCTGAGTGCGATGCAGGTGCGCGAAGCCGCACACCATGAAAAGATCGAGCCCGGTCATGTCTATCTTGCGCCCGGCCACTCCCATCTGCTGCTGGAACCTGCCGGAACGGGGTATCGCACCGTGCTCAACCAGGAACCGCCGGTGAACCGGCACCGCCCTTCGGTCGAAGTCCTGTTTCTGTCCGCCGCAAGACACCTGCGGACCGACGCCATCGGTGTGATGCTCACCGGTATGGGCAAGGACGGTGCAGCAGCGATGCTGGAGATGAAGCGAGCGGGCGCTTACAACTTTGCCCAGGACGAGGCCAGCTGCGTGGTGTTCGGCATGCCGCGCGAAGCCATCGCCGTCGGCGCGGTGGATGAGATCGTGCCGCTGGAGAAGATTGCCGAACGGGTGCAGGTGCGGCTGTCCAGGGTGGCTTGAACCGTACTGGAGGATTCGGGATTGCCCGCGTTTTCCCCCGCTGTTCCACAGATTGGATTTCCCTTCCGCGCCGATAATCGCCATGTGCAAAGGACAATGCCATGGCCGATCAGGACAGCGATCTAGAAAAAACGGAATCACCCTCACAGCGAAAGCTGGACAAGGCCCGCGAAGAAGGCCAGGTCGCGCGTTCGCGCGAGCTTTCCACCTTCCTGGGTTTGATGGTGGGCGGGGCGGGATTGTGGATGATGGGTTCCGCGCTGTTGCAGAGCATGATCACCGTTCTGCGCGAAGGCCTCACAATGGACAGGGAACTGGCTTTCCATTCCGAACTGCTGCTGCCGCGCCTGCATGAACTGAGCATGGAGGCGCTGATGGCCTTCCTGCCGCTGCTCGGCCTGCTGTTGCTGGTGGCCGCATTCTCGCCGCTGCTGCTGAACGGCTGGCTGTTCACGTTCAAGCCGCTGCAGCCCAATCTGAACAAACTCAATCCGCTCACCGGTATCGGCCGCATGTTCTCCACCAACAGCCTGATGGAGCTGGGCAAGGCCGTCGCCAAATCACTGGTGGTGGGCGGCATCGGTGCCTGGGTGGTGTGGCATAACCGCGAGGCGGTGCTGATGCTGGTGAGCGAGCCGGTCAACATCGCCATCCCGCACCTGGGCAACCTGGTGTGGTGGTGCTTCGCCGCCATCATGGGCGGCATGCTGCTGATCGTGGCGGTGGATGTGCCCTTCCAACTGTGGGAGCACAACAAAAAGCTGATGATGACCAAGGAAGAGGTGCGCCAGGAGGCCAAGGAGACAGAGGGCGACCCGCAGGTCAAGGCGCGCGTGCGCAGCATGCAGCGCGAGATGGCGCGCCGCCGCATGATGGCCGANNCGACGTGGTGGTGACCAACCCGACCCACTTCTCGGTCGCGTTGAAATACAGCGAGAACAAGATGCGCGCGCCTATCGTGGTGGCGAAAGGTTCGCACCTGATGGCGGCGAAGATCAAAGAGATCGCCAGGGAAAACAACGTGCCCATCCTCGAAGCACCGCCGCTGGCGCGCGCACTGCACAAGCACTGCGAACTTGGCCAGGCCATCCCCGCAGCCCTGTTCACCGCCGTCGCCGAAGTGCTGGCCTACGTCTATCAACTGCGCCGCTACAAGCAGGTGGGCGGCAGCTATCCGCAGGAGCCGCAGGAACTGCCGGTTCCCAAAGAACTGGATCCGGCAGCACAATTGGTAACTCCCTAGCCGTCAGGTGTTTTATTAAGCTGCGGTCGCTCAGCTATTGGTCATTTCGTCCGGAAGGCGTATCTTGGGGGCGGAGGCGAATTCAGGCTGAAGATACAGCCGGCAAGCGAGAGGGAGTGAGATGAAAGTTGTGATCATTGACGATGCCCAGTTGAATGTCACCCTGCTGCAGCATCTGGTACGAAAGTTGCCCGACTGCGAGCCGGTATGTTTCACCGACCCGGTCGCGGGTCTGGCATGGTGTCTGGCGAACGATCCCGACCTCGTCATCGTCGATTACATGATGCCGCAAATGAGCGGGATAGAGCTGGTCGAGTCCTTTCGCAAGAAAGACAGCGACGTCCCGGTACTCATGGTGACCGCCAATCACGAAACCGAGTTGCGCCATCGCGCATTGCAGATCGGCGTGACCGATTTCCTCAACAAACCGCTGGATAACATCGAGTTCCTGGCGCGCGCCAGGAACATGCTGGCTTTGCGCCAAAGCCACAAACAACTGGCCGACCGGGCGAGCTGGCTGGCCGAAGAGGTGCGCAAGGCGACAGCGCAGATCGTCGCGCGCGAGCAGGAAACCATCTTCTGTCTTGCCCGCGCTGCGGAATATCGCGACCCCGAGACGGGCGCGCACATTTTGCGCATGGCGCACTATTCCAGACATATCGCACAGCATCTGGGACTCTCCACCGAGCAGCAGGACCTGCTGCTGGAAGCGGCGCCGATGCACGATATCGGCAAGGTCGGCACGCCCGACCTGATCCTGCTGAAACCGGGCAAACTCACCGCGGAGGAGTTCTCCATCATGAAACAGCATGCGGTGATCGGCTACGAGGTCCTCAATGCCAGCAATTCTTCCCTGCTCAAGGTCGCCGCGGAGATCGCGCACACCCATCACGAGAAGTTCGACGGCTCGGGCTATCCGCGCGGCCTGAAAGGCACCGATATCCCGCTGTTCGGTCGTATCGTCGCGGTCGCCGATGTCTTCGATGCACTCACGTCGGACCGCCCGTACAAGAAAGCATGGAGCAATGAGCAGGCGTCGCAATTGTTGCGCGAAGGGGCGGGAACGCACTTCGATCCGGCCTGCGTGGACGCATTCTTTGCCGACTTTGAAGAGGTTCTGAAGATCAAGAGCCGGTTCGTCGACGAAGAGATGGAGCTCAGGGATCGCACGCTGGGATGAGATTGGTCAATGGCTTGAACAGGAGGAAACATGCAGAGCAAGCAGATTCGATGGTCTGAACAATCAGGTTGGGGGCTTTTGTCCGCAACGACCGAACCGGCGGACATGGTTCTGGTCTTTGCCGATCATCCGTTCTTTCAGACGGACGAGTGCTACACGCAACTTCGCGGCATGTTCCCCGATGCCCATATCGTCGGCTGTTCGTCTTCGGGAAGTGTGAGCGGTGTGGAGATCAGCGACGGCGACATGGTGGCAACGGTCGTCAAGTTCGAAAGTGCGACTGTCCGCCTGGCCGCGGTCGATATCGAATCGGGCAAGAGTGCCCGCGAGTCCGGGGTGCAGCTCATGGCTGAACTGGCTGCTGCCGACCTGAGACATGTCTTTGTGCTTTCCGACGGATTGCAGGTGAACGGCAGCGAACTGGCGCAAGGCCTGAATCAGGCCGGGATCGCGGTGACCGGCGGACTGGCGGGGGACGGAACGCGTTTTGGCAACACCTGGGTGATGGCGGATGCGCCGGCCAGAAAAGGGCGCATCGCCGCGCTGGGATTCTATGGCGGGGTGACCGTCAAGAGCGGGTGTTTTGGCGGTTGGGAGGAGTTCGGTGCCGAGCGTATCGTCACCCGGTCGGTGGGCAATGTGGTGTACGAGATCGACGGGGAACCGGCGCTGGATCTGTACAAACGCTATCTGGCCGAGCAGGCCCAGGACCTCCCGGCTAGCGGTTTGCGTTTCCCGCTGAGTATCCAGGCGAACAAATCGGAGCTGCCACTGATACGGACCCTGCTGGCAGTCGACGAGACTGAACACAGCCTCACCTTCGCCGGCGATGTGCCGCAGGGATACATCAGCAAACTGATGCGAACCAATCTGGATAGTCTGATCGAGAATGCGGGTCTGGCGGCGGCGGCGGCCCGCCCGGCATCTTCGGTGACCAGCGGACTATGTCTGGTGGTGAGTTGCGTCGGAAGGCGTTNNACGGAGGAGGAACTGGACATCGTGCGTGAAAGACTCGGCGATGCCACGGCGATCACCGGCTTCTATTCCTATGGCGAGCTGGCCCCGTTCAGCGATGTCATGAAGTGCGAGTTGCACAACCAGACGATGACACTGACGACCATCTACGAGTAGGCTGACGCATGCACCGTTTGCTCGAGCGCCAGTTGCGGCGCCATTTTGGTAACGACTTCAAACCTGACGAGAGACTGAACTCGTTCCTGGGTATCGTCGACAGTTATTACCACGAGGTGGACAAGGAGCAAAGGCTGCTGCAGAACGCGCTCAAGATGAACGCCGCCGAGCTGAATGCGGTGAACGACAGGATGCGCGTGCAGAACGCCGAGATGACGCGCACGCTGTTGAACACGCTGAGTGACGGCGTGTACGCCACCGATCTGCAGGGCCGGCTCACTTTCATGAATGCGGCTGCCGAGAAGATGCTGGGCTGGCAGGAGCGTGAACTGATCGGCCAAGTCGTGCATGAGGCGGTGCAGCATCATCTTCCCGGCGGCGAAGCGACTCCCCCGGAAAAATGTCCGCAACTCCGTGTCATCGGCAGCAATGAGCCGGTCGACGGCGAGGGATATTTCAACAAGCGCGATGGCAGTACCGTTCCGGTCAAATACCGTTCGCGCCCCACCATACTGGACGGGGCAGTGATCGGGGCGCTGGTGTCGTTCCAGGACATCAGCACCCTGCAGCAGGCAGAGAGCAAGCTGCACGAAGCCTATGACCGGCTCAGCGATACCCTGACCGAACTGAATTTCCAGAAATATGCGCTCGATCAGCACTCCATCGTGAGCATCGCCGACCGCAGCGGCAAGATCATCTATGCCAACGCCAAATTCGTCGAGATCAGCCAGTACGCGGAAGCGGAGTTGCTCGGGCAGGATCACCGGCTGCTGAATTCCGGTTACCACCCGCGCGAGTTCTTCACCGACATGTGGCAGACCATCTGCCGTGGCGAGATATGGCGCGGCGAGGTCAAGAACCGGAGCAAGGATGGCGGCTTCTACTGGGTGGAGTCCACCATCGTTCCCTTCATGGACGAGCAGGGCAAGCCCAAGCGTTTCGTCTCCATCCGCAGCGACATCACGGCGCGCAAGGCGATGGACGAACGGCTCGTGCAGCAGCGCGAATTCTACGAGCGCATCAGCGAGACACTGGGCGAGGGGCTGTATGTGCAGGATGTGCGCGGCCGCTGTGCCTACATGAACTCGGAAGCGGAGCGCCTGCTCGGTTGGCAGCGTTCCGAATTCATCGGGATGCGGGTGCATGACACCATCCACAAGCAAAATGCGGAAGGTGCGCCGTTGCCGGCTGCCGCGTGCCCCATCATGCTGGGGGTGAAGGAACACGGCAGTTCGCGCAGCGACGACCAGGTATTCGTGCGCAAGGACGGCAGCGTGTTCCCGGTCGAAGTGTCGTCGCAGGCGATCATGCGCGACGGCGAGCTGGACGGTGTCGTGGTGGCATTCCAGGATATCTCGGAGCGCAAAAAGAGCGAGCTGTTCATCCGCCTGACGCAGGAACGGCTCAACCTCTCGCTGGACGGATCCAACCTTGCCCTGTGGGACTGGGATCTCGCCAATGACCGGGTCTATCTGAGCGACCGCTGGGCGCTGATGATGGGCGGCGAGAAGAAGGAGATGCTGATCAACACCGAGCAGCTCTTCAACATGGTCCATCCCGACGATCGCACGGCGATCAGGGGTGAGCTCGAGGGGGTGCTCAAGGGACATTACCAGTTCTATTCGGTCGAATTCCGTGTCCGCCGCAACGACGGGGGTTGGGCCTGGATACACACGCACGGCAAGGTCGTGGAGCGCGATGCGGACGGCCGCGCGCTGCGCATGACCGGCACCAACGCCGATATCACGGAGCGCCGCGAAGACGCAGAGGCACTGCACAAGTCCGAGACGAAGCTGCGCACGCTGTATGACTCCACCAGTGATGCGGTGATGCTGCTGGACGAAAAAGGGTTCTTCGATTGCAACCTGGCGACCCTGCAGATGTTCGGCTGCGCGACGCGCGAGGATTTCTGTAACAGGCATCCCGCCGACCTGTCGCCGGAGCAGCAGCCGGGAGGGGGCGATTCCATGGAACTGGCCGGCCAGCGCATCGCCGTCGCGATGGAGAACGGCAGCAACCGCTTCGAGTGGGTGCACCGGCGCGCGGACAACGGCAATCCATTCGACGCCGAGGTGCTGCTGAATGCCATGGTGCTGGACGACAGACGGGTCCTGCAGGCGACCGTGCGCGACATCACCGTACGCAAACAGGCGGAGGAGTCGCTGCGTCAGGCCAAGGTGGCGGCCGAGGAAGCCAGCCGGGCCAAGAGCGACTTCCTGGCCAACATGAGCCACGAGATCAGAACGCCGATGAACGGCATCATCGGCATGACCGAGCTCGCCCTGGATACCGATTTGAACCCGGAGCAGAAGGAATATCTGGGTCTGGTCAAGTCTTCCGCCGATGCCTTGCTCGGCATCGTCAACGACATCCTCGATTTCTCCAAGATCGAGGCGGGCAAGATGGAGATCGAACATATCGAGTTCAGTCTGCCCGAAGTGCTTTCGCAAACCACCCGCTCCATCGCGCTGCGTGCCCATCAGAAAGGGCTTGAGCTGCTGCTTGATATCGATCCGGATATCCCTGAGCTGCTGGAAGGCGATCCGGGGCGGCTACGCCAGATCATCGTCAATCTGGTCGGCAATGCGATCAAGTTCACCGACCGCGGCGAGATCGTGGTGAAGGCGGCACTGAGCTCGATCCAGAGCAGTCTGGATACGGTGACCCTGCACATCAGCGTGCGCGACACCGGTATCGGCATCCCGCGCGAGAAATTCCAGGCCATCTTCGAGTCGTTCTCCCAGGCCGACACCTCGACCACACGGCAATATGGCGGAACCGGACTCGGCTTGACCATCTCCACCAGACTGATCGAGTTGATGGGCGGCTGCATCTGGGTGGAGAGCGAAGTAGGCAAGGGCAGCACTTTCTATATCGAGATCGAGCTGGGACGGTGTGCGGCCGAGATCCAGCCGCACTATGAGACGGTGCGGCTGAAGGATATGCGCGTGCTGGTGGTGGACGACAATGCGACCAATCGCCTGCTGGCGGTGGAACTGGTGCGGCGCTGGGGGATGCGTCCTTTCGGCGTATCGAACGGCTGCGAAGCCATCATGGAACTCGACCGCGCCAAGGATGCCGGCGAGAGCTACCAGTTGCTGTTGCTCGACGTGCGCATGCCGGATATGGACGGTTTTGCAGTGATCGAGAAATTGCGCGCCCAGAGCGACCAGCATGTGGCTCCCATCATGATGCTCACATCGGAAGGGCAGCGCGGCGATGCGGCGCGTTGCCGCGAACTCGGCATCTCCGCCTACCTGCTCAAGCCCTATTCCCAGTCCGACCTGTTCGACGCGATCATGAACACGCTGGGGATGGCCGGTCTGGAGGCGGCGCCGCTGGTCACACGCCACTCGGTACGGGAAGGCAAGCGCAAACTCAGGGTGTTGCTGGCGGAGGACAACAGTGTCAACCAGACACTGGGTATCCGGCTGCTGGAGAAGTTCGGGCACAGTGTGGATGTCGCCGGCAACGGGCTGATCGCGGTCGAGAAATGGCAAGCCGGGCAATATGATCTGATCCTGATGGACGTGGACATGCCCGTGCTGAACGGCTACGGCGCGACCAGGCAGATCCGCGAACTGGAGCGGGAAAAAGGCGGCCACATCCCCATCATCGGCCTGACGGCCCATGTGATGCAGGGTAGCCGCGAAGAATGTCTTGCCGCCGGCATGGACAGCTATCTCTCCAAGCCGATCGATACCGAGGCGCTCTGGCGCG
Organism: Gallionellaceae bacterium; assembly: GCA_003445795.1. Lineage (GTDB taxonomy): Bacteria > Pseudomonadota > Gammaproteobacteria > Burkholderiales > Gallionellaceae > Sideroxyarcus. Next base: position 9,059 of record DMCN01000104.1, read on the forward strand.
AACTGAATGCCTGCGCCCCGGATGCCGGACCCGCGACCGCGGGCGCAGGGGAGGAGCGGCAACAGGCGCTCGTGGCGGATTTCGCCAGGGCGCGCAAGCTGATGGACGACAGTCGCGAACTTTTCGACGAGATCGTGCGCCTGTTCCTGGCGGATGCGCCGCCGCACCTGCAAGCCATCAAGTCAGCCCTGGCGGTGCGCGATACGGAGACCATACGGCACAGTGCCCACACGCTCAAGGGAATGGTCAGCATATTCTCCGCCGAGCGTGCCATGCAGATGGCCGAACGCGTCGAGAACCTGTCGACCCGGGACGACGCCGCGCAGGCGGTCGTCGACCTGGAACAGGCCCTGACCGAGTTGACGGAGGCGATCAAGACCTACCGCTGGTGACCTCCGCCGCTGCGGCCATTCAAATAGCCGCACAATTCCCCCTCTGTTTCCCCCATTGATTTGCCCGGCGCTCTCGATAATACGCATGAGCCGTGAGCCCTTTTATCGGGCTCCGGCAAGGCGAAACAACCGAGGCGTATATGGACAACCTGCTGCAAACTCTGAAAGATGCATTACTGCGCGGTGGCATGCGCGGTCTGGTCGGCCCCATCCTGGTCGTGATGATCCTGGCGATGATGGTGCTGCCGCTGCCGCCGTTCCTGCTCGACATCCTGTTCACCTTCAACATCGCGCTGGCCATCATGGTGCTGCTGGTGGCGATGAATACCACCAGGCCGCTCGACTTCGCCGTGTTCCCCTCCGTGCTGCTGATCTCCACCCTGTTGCGCCTGTCGCTCAACGTCGCCTCCACCCGGGTGGTGCTGCTGGAAGGCCATACCGGTCCGGACGCGGCCGGCAAGGTGATCGAATCGTTCGGCCACTTCCTGGTCGGCGGCAACTATGCCGTCGGCATCGTGGTGTTCATCATCCTCGTCATCATCAACTTCGTCGTGATCACCAAGGGCGCCGGGCGTATCGCCGAAGTGGGCGCGCGTTTCACTCTGGATGCGATGCCGGGCAAACAGATGGCCATCGATGCCGACCTCAATGCCGGCCTGATCGGCGAGGACGTGGCGCGCAAACGCCGCGCCGAGATCGCGCAGGAAGCCGACTTCTACGGCGCCATGGACGGTGCCTCAAAATTCGTGCGCGGCGATGCCGTCGCCGGCATCATCATCATGCTGATCAGCATCATCGGCGGCCTGGCGGTCGGTGTGCTGCAGCACGACCTCGATTTTGCGACCGCGGCCAAGAACTACACCCTGCTCACCATCGGCGACGGTCTGGTGGCGCAGATCCCCGCGCTGGTGATCTCCACCGCCGCCGGTATGGTGGTGAGCCGCGTCGCCAGCGACGACAACATCGGCCAGCAGTTGGTCAAACAACTGATCAACAGCCCGCAGTTGCTCATTCTCACCGCCGCCATCATCGGCATGATGGGGCTGATCCCCGGCATGCCGCACTTCCCCTTCCTGCTGCTGGCGGGGGGGCTGGGCTGGTTCGCCTGGTACCTGTTGCAGCGCGCCAAACTCGACGAGGCAAAAGCGGCCGAAGCGGAGAGTCCCGTGCTCACGCCGACCAACGAAGCGCCGGAAGCGAGCTGGGAAGATGTGGCACAGGTGGATGTGCTGGGGCTTGAAGTCGGCTACCGTCTGATCGCGCTGGTGGACAAGGCGCAGGACGGCGACCTGCTGCGCCGCATCAAGGGCATCCGCAAGAAATTCACCCAGGACATGGGTTTCCTGCCGCCCGCCGTGCATATCCGCGACAACCTCGATCTGCGTCCCAATGCTTATCGCATCACGCTGAAGGGTGCCGAGATCGGCAGCGGCGAGGCCTTTCCCAATCTGTTCCTGGCCATCAATCCCGGCAACGTAAGTGGCATCCTGCCCGGAACTCCGACCAAAGATCCGGCCTTCGGCCTGCCCGCTATCTGGGTGGAAGCGAACGTGCGCGATCAGGCGCAGGCCATGGGTTACACCGTGGTCGATGCGAGCACCGTGGTGGCGACACACATGAGTCACCTCATCAATGTGCATGCGGCAGAACTGCTCGGCCGCCAGGAAGTGCAGCAACTGCTCGACCACCTCGGCAAGTTCGCGCCCAAGCTCACCGAAGACCTGGTGCCCAAGCTGCTGTCGCTGGCGACGGTACAGAAGGTCATGCAGAACCTGCTCGACGAGGGCATGCACATCCGCGACATGCGCACCATCCTCGAGACGCTGGCCGAACACGCGCCGCACACGCAGGACACCAACGTGCTCACCGCGCTGGTACGCGTCTCACTCGGCCCGGCCATCGTGCAGCAGTTCTATCCGGCCGCGCAGGAACTGCAGGTCATCGGCATGGACAAGGAGCTGGAATACGTGCTCGGCCAGGCCCTGCAGGCCGGCGGTTCGGCCATCGAGCCGAGTCTTGCCAACACGCTGCTGCGCGAGGCGCGCAACGCCACGCAGTCGCAGGAACAGATGGGGTTGCCCACGGTGCTGCTGGTGCCGGGCGGCATCCGCGATCTGCTGGCGCGCTTCCTCAAACGCGCGCTGCCGCAACTCAAAGTCATTTCACACGAAGAAGTACCCGGATTCAAAACGGTACGAGTCACATCCATGGTAGGGGGTAGAGTATGAAAGCCAGAAAATTCATCGCAGCCAGTTCGCGTGACGCACTCAAGCTGGTCCGTGTCGAACTCGGTGCAGACGCCGTGATCCTGTCCAACCGCAAAGTGCCGGAAGGCGTGGAGATCGTGGCCATGGCCGGTGCCGAGCTGGCGCATCTGAGCGAGACGCGCGTGGGCGAGACGCGCCTTCCCGACAACACAGCCAAGCCGCAAGGCAGCGGCACGCTCAGCGTGCAGGGCGCCAACCAGGCCGCGGCGCTGGGCGCCAAAGTGCTGGAAGCGAACAGCAAACGCGAAAGCGTGGCCCGCGAGAGCGTTAACGCCGGCGCTGAACAGCAGTCGCTGCTGTCCGAGATCAAGACTATGCGCAACATGATGCAGGAACAGATGGCGCGCATGTCCTGGGCGGACATGCAGCAACACGATCCCGAACGCGGCGCACTGCTGCGCGACATGCTCAACGTCGGTTTCAGCCCGGTGCTGTCGCGCCAGTTGCTGGAAAAGAGCCCGGCCAAGGGCGGCCTCGACTGGCTGCGCCGCGCGCTGGCGCACAACCTGCGCGTCGCGACTTTGCAGGAAGACGTGGTCACCCGCGGCGGCGTGTATGCACTGGTCGGTCCCACCGGCGTCGGCAAGACCACCACCACCGCCAAACTGGCGGCACGCGCCGTGGTGCGCTACGGCGCCGACAAGGTCGCGCTGGTCACCACCGACAGCTACCGTATCGGCGCGCACGAACAATTGAAGATATACGGCAAGATCCTCGGCGTGTCGGTGCATGCCGTGCGCGACACCGAAGACCTGAAACTCACCCTGTCCGGCCTGAAGCACAAGCATCTGGTCATCATCGACACCATGGGCGTGGGCCAGCGCGACAGCCGCGTGGCCGAGCAGGCGCAGATGTTCGACGATGTGGGCGTGCAGCGTCTGCTGTTGCTCAACGCCACCAGTTCCGGCAGCACGCTGGATGATGTGGTCAAGATGTACGGCGGCAGCGGCGTGATCGGTTGCATCCCGACCAAGCTGGACGAAGCGGTGACGCTGGGCACGGTGCTGGATGTGGTGGTGCGCCACAAACTGAACATGCATTACATCGCCAGCGGCCAGCGCGTGCCGGAAGACCTGCACGAAGTGAACCTGGAATACCTGTTGCACCGCCTGTTCAAGGATGTGGGCAAGACTGCGGCCGCGTTCGACATGCCGGAAGCCGAATTGCCGAATTTCATGGCTGGGATGGGTAACGCACAGACGATTCGGGGGCAATATGCGATCTAATGTCCAGGATCAAGCGGCCGGCCTGCGGCGTCTGCTGGCACGTTCCAGCTCGCGTGTGGTCACCGTGGTTGGTGCGCGCGACGGACTCGGCGCGACCAGCATCGTGGTGAACCTGGCGGCGGTATTGGGCAATTCCGGCAAGGATGTGCTGGTGCTGGACGAGAACCTTTCGCACGACAACGTGGCCAACACGCTGGCCTTGAAAGTGCGCCATGATCTGCTCAATGTGGTGCGCGGTGAATCGACCTGGCAGGATGTGATCCTGCACGGCAGCCAGGGGGTGCGTGTATTGCCGGTGGCGCGGGCGATCCAGAGCCTGCCCAAACTGGACGAGATGCAACGCGAACGGCTGCTGGAGTCACTCAGCGCGGCAGCGAAGAATATGGATGTGGTGCTGGTCGATGCGGCGCGTGCCGGACACTCGGTCTGCGCCAGCCTGTCCGGCGACGAGCCCCTGTTGCTGGTGCTCAACGCCACCAGCAGCGGCATCACCGAAAGTTATACCTTGCTCAAGCAGATGGCGATGCATAATGGCAGGCAGGCGTTCGACATCGTGGTCAACAAGGTCGACAGCGAACGCGAGGCGCTGGCGGTTTTTGACAACATGGCGGGCGTCGCGCGGCGGCACCTGCAGGTGCATCTGGAATATCTGGGCCATATTCCGGTTGATGAAAAGCTCAAACGTGCGACACAATTGGGGCGTCCGGTGACCGAGGCGTTCCCGGCCGCACCTTCCTCGTATGCAATACGCGAGGTCGCCCAGGGGTTGCTGCGTGCACCTGTGGCGACGGGTGAGGGGCATGATGTGCTGGGCAGCGTGATGCAGCGCCTGATGCGGCAAGCGCGCCCGACGAACAATAGAATGGCGACCATCACATGAGAATCGCCACCAACCTGAAGACGAAGGCCATGTACACGCCGAACGGATTGAGCGACAAAGAAGAGTGCCTCAAGGAATACGCCCACCTGGTGAAGCGTATCGCCCATCACATGATGCTCAAACTTCCCGGCAGTGTAGAAGTGGATGACCTTATTCAGGCTGGCATGATGGGTTTGCTCGACGCGGCAAGCCGTTACGACGAACTGCGCGGCGCGCAGTTCGAAACCTATGCGGCACAGCGTATCCGCGGTGCCATGCTGGACGAGTTGCGCGGTGCCGACTGGTTGCCGCGCAGCATGCGCCGCGACATGCGCAAAATCGAGAGCGCCATCAGCCGTCTGCAGCAGAAACTGGGCGGCAAACCCAGCGAGACCGAGATCGCCAAGGAACTGGGCGTCGCGCTGCCGGAATATCAGCAGTTGCTGCAGGAGGCGCGCGGCGCGCAACTGATCTATTACGAGGATTTTCACGGCGAGGGCGACGAAGACTTCTTCGATCGCTTCGAATTCGACAGCGACAGCAACCCGCTCGAACTTTTGCAGGATGAACGCTTCCGCGAGGCGCTGATCAAGGCTATCGAGCGCCTGCCCGAGCGCGAGCGCCAGTTGATGGGCATGCACTATGAACAGGATATGAATCTGCGCGAGATCGGTGAAGTGATGGGCGTGTCCGAATCGCGCGTGTGCCAGTTGCACACCCAGGCGGTGGCGCGACTGCGTGCCTCGATGAAGGGGCACTGATGGACAAGCTCAGCCTGTTCGGGATCCTGGTTGCAGTCGTCGGCATCCTCGGCGGGCAACTGCTGGAAGGCGGTTCGGTCAATGTGCTGATTCAGTTGGCCGCGTTCTTCATCGTATTCGGCGGCACCATCGGTGCGGTGATGCTGCAACACCCGGCCAAGGTGTTCGTCACCGGCATGAAGATGGCTGCATGGGTGTTCGTCACCCCCGTTGTCGACATCCAGAAACTGAGCTATCAGATCACCGCCTGGGGCAGTGTCTCCCGCAAAGACGGCATCCTCGCGCTCGAAGCGCAACTCAAGAACATCGAAGACCCCTTCGTGCGCAAAGGCCTGCAACTGCTGGTCGACGGCAACAGTGCCGAGAAGATCCGCGAGATCATGGACATTGAACTGCAAAGCTGGGAGACCGTACGCTGGCAGGCAGCGCGGGTGTGGGAAGCGGCAGCCGGTTATGCGCCGACCATCGGTATTCTCGGTGCGGTGCTGGGGTTGGTCCACGTGATGCAGAGTCTGGGCGAACCGGCCAAGCTGGGTGCGGGCATCGCGGTCGCCTTCATCGCCACCATCTATGGCGTGGGTTCCGCCAACCTGCTGTTCCTGCCCATCGCGGGCAAGCTGAAGATACTTATCCAGGAGCAGGTCAACATGCGCGAGATGCTCATCGACGGTCTGTGCATGATCGCCAACGCCGAGAACCCGCGCTTCATCGAAAACAAACTCAAGGGCTACATCCCGTCCTGAAATGGCGCGCCGTCCGAAAAGACCCGAGCACGACAATCACGAGCGCTGGATGGTCTCCTACGCCGACTTCATCACTTTGCTGTTCGCTTTCTTTGTGGTGATGTACGGCATCTCATCGGTCAACGAGGGCAAGTACAAGGTCTTTGGCGCTGCCATCAACAAAGCCTTCGGCACCAAATCGAGCGAAACGGAGGGCGGTTCCATCCGTCTGACCGAAGAAGAGATCTATTTCAAATCCCTGGTCGACAGACGCAACGCGCGTCTCGCGGACAAGCAGCGCAAACAGAACGAGCGCATGCAGAACCTGGCCAGGAACCTTGACCAATCCATGGCCGAGTTCGTGAAGAAGGGACAGATGAACGTCTCGCAGACCGGACGCGGTGTCGAACTGGAGATCAACGCCAGCGCACTGTTCAATGTGGGAGAAGCTGCACTGCAGGCAGAGGCGCGACAGACACTGGCCGCTGTCGCCAAGCAGCTATCCGCCGAAGAATTCGCCATCGAAGTGGAAGGGCACACCGACAACCAGCCCATCAGCACCGCCCAATTCCCCTCCAACTGGGAGCTGTCATCGGCGCGCGCCAGCAGCGTGGTGCGCCTGTTCATCGAGCAGGGTATCGTCGCGAAACGCCTGACCGCCAAAGGCGCGGCCGATAATCGTCCCGTACTTTCCAACGACACTCCCGAAGGTCGCACGCGCAACCGGCGCGTAACCATCACTGTGCTCACACCCGAGCCCGAGACGGAGCCGGCTCCGGTCTCGACCGAGCAGCAATAGGATTATTTAGACGCTGCCGAGCGTGCGGCTGCTGTTGGGCAGGCTGGTCTGGCCGTCGGCGCCGTAAAGGCCGGCGGCGTTTTGCGCGGCGCCGAACAGGACGCCGAGGGCTTGCTGGTTGTAACGCAGTTTGATCTGGATCAGTTCGCCGTTGGTCTGGTTGAGGCGGTGGGCGTGTGCGGCCAATTGTCTTGCCTCGTGCCATTTCGGCAGTCCCTGCGGGGCGTTCTTCTTCAGCCATTCCACCGTGTCGCGTGTACCTTCGGGCAGGAAGCGCCTGCGGGTATCCGACAGGGTGGCGATCTTGTTGGTCAGTTGTATCTTGGCTTCGGCCAGTTGCAGCAAGGCTTCGCTGTGCTGGCCCAGCAGGGTGCGTTGCTCGTCTTCAAGCAAAACGACGAATGCGCTCAGTGCTGCGCATTCGTCGTTCAGGTTGGACAGGAATTCTGTCGTGGAAGGGGGCGTTCGGGTATCGGTCAATGCTTGCTCGCGGTGATCAGGTCGCGCACGGTGTCGATCAGGCGATCGGCGACGACACCGGAGTTCACCTGGAAGCGGCCCTCGCTGATGGCCTGCTTGATCTCGGCGACCTTGTGGATATCGACCAGCGGTGTGCTGGCGATGCTGGTTTCCATGCTGCGCAACTGCGCGGTAGTCGAACCCAGATGCACGCTGGTTCCGCTATTGCCGATTGCGGAAGTCTGCGTACTGGCGGGGCGTGCTGCCGGATTACGCGCGGTGGCCTCTCCGATCGGAGAGGTGGGCAGCGGTTTGCTTGTTTTTTCGATCTTCATTTGGGTATTCCCCTTTTCACTGGCTCGGTTAAGCACTACATCGGCCCAACCGGGAGAAACTTTAGGGTGCTATCGATAATTGGCGCGCATTATAGTCGTCTCAGGGGCGGACATCCACACTGCCGTCCTTGGTTGCCGCGCCGTTGACCACTTGGCCGGAAGCCATGCGCACCTGCACATTCTGGCCTTCGGCGCCGTTGTTTAGCGCCTGTCCGCTCGCGCGGACGGCGAATCCCTTGCCGTGCACCCGCACTTCGACCGTCTGGTTCTGGGTCACCACGAAGGGCGAACGCAACATATCCTGCCGCAATACCTGTCCCGCGCCGATGCCGAACTTGAGCGTCTTGCCGATCGCTTGTGCCGGGTCGGTAAGGATGCCGGGCTGTCCCAGCTCGCCGCTTTGCAGCGAAAAATCGTTCTCGCCCAACACGGTGTTCTGCGACAGCGGGCGGTTGGCGACCAGCAGGGTCGCGGTGACGCGGATGTTCGCCTGCACGAACAGGGTCCAGCCCGGCTGTTCATTGCAGCGCACGCCGATGCTGGTCTTGCCGATCATTTGCGAGCCGCTGGGGGTAAAGGCTTCAAGCGCGGCACAGGCGCGCAACACGGTGCGCGGGTCGATCTCGCCGATCTGGATGCTGACCTTGCCGGGCAGGGACTGCGACTGGGCCTGCGCGTAAGTGAGCGCAGCCTCGCGTATGCGCTCATGGCTTTGCGGCGTTGCGGCCCAAACGGACGGGGTGCACAGCGCTAGCAACATCAGCAACACAGGAGCATGGTTTTTCATGGCCATATTGTGGAACTGAAAGGGTTTTTCCAAAGGGGGAAATAAGGCGGGTTTTCACCCTTATTCGGCAGATGGCCGGAGACATGCCCTGATTAGTATGCAATCCATGAAAAGTCCTAACAGGCGAGCAGGAGGGCAAGATGAGTAACAGCATAGACGATATGTTCCGCTTTCACCAGACAGCATTGAACCTGCGCGCGGCGCGGCAGGAGTTGATCGCTTCCAACATCGCCAATGCCGACACGCCCAACTACAAGGCCAGGGATATCGATTTCACCAGCGCCATGAAAGGTGCCCTGCAAGGCAGCGGCGCGGCGCTGACGGTAGCGAAGACGGCGCCGGGGCATCTGTCCGGTGCGGCGGGCGAGACCGTGATGGGAGCACCGGTGATGTACCGCAAACCGGTGCAGCCGAGCGCCGACGGCAACACCGTGGATATGGATGTGGAGCGCGCACAGTTCGCCGACAACGCCCTGCGTTACGAAGCGAGCGTCCGCTTCATCAGCGACAAGGCCAAGGATGTACTGGCCGCATTACAAGGATAACAATCATGTCTCTATTCAATATATTCAACATCGCCGGTTCCGCCATGACGGCGCAATCGCAACGCCTCAACGTGGTGGCGAGCAATCTTGCCAACGCCGACAGCGCCACCGGACCCGACGGCAAACCGTACAAGGCCAAGCAAGTGGTGTTCGAGACCACCCCCATCGCCGGGCAACCGGGGGCGGGTGTCAAGGTATCCAAGGTGGTCGAAGACAACTCGCCGATGAAGGTGGTGTACGACCCGAAACACCCGATGGCCAACGAACAGGGTTACGTGACCCTGCCCAACGTGAACCCGGTGGACGAGATGGTGAACATGATCTCGGCATCGCGGTCATACCAGAACAACGTGGATGTGATGAACACTTCCAAGACATTGCTGCTCAAGACACTCACCATCGGACAATAAGGAGACAGATCATGGTCGCACCAGTACAAAACAGTACCGCCGCCGCAACCCAGGCTTCGACGATGACTTCGCAGGCGGCCGACACCCAGGACCGTTTCCTCAAGCTGCTGGTGACGCAGATGAAGAATCAGGACCCGCTCAATCCGCTGGACAATGCGCAGGTGACCTCACAGATGGCGCAGCTTTCCACCGTGACCGGCATAGACAAATTGAATGCCACAGTGCAGGCGCTCAGCGACAGCATGACCGCCGCGCAATCGCTGCAGGCGGCTTCCATGATCGGCCATGCGGCGCTGGTGCCGGGCAAGCAGATCAACGTGGTCGACGGCAAGTCGGATGCGGCGCTGGAACTGACCCAGCCGGCCGACAAAGTCACCGTGACAATCACCGATGCGGAGGGTAATGTGGTGCGCACGCTGCAGCTGGGCGCGCAGGATACCGGCACCATCGGCTTCCAGTGGGATGGCAAGAATGACGCCGGCGATGCAGTCGCGAACGGCGCTTACAAGTTCAGTGCCTCTGCGGAACTGAGCGGCAAGAAGTCCACGCCGACTACGCTGTCTTACGGTCTGGTGGAAAGTGTTTCGCTGACTTCCTTCGGCCCGCTGCTGAACATGGGTAGTCTGGGTGATGTGGGGCTGGATGCAGTACGGCAGATTTTGTGATGAACGTCGCGTCTTCGGCGTGTGATCGATATTAACAGGAGGTTGTCATGGGTTTCCAACAGGGATTAAGCGGTCTGAATGCAGCATCCAAGAATCTGGATGTGATCGGCAACAACGTCGCCAACGCCAACACCGTCGGCTTCAAGGCTTCGCAGGCGCAGTTCGCCGACGTGTATGCCAATTCGCTCGGCGGTGCCGGCGCGGTCGGTATCGGTGTGCGCGTGGCGACCGTGGCGCAGCAGTTCACCCAGGGCAACATCACTGTAACCAACAATTCGCTGGACATGGCGGTGAGTGGTAGCGGCTTCTTCCGCCTGAGCGACAACGGTTCCATCGTCTATTCGCGCAACGGCCAGTTCCAGATGGACAAGGACGGCTACATCGTCACCAGCCAGGGTTACCGGCTGACCGGATTCCTGCCGGATGCGGCGGGCAATATCATCGCGACCACGCCGGGCGATCTGCTGATCTCCACGGCCGACCTGTTGCCCAATCAGACCGCCAATGTCGTCGCCGGCCTGAATCTCGATTCCCGTTCCACCACCATCCCGGCCGCACCCGTGTTCGACCCGAACAACTCGGCGACCTTCAACAACTCCACCTCGATGACGGTGTACGACAGTCTCGGCGGTAGCCACGTGGCCTCGGTGTATTTCGCCAAGACTGCGACCAATGCCTGGAGCTCCTACCTCACGGTTGATGGCGCCCTGGTGCCGCCTGCGACCGGCCTGTTGACGACGATGACTTTCGGCACCAACGGTACCATCCTGACCCCGGCAACGGCAGTCGCTTCCGCGTCGTTCACGCCGACCGGTGCGGCAGCGCAGACCTTGAGTTTCGACTTTGGCTCCACCTCGCAATTCGGCGGTATCTTCGGCGTCAACTCGCTGAGCCAGGACGGATACACCTCCGGCCGCATGACCGGATTCAGTACCGGTTCCGACGGCGTGATCGCCGGCCGTTACTCCAACGGCCAGACGCGCACGCTCGGCCAGGTGGTGCTGTCCAACTTCAGCAACGCACAGGGCTTGCAGCCGCTGGGCGGCAATAACTGGGCGGAGTCGTCCGTCTCGGGCACGCCGCTGACCGGCTCGCCGGGCTCGGCCAGTCTCGGTGTGTTGCAGACTTCGGCGGTGGAAGACTCCAACGTCGACCTGACTGCAGAACTGGTGAACATGATCACCGCACAACGCATCTATCAGGCCAACGCGCAGACAGTGAAGACGCAGGACCAGGTGCTGCAGACGCTGGTGAACCTGCGTTAAGCGGACATGGCCTAGGAGCATGACATGGACAGACTGATCTACACCGCGATGACCGGCGCCTCGCACATCCTGCAGCAGCAGGCATCGGTGTCGCAGAATCTGGCCAACGTCAACACGCCGGGATTCCGCGCCACCATCGACACCTTCCGTGCGGTGCCGCTGCAGGGCGAGGGATTGCCGACGCGCACCTTCGTGGTGGATTCGACCTCGGGTACCGACTTCCGTCCCGGCGTCATCCAGATGACCGGACGCGCGCTCGACGTGGCGGTCGACGGCAAGGGCTGGATCGCCGTCGAGGATGCCAGCGGCAAGGAAGCGTACACCCGCAACGGCAGTCTGCAGATATTGCCCAGCGGCATCCTGCAGACACGCGACGGACTCAACGTGGTGGGCGATTCCGGCCCGATCTCCATCCCGCCGGACACCGAGGTGACCATCGCCAAGGACGGCACCATCTCCACCGTGCCCAGCACCAGCCAGAAGAACAGCGTCATCGTGGTGGGCCGCATCAAGCTGACCAACCCGCCCGAAGCACAGATGGTGCGCGGCGAGGATTCGCTGTTCCGCACCCGCGACGGCAATGCCGCCGATGCGGACGCCAACGTCAATGTTGCCTCGGGCAGCCTGGAAGGCAGCAACGTGAACATGGTGGAGTCGATGGTCAACATGATCTCGCTGGCGCGCCAGTTCGACACCCAGATGAAGTTGCTGCAGACCGCGGACAACAACGCCAAGGCGGCCAGTTCGGTACTCACTATCAACGGCTGATCCTGAAGGGCATTGCGCTTTGCGTTGAAGCCGGTGCCTGCTTCCTTTCCTCCTCCAGCCGAAATCCTGAAATGAATCGTTTTTCCGCGGGTATTCCACGGATGGCTTTGCTTGCGGGCGGGTAATGTGTCATCCAAGCACAGGACACTGAAAGGACGCACATCATGATTCGCTCGCTCTGGATATCGAAGACCGGTCTGGAAGCACAACAGACGCAGATGGATGTCATCTCCAATAACCTCGCCAACGTCAGCACCACCGGTTTCAAACGTTCGCGCGCGGTGTTCGAGGACTTGCTCTATCAGAATTTGCGCCAGCCCGGCGCGCAGTCGTCGCAACAGACACAGGTGCCGTCCGGCCTGCAGATCGGCACCGGCGTGCGTCCGGTCGCCACCGAACGCATCCACACCCAGGGTAACCTGCAACAGACCGGCAACAAACTCGATGTCGCGATCCAGGGCAACGGTTTCTTCCAGATCCTGATGCCGGACGGTGCCACCGCCTACACCCGCGATGGTTCCTTCCAGGTCGACAGCCAGGGACAGATCGTCACTGCCAACGGTTTTGTGGTGCAACCCGCGATCACCATCCCGGCCAACACCACCAGCGTCTCCATCGGCCAGGACGGCGTGGTCAGCGTCACCCAGGCGGGTGTGACTGCCCCGGTGCAGGTCGGCAGCATGCAGTTGGCGACATTCATCAATGCCTCCGGCCTCGAAAGCATGGGCCAGAACCTGTATCTGGAGAGCGGCTCCTCGGGTACGCCCAGCACCAACGTGCCGGGTACCAACGGCACCGGCACCCTGAGCCAGGGTTATGTCGAGACCTCCAACGTTAACGTGGTGGAAGAGCTGGTGAACATGATCCAGACGCAGCGCGCGTACGAGATCAACTCCAAAGCGATCACCACCTCCGACCAGATGTTGCAGAAACTGTCGCAGATCTGAGGTCGATCATGAATAAGGCTTTCAATGCAGTGTGGATCGTGGCGATGGCGGCGCTGTTGAGCGCCTGTGTCCCCTCCACCAACATCAAACAACCGCTGACCGCGCGTCCGGCACCGAAAACGGCGCAGGCGAGCGAGAGCAACGGCTCGATCTTTCAGGCCGGCGTGAACGAGCGTCCCATGTTCGAAGACCGCCGTGCGCGCAACGTCGGCGACGTACTCATCATCAACATCGCCGAGACGACATCCGCCTCCGGTAAATCCGGTAACAGCGCCGACAACAGCGGCAGCATCGCGCTGGCGACCCCGCTCATGACCGGTGTGAACGGGGCGACAGTGCAAGGCTCGTACGGCGCGGCGGGCAGCAGTAGCGTCAAATCCGCCAGCAAGACAGACAGCTCCGGCAGCAACAGTTTCTCCGGCGCGATCACCGTGACCGTGACCGAAGTGTTGCCCAACGGCAACCTGCGCGTCGCGGGCGAGAAACAGGTGGCGATCAAACACTCGGAAGAGTACGTGCGTTTCTCCGGCGTGGTGAACCCGTCCAACATCAGCAGCAGCAACACCGTGCAATCAACGCAGGTCGCGGAAGTGCATGTCGAATACAAGGGCGCGCAGAACATCGACGCGGCGGCGGTGACCACCATGTTCAACCGCTTCTTCTTCTCCATTCTGCCGTTCTAGGGAGGTCATATGAACGCCATGATCAGAACAATCACCGCCGTCCTGCTGATGACGCTGTCACTGGCGGCCTCGGCCGAACGCGTCAAGGACCTGGCCACCGTGCTGGGCGTGCGCGAGAACCAGTTGCTCGGCTACGGTCTGGTGGTCGGTCTGGACGGCAGCGGCGACCAGACCACGCAAACCCCGTTCACGGTACAGAGCACCATCACCATGCTGGCGCAGATGGGCGTGACCCTGCCGCCCGGCACCAGCCTGCAATTGAAGAACCTCGCCGCCGTGACGGTAACGGCATCGCTGCCGCCGTTCTCGCGTCCCGGCCAGACCATCGACATCACCGTGTCATCTATCGGCAATGCCAAGAGTCTGCGTGGCGGCACACTGCTGATGACGCCGCTCAAAGGTGCCGACGGCCAAGTCTATGCGATGGCGCAGGGCAACCTGCTGGTCAGCGGTGCGGGCGCCGCGGCAGGCGGTTCCAAGGCGCAGGTCAATCATCTGAGCGTGGGACGTATCCCAAGCGGCGCGACCGTCGAGCGTTCCGTGCCGACGGCGCTGGGGCAGGGCGAGTTCGTCCACCTTGAATTGATCAATGCTGATTTCACTACTGCGACACGACTGGCCGACACCATCAATCGCGATATCTCGCCCGACAGCGAGATCGCCCAGGCACTGGACAGCCGCACCGTGCAGGTGAAGGCACCGGGAGGCAGCGCGCGCGTCGCCTTCCTCTCGCGCATCGAGAACCTGTCGCTCGACGCGGCGGCGGCCAGCGCCAAAGTCATCATCAATGCGCGCACCGGCTCGGTGGTGATGAACCAGAAAGTGACACTCAACGATTGCGCGGTCGCCCACGGCAACCTCACCGTGGTCATCAGCGCGGACAACGCGGTGAGCCAGCCGGCGCCGTTATCGCAGGGCCAGACCACACCGGTGAGCAACGCCAGCATCGAGATCACGGCCGCGCCCGGCAACCTGCTGCACCTGAAGCAGGGCGTGGCACTGGGCGATGTCATCAAGGCGCTCAATTCCATCGGCGCGACACCGCAGGACATGCTGGCGATCCTGCAGGCGATGAAATCGGCAGGCGCATTGAGAGCCGATTTAGAGGTGATCTGATGTCTCTCCCCGGCATGGATGTCGGCGGCTTGGCCATCGACGGCCAGAACCTCGACAGACTCAAACTGCAATCCAAGCAGGCGCCCGACCAGGCGCTGAAGACCGTCGCCAAGCAGTTCGAGACGGTCTTTCTCAACATGATGCTAAAGAGCATGCGCGAGGCGACCCCGCAGGACGGCGTGTTCGATAGCGAGCAGACCAAGATGTTCACCGGCATGCTCGACCAGCAACTGGCGCAGAGCATGGCCGATCGCGGTGTCGGTCTGGCCGACATCATGGTGCGCCAGCTCACCCGCAACCAGCAGACAGTCGAAGCCGCCGTCGCGGCATCCACCCAACCGTCAGCCGCTGCGGCGATCCCTTCCGCCTACCGTGGCGATGTGCAACAGGCCTTCGTCGACAAGATGCGTCCGCATGCCGAGCAGGCCAGCCGCAGCACCGGTATCCCCGCCCATCTCATCATGGGGCAGGCGGCGCTGGAGAGCGGCTGGGGCAAACGCGAGATCATGAATGCGGACGGCAGCAACAGTTTCAACCTGTTCGGCATCAAGGCCAACAAGGGCTGGAACGGCAAGGTCGCCGAAGTGACCACTACCGAATACCACAATGGCGTAGCGAGTAAACAAGTAGAGAGCTTCCGCGCCTATGGCAGCTATACCGAGGCTTTCCAGGATTACGCCAAATTCCTGGGGGATGACCCGCGTTATGCCGGGGTGCTGGAGCAGAGCGACGCCAAGGCCTTCGCGCAGGCGCTGCAAAAGGCCGGTTACGCCACCGACCCGCGCTATGCGGACAAACTGGCCGGCGTTATCGGCAGTGTCAGGGTGCGCGCACAGGGATAGCCCTAAAGTTTTCTCATGAAATGCCGATAGCCAAACTATGTAGAGTTGTCTGACGGCAAAAGGAATCGAAATGGGCACTGGAATATACGGCATCGGAGTAAGTGCATTGCGGGCAGCCCAGGCGGGCATCGCCGCGACTTCGCACAACATCGCCAACGTCAACACCCCCGGCTATTCGCGCCAGGAGATCATTCAGACCGCGGAGCAGCCGCAGAACACCGGCTCGGGTTTCTTCGGCCAGGGTGCCGATGTGACCACCGTGCTGCGCCGCTACGACCAGTTCCTCGGCGCGCAGGTGCTGGAAGCGCAGACCCAGTCTTCCAACCTCAATTCCCGCTACGAACTGTCGCAGCAATTGAGCAACCTGTTCGGCGATTCCAGCGGCGGCCTCACACCGACCCTGCAGGACTTCTTCAGCAACGTGAACGGTGTGGCCAACGCGCCGGAATCCGTTGCCGCGCGTCAGGGCATGATCGGCAGCGCACAATCACTGGTGAACCGGCTGCATGCACTGGACCAGCGCATGACCCAGATCCGTGACGGACTCAACGGCCAGATCCAGAACAGCGTCTCCTCGGTCAACAGCTATGCGAAACAGATCGCATCGTTGAACGAGAACATCGTGCAACTGCAAGCACAGTCGCCCGGCCAGCCGCCCAACGACCTGCTCGACCAGCGCGACCAGCTCATCAACCAGCTCAGCCAGGAGATCCGCGTCTCCACCGTCAAGCAACCGGACGGCTCGGTCGATGTGTTCATCGGCAGCGGCCAGTCGCTGGTGGTCGGCAACCGTACTTCCACCCTGCAGGCGGTCGCTTCGACCACCGACCCCACCGCGCTCGAAGTCGCCTATCTCAACAACGGCAATGTCAGCCGCATCCAGCAGAGCGCTTTGCAGGGCGGCAACCTGGGCGGTTACCTCGATTTCCGCCAGAACGAACTCGATCCCGCGCAGAATGCGCTGGGGCGTATCGCACTGGGGCTGGCCGACACTTTCAACCAGCAGCACCAACAGGGCATGGACCTCAAGGGCGCACTGGGCGGGTCATTCTTCTCCTCCGGCGTGCCGCGCGTGACATCCTCCACCAGCAACGTCGGCGACGCCGTGCTGGGGTCGACCATCACCAGCACCACCGCCCTGACCGGCCACGACTACAGCGTGCAGTTCGACGGTGCCAACTACAACGTCTACGACACTTCGAACAACACCCTGATGCAGTCGTTCACCACCGCGCAAATGACTGCCGGACAGACGCTCACGGGAACGGGCATCACCCTGCAACTGACACCGGGCATGGTGGCGAACGTCGCCGGCGATTCCTTCCTCGTCCGCCCCACGGTGGCCGGCGGCGGCAGCATCGCGCTCAGCATCACCGACCCGAACAAGATCGCGGCGGCTTCGCCGATCCGTTCCAACACAGCGACCGCCAACGTCGGTACCGGCGTCATCGGTGCTGCCACTGTGGTGCCGGGATTGCCGCTGAATGTGAACCTGCAACAGCCGATCACCATCACTTTCGACACTCCGCCCACCACCTACACCGCCACCGGCACAGGTGCACCGGTGGGCTCGCAGCCCTATACCGCCGGGGCGGCCATCACCATCAATGGCTGGACCACGCAGATCACCGGCACGCCGGTCGCGGGCGACAGTTTCACCGTCACACCCAACACCAACGCCACCACCGATGGCAGCAACATCCTCAAACTGGCGCAACTGCAAACCACCAACACCATGGTGAACGGCACCGCCAGTTATCAGGGCGCCTACGGGCAACTGATCAGTCAGGTCGGCACGCAGACGCGCGAACTCGAAGTCACCAGCAAGGCTCAGACCAGCATGCTGGCGCAGGTGACCCGCTCGTTCCAGGCGGTGTCCGGTGTCAATCTGGATGAAGAAGCAGCGAACCTGCTGAAATACCAGCAGGCTTATCAGGCAGCAGCCAAATCGATGTCGATTGCACAATCCATGTTCGACTCGCTGTTGCAACTGGGAGGTTAATCATCATGCGTATAAGCACCAACTCGCTCTATAGCGACAACATCACCACCATGAACAACCTGCAGACGCAGGTCTCGCAGACACAGCAGCAGATCGCCACCGGGCGCCGCATCCTCAACCCCGCCGACGATCCTGCCGCCGCCGCGCGCGCGGNNCCCAGTCCGATTCCGCCAATACCCAATACGGCAACAACCGCACCGCCGCGATCAACACCCTGTCGCTGGCAGAAGGCGTCATGGAAAGCGTGACCACCCTGTTGCAGGATGCGCGCGTTATTGCGCTGGATGCGGGCAACGGCATCCTCAGCGATTCCAGCCGCAGATCGCTGGCCGCCGAATTGCAGGGACGTTTGCAGGAACTGCAGGGTCTGGCCAACAGCGGAGATGGCGCAGGCAACTTCCTGTTCTCCGGATCGCAGGGCAGCACCCAGCCGTTCGTGAATGTAGCCGGCGGCGTGGTCTATCAGGGCGACGACGTACAGCGCAAGGTGCAGGCCGCGGCCTCGCGCCAGATCAACACCACCGATTCCGGCGCCGACATCTTCATGCGCATCCGCAACGGCAACNNCAGCGCCCGCCGCCGGCAACACCGGCACCGGTTCCATCTCGCAAGGCACGGTGACCAACCCTGCGCTGTATAGCAACAACAGCTACCAGATCGTTTTCACCAGCGCCACCACTTACAACATCAACGACGTCACAGCCGGACCGCCCGTGCTGGTGTCATCCGGCACCTATGTGAGCGGACAGACCATCAGCTTCAACGGCGTGCAGGTCGCCATCCAGGGCACACCCGCCAACACCGATACATTCAATCTGACCCCCAGCACCAACCAGAGCCTGTTCACCACCCTGAGCGACCTCATCTCGACGCTGAACGCCTCCATTCCCTCGACCAACGCCATGAACTCGGTGGCCTACCGTCAGGGATTGAACGACGCCTACGGCGCACTAGACCAGGGCCTCAGCAATGTGCTCAACATTCGCGCCACCATGGGCTCGCGCCTGCGCGAACTCGACGCCCTGCAAGTCACCGGCGATGAGGTCGGCCTGCAACTCAAAACGACCCTGTCGAAGATTCAGGACACCGACTACAACAAAGCCATCAGCGAACTCTCGCTGGAGAACATGACACTGCAAGCGGCACAGCAATCCTTCGCCAAAGTCTCGCAGCTGTCGCTGTTCAACTACCTGTAGCAGCACTCTTCAAAAAGCAAAACGGCGCGCAAGGGATTGCGCGCCGTTTTGTTTGGTGCATCGCCGAACAACTGCCCCGGCTCACCTGTCCAGCGGACTCACCACNNTGCACGGTGCGGATGTCGTAGCCGGATTGCAGCAGATGCGTGGCAAAAGAGTGGCGCAAGACATGCGGGGTAACGGGTTTGTGGATCTCCGCGATCTTCGCGGCCTCGCGCACGGCGCGTTGCACACTGGCTTCATATAGATGATGGCGTCGCTCAATACCGGAGCGCGGGTCTATCGAACGCACAACAGACGGGAAAACGAATTGCCAACCCCAGGTGCGCGCCGCCTTGGGATATTTAACGGCAAGCGCATTGGGCAGATACACCTCGCCGAAACCCGCCTCGATATCGCGTTCATGCAAGGCCTTCACTTTTACCAGATGTGTTTGCAAAGGCAGAATCAAATTCTCGGGAAGCACGGTCACCCGGTCTTTGTTGCCCTTGCCTTCGCGGACAATGATCTCGCGCCGCTCGAATTCCACATCCTTCACCCGTAGGCGCAAGCCTTCCAGTAGTCGCATGCCCGTGCCATACAGCAGTGACGCCACCAAACCCATCGTGCCGGACATGGCGTTCAGCAAAGCTCGCATTTCGGTCTGGGTCAAGACGACCGGCAAGCGTTTGCCCATCTTGGCTGCGATCACCTCATCCAGCCAAGGCAGCTCGATATGCAACACATCGCGGTATAAAAACAGCAGCGCAGACTTGGCCTGATTCTGGGTCGAAGAAGAGACTTTTCGCTCCATCGCCAGATAGCTCAGAAAGCTTTGAACTTCATCAGCCCCCATATCCTTGGGGTGATGCTTATCGTGGTACAAAATGAAACGGCGCGCCCAATCGATATAGGTTTCCTCGGTGCGGATACTATAGTGGCGCACACGAATCTCTGCGCGCATCCGGTCGAGCAGCTTGGGCGAATCCTGAGAAACGACTTTAGCTTCCATCCGCGGAATTTTAGGTTTCCCTAAAATGGAAGTCCAGCAGCCGAATCAGGTAAGTGGCTGAATACACAAAATCCACACACCCAGTATTGACAACGCCGTCGGAGATAGGCGACATTGCCGCTCTATGANNGAAGCGTAGCTTACGTTCGCCGCATAACTGAAGTCGTTGATGCGGACGACGCTAAGCTACGCTTCGCGCCATATAACAGTTTTTTTGGGGCTGATTTTTTCAATCAACGCGCACAGGGGCAGCCAGGAATGGGAAGGCATTGCGTAGCAAAAACCGAGCGTGGCGAAGCAGGTCCATCTGCGCCTAACGCCTCGTTAGAGCGGACACCGCTCGCGAAGCTCGCGGCTGCGCCCCACTGGCCGACTTGCATGCCAGGCTCGAACCCGATGTTTACTCTGTGGTTAGATTCGCTGCTCGCCTGCCATAAGCGCAAGCCGTCTGGCGGGGGTGCCGCTCAACTCGATCCACGTTAGCGAACATGAAACGCGTGCTCTTGCCATCGATCTGGTTGTTGGTTGTAGCGCTGCTCGCGGCAGGTCTCTCTTCAATCTCAGGTTTGAAGTTTTGGTGGGCATTCTTAATTGTTGCGGGAGCAATCTTGATCAATGGTTGGGTGGCTACGCTGGAAGACGATTTGCCTGGGGGCTTCAACAACCCCGATGGAACGAACACCCCAAGGTATGCGGTTGTCACGGGCTGGGTCGTTCGTGGGCTTGGTGTCGTGCTTGCGATTTTGTGTATCTTTGTTCTCGGTGTCTTCTTCTTTGGTTCTCGATGATGCACATGTCCGCTAACCCTACGCTCAAGTTCGCTC
>DMCN01000107.1 GCA_003445795.1 Gallionellaceae bacterium
TCAACACCAACATCCCGCTGCACCAGGAGTTGATGAACGACGCTGCCTTCGTGAACGGCGGTACCAGCATCCATTACCTGGAACACAAGCTGGCAGAAAAGAAGGGCAAGTAAGCCGTGTCCTGGCTCACGTTGTCGGTGACAGCCTCTGCCGACTACGCTGAGGCACTGAGCGAAGCGCTGCTGGCGCACGGCGCGCTGTCGGTCGACATGCTCGATGCGGACGCCGACACCCCCGACGAGCAGGCCATCTTCGGCGAGCCGGGCGAGCCGACCTCTTCCGTCTGGCAACACAATCTCGTCAACGCCCTGTTCGAAAGCGACGCCGATGTGGCGGGCATCCTGCAAGCCTGCTGCACCGAACTCGGCCTCGCTGCCNNGGGTGCGCCTGACCCAGTCGCAATTCGATCCCATCCGCATCAGCGACCGTCTGTGGATCGTGCCGACCTGGCACGAACCGACCAACCCAAAAGCCATCAACATCGCGCTCGACCCCGGCCTCGCTTTTGGCACCGGCAGCCATCCGACCACGCGGCTATGCCTGCGCTGGCTGGACGGCAACATCAAGGGTAGTGAAAGCGTGCTTGATTACGGCTGCGGTTCCGGCATTCTCGCCATCGCCGCGATGAAGCTGGGAGCCGGCAGCGCCGTCGGTGTCGACGTGGACGCGCAGGCCGTGGTTGCCAGCCGCGACAACGCTTCCGCCAATCGGGTGCTCGCCGACTTCTACCTACCCGATGGGATCACGCTCGCGCAATATGATGTTGTCGTCGCCAACATCCTCACCAATCCCTTGCGCGCGCTGGCCCCGCTTTTGGCCGGTGCCGCGAAGCCGGGCGGTCGCATCGTACTCTCCGGCATCCTCGCCGAGCAG
This sequence comes from Gallionellaceae bacterium, assembly GCA_003445795.1. Classification (GTDB taxonomy): domain Bacteria; phylum Pseudomonadota; class Gammaproteobacteria; order Burkholderiales; family Gallionellaceae; genus Sideroxyarcus. Next base: position 874 of record DMCN01000107.1, read on the forward strand.
GCCGAGGAAGTGATGCGCATCTACGCGCAATGGTTTGACCTCGCGCCCGCTGTGCTGGAAGATGGATGGTGTTGTCTGTCCGGCGTTAAACGATGAGCGATATCACGCGCTGCCCCGAATGCGGCACCCGCTTCAATGTGTCCGTTGCGCAACTCGCCGCGCATGACGGTCTGGTGCGCTGCGGCCATTGCCACGACGTCTTCGATGCGCGCAAACACCTGCACGAAGACGAGCCCAGCCCGCAACTCAGTCTGCCTATCGAGAATTTTCCGCAACAGGGCGGCTTCGACCTTTCGCCCATCCCCGATGTGCCCGAACTGGAGGAGGAGCCGCGCACGCTGGCGCAGCAAGTCCAGTTCATCGAGGAACTCACCGACGAAGTGCCCGCGAAGCCCGCACGAGGGCTCAACTGGGCCGGGATATTGATCGCCGCGACACTGGCGCTGATGCTGCTCGGCCAGGCGACTTATTATTACCGCGTCGAACTGGGCGCGCGCCTGCCGGGATTGAAACCGCTGCTGATACAGTATTGCGAATCGCTCTCCTGCACTGTCACCCTGCCGAAGAAGATAGACCTGATGGTGCTCGAATCTTCCGAACTCGAATCCGACCCGGCGCAAAGCAACATCGTCATCCTGCACGCGCTGAGCCACAACCGCGCACCGTACGCGCAAACCTACCCCAGCCTGGAACTCACCCTCACCGACATGCAGGACCAAGCCATCGCGCGTCGCGTCTTCCATCCGGCGGATTATCTGAAGAAAGGCACTGACGAGAAGATTGGCATCCCCGCCAACCGCGACCTGGATATCCGCCTGCGCATGGACACCACCGACCTCAAGCCGTCGGGGTATCGTTTGTTCCTGTTCTATCCCCAATAACAAGTTCCGGTATAATCCGCCCTGCCGTTCAAACCGACTGGGAGAGCGTGCCGTCAGGCACCGCCGAAGGCGCAATACCCGTAACCGCTCAGGCCCATGAACCAGTCGGAACAGGCAAATCTGGAGAGCGCTGTTCAATCAGCCACCGAAGGGGCACACGGCCAACACCGTAATCTCTCAGGTATCAAGGACAGATGGGGGCGAGGCCATATGGCCTCGCCCTTTTTTATTTGCAGAAAGCAGCCATGACGACTCTCAAAACAACTCCTTTGAATGCAGCCCACCGCGCCATGGGCGCCAAGATGGTGGATTTCGGCGGCTGGGACATGCCGGTGAACTACGGTTCGCAGATCGACGAACACCACCAGGTGCGCAACGATGTCGGCATGTTCGACGTGTGCCACATGCGCGTGGTGGATGCCAAGGGCGACGGCGTGCGCGCCTTCCTGCGCTACCTGCTGGCCAACAACGCCGACAAGATCACCATTCCCGGCAAGGCACTGTATTCCGCCATGCTGCGTCCCGAAGGCGTTGTGATCGACGACCTCATCATCTATTTCATGACCGAGCAGTGGTTCCGCATCGTGGTGAACGCGGGAACGGCGGACAAGGACATCGCGTGGATGAAGGAACAGGCCGCCACACATGCGCCCAAACTCACCATCACTTCGCGCGATGATCTGGCGATGGTCGCGATACAGGGACCAAATGCCCGCGCCAAGGTGTGGGAAGTGCTGCCGCAGACAAAAGCGGCGACCGAGAATCTGGTGAACTTCCAGGCCGCCGATTGCGGCGAGTATTTCGTGGCGCGCACCGGCTACACTGGTGAAGACGGTTTCGAGGTGATGCTGCCCAAAGAAAAGGTCGAGGCATTCTGGTACGCGCTGAGCAAAGTCGGCGTCAAACCCATCGGCCTGGGCGCACGCGACACACTGCGTCTGGAAGCCGGCATGAACCTGTACGGCCAGGATATGGATGAAACCGTCGGCCCGCTGGAATCCGGACTGGCCTGGACGGTGGACCTGAAGAGCGAGCGCGACTTCATCGGCAAGGCCGCCCTGCTGGCCAACCCGCCGACGAAGAAACTTGCCGGACTGGTGTTACTGGATCGCGGCGTGCTGCGCGGCCACCAGAAGGTGAAGACCGCGCATGGCGATGGCGAGATCACCAGCGGTTCATTTTCCCCGACTCTTGAAAAATCCATCGCACTGGCACGCATCCCGAACGCAGTGCAACTCGGCGACACCGTGCAGGTCGAGATCCGCGACAAATTGTTGAACGCAAAAGTAGTGAAGTACCCATTCGCCCGCAACGGCAAAGGCCTCATTTAATAATTATTCAAAAGGACATGACCATGAGCAATCCATCCAACCTGAAATACACCGCCTCCCACGAATGGGTCAAAACCGAAGCCGACGGCAGCATCACCATCGGCATCACCCAGCACGCGCAGGAACTGCTGGGCGATATGGTGTTCGTCGAAGCGCCCGCTGCCGGCCGCAAGCTGAAAGCCAAGGAAGAATGCGCCGTGGTGGAATCGGTGAAGGCCGCTGCCGATGTTTACGCACCCGTTTCCGGCGAAGTCATTGCCGCCAACGGCAATCTGGACAGTGCACCGGAAACCATCAATAGCGACCCTTACGGCGCGTGGATCTTCAAGATGAAGCCGGACAGTGCGGCGGATGTCGCTGCCCTGTTGGATGCGACCGCGTACCAGGCCGTCGTCGACAGCGAAGCTCACTAAGAACTGCACACGGGAGTGGGGCTCGGCCCCGCTCCCTTTTTTATTTGCCATCCTTCAGAGTCACTCCGACCATGAACAATACCGAACAATTCGCGAATCGCCACAACGGCCCAAGCACCAATGACGTGCAGGCCATGCTGAAGAAGATCAATGCGCCTTCACTGGATGCACTGATCGACCAGACCGTGCCCGCCACCATCCGCCTGAAGAAACCGCTCAACCTGCCCGCGGGCATGAGCGAACATGCTTTCCTGAACCATCTGCGCGGCATCGCGGCGAAGAACAAGTTGTTCAAGAGTTATATCGGTCTGGGTTATTACGACACTGTCGTGCCGCCGGTGATCCAGCGCAACGTGCTGGAGAACCCGGGCTGGTACACCGCTTACACGCCGTATCAGGCCGAGATCGCGCAGGGTCGCCTGGAAGCGCTGCTGAATTTCCAGACCATGATCATGGACCTGACCGGCATGGAGATCGCCAACGCCTCCCTGCTGGACGAAGCCACCGCCGCCGCAGAAGCGATGACCATGCTGCACGGCCTGCGCTCACGCGACGACGTCGCCGCGGGCAAGAACAGTTTCTTCGTGTCCAACGAATGCTTCCCGCAGACCATTGAGCTGCTGAAGACGCGCGCCAAGCCGCTGGGCATTGAGCTGGTGATCGGCGACTTCAAGACGCTCACGCTGAACGACAAGCTGTACGGCGCGCTGCTGCAATATCCGACTGCCGACGGCACCGTGCATGACTATGCCGACTTTGTCGCACGCGCCAAAGCCAACGGCATGACCATCGCTGTTGCCGCCGATATCCTGAGTCTGGTGCTGCTCACGCCGCCCGGCGAATGGGGTGCGGACGTTGTGCTGGGTTCCACGCAGCGCTTCGGCGTGCCGATGGGCTACGGCGGCCCGCACGCCGCCTTCTTCGCCTGCCGCGATGCGCACAAGCGCTCCATGCCGGGCCGCATCATCGGCGTGTCTGTCGATGCCGATGGCAACCCGGCATTGCGCATGGCATTGCAGACACGCGAACAGCATATCCGCCGCGAGAAGGCCACTTCCAACATCTGCACCGCGCAGGCATTGCTGGCGATCATGGCCAGCATGTACGCGGTGTATCACGGCGCGGAAGGCCTGCACGGTATCGCCGCGCAGGTGCATCGTTCCACCGCCCTGCTGGCGGGCGAGTTGAAGAAGCTCGGCTACAAAGTGGCCGAAGGCATGTTCTTCGACACCATCAAGCTCATGCACACCGACAACGTTAAAGTGCATGCACTGGCCGAAGCGGCGCAAATCAATTTCCGCTATGCCGCCGACGGGGTGGGTATTTCGCTCGACCAGACCACTTCGCTCGACGACCTCAACGCCATCCTCGCCGTGTTCGCACAAAAGGTCGGCAAGCCAGCACCGGTACTCACTTCGGCGCAACTCGCCACGCAACCGCTACTCGTAAAACAGCGCCAGTCGGCCATCCTGAGCCATCCAGTGTTCAGCTGCTATCATTCCGAAACCGAGATGATGCGATACATCAAGCGCCTGGAAAACAAGGACCTGTCGCTCACGCACTCCATGATCTCGCTGGGTTCCTGCACCATGAAGCTCAACGCGGCTTCCGAGATGCTGGGTTTGACCTGGCCGGAGTTCGCCAACTTGCATCCCTTCGTGCCACTAGAACAGGCCGCGGGTTATCAGGAGCTGATTGCCGGTCTGGATGCCGATCTGTCCGAGATCACCGGTTTCGCGCAGATGAGCTTCCAGCCCAACAGCGGTGCTTCCGGCGAATACGCCGGTCTGCTAGTCATTCAGGCCTATCATCGTTCGCGCGGCGAAGCACAGCGCAATGTGGTGCTCATCCCCTCCTCCGCGCACGGTACCAACCCGGCAAGTGCGGCGATGTGCGGCATGCATATCGTGGTGGTGAAGTGCGACGCCAAGGGCAACATCGACGTGGACGACCTGCGCGCCAAGGCGGAGGAACACAAGGCCGACCTGTCGTGCCTAATGGTGACCTACCCCAGCACGCACGGCGTGTACGAAGAAAGCATCAAGGACATCACCTCTATCATCCATGCCAACGGCGGCCAGGTGTACATGGACGGCGCCAACATGAACGCGCAGGTTGGCCTCACCAGCCCCGGCAACATCGGCGCGGACGTGTGCCACCTCAACCTGCACAAGACCTTCGCCATCCCGCACGGCGGTGGCGGACCCGGTGTCGGCCCCATCGGCGTGGCGGCGCATCTCGCACCGTTCCTGCCTTCGCATCCGGTGGTCAAGGTCGGCGGCGCGCAGGGCATCCACGCGGTGTCGGCGGCACCGTACGGCAGCGCACTGATCCTGATGATCTCCTATGGTTATATCAAGATGATGGGCGGCAAGGGCCTCACCGAGGCGACCAAGATGGCGATCCTGAATGCCAACTACATCAAGGAATCGCTGAAGGACAGCTACGCCACGCTGTACAGCGGCAGCAACGGCCGCTGTGCGCACGAGATGATCCTGGATTGCCGCGAATGGAAGAAAGAAGGCGTGGAAGTGACGGACATCGCGAAGCGCCTGATGGACTTCGGCTTCCATGCGCCGACCACTTCCTTCCCGGTGGTGGATACGCTGATGGTGGAACCGACCGAAAGCGAATCCAAGGCCGAGCTGGACCGTTTCTGCGAGGCCATGATCGCCATTCGCAAGGAGATCGATGAAGTCATCTCCGGCAAGGTGGACAAGAAGGACAACATCCTCAAGCATGCGCCGCATACCGCGAAATCGGTATGCGCCAACGAGTGGCTACGTCCCTACACACGGGAACAGGCTGCCTACCCCTTGAACTGGGTACGCGAAAATAAATTCTGGCCTGCCGTGGCTCGGGTGGATAATGTGTACGGCGACAAGAATCTGGTTTGTGCTTGTCCGCCGGTTTCGTCATACACATAAAACAAGGAGCGAACATGGCCAAGGACACCGTAAAGAAACCCGCAACCACTCTGGCCGGAGCCCCTGTCACCCTGTTTGGAACCTTTCCCTCAGTGGGCCAGCAGGCGCCCGACTTCACACTGGTGGGCAAAGACTTGAACGACGTTTCACTGCAAAGCTATGCAGGAAAACGCAAGGTGCTCAACATCGTGCCCAGTCTCGACACCGCCGTGTGCGCCACTTCCACTCGCAAGTTCAACGAGGCGGCGAGCCAGCTGAACAACACCGTGGTACTGGTGATCTCCGCCGACCTGCCCTTCGCCATGAGCCGCTTCTGCGTGGCCGAAGGCCTGGAAAATGTGGTCACGCTGTCGCTGATGCGCGGCCGTGACTTCATGCGCAACTACGGCGTGAAGATCGCCGACACCGCGCTGGCCGGTGTCACCGCCCGCGCGGTGCTGGTTCTGGACGACAAGAACCAGATCATCCACGCCGAGCTGGTCGACGACATCAAGCACGAACCGAACTACGAGGCGGCACTGGCGGTATTGCGCTAAACGACCCCACCGGTACGCAAGATGGCCCGCCCTGACAACCTGCTGTTCCGTTCCCACATCGAGATCGCCCGCATCATGCAGGTGCTGGCACAGGAAAAGTGCAAGGTCACTGCCGAGATCAAGAACGGTCATCCGTTCGCTTCGTTCATGATCTCCGCCGACCTCGCCGCCGACCGCTTCGCCATCAGCTATTCCCCGCACAAGACGATCAACACCATGGTGCTGAGCTCGCCCGAAGTCGAGTTCACCGCCACTGACCGCCAGGATCTCAACTTCACCTTCACCGGCACCGCTCCGGAAGAGATCCAGATCAGCGGTGAACCCGCCATCCAGTTCGCCATGCCGAAATCGCTGCTGATACACAACCGGCGCGAACATCCGCGCATCCCGGTCCCGGCCGAACTCTCGCTGCGCTGCGTCGCCGATGAAGGCGGCTTCATCCCGTTCGAGTCGCACATCACCGATATCAGCCACGACGGTCTGGGCTGCCTGATCTACGACATGGACATCAATCTTGATGACGGTGCACTGCTGCACGGCTGCCGCATCATGGTTCCCGGCGGCGATGCCATCGTCGCCGATATGGAGCTGCGCCATGTCACCACGGTCCAGCAGCCCGATGGAACGCTCGCCCACCGCGCGGGCTTCCGTTTCGTGGAAAAGCCTGCCGATCTGGCCAAGGCTATCGGTCTGTTCATCCAGGATCTGGACAAATCCCCCAAGGCGCCCTGAACGTCCGATCCGCAGCGGAATCGGTGTACCATCCCCAATGTACACCGGAGTGCTGAAATGAATACCTCCCCCCTCTCATCGGCAGTCCTCATGCCAGGCTGGCACACCCTCACCGCGCAGCAGACGCTTGCCACACAAAAAACGACTGCAGACGGACTCGACTCCGAAGAAGCTGCACGCCGGCTCGCCGAGCACGGCCCGAACCGGCTCACGCCCGCGCAAAAGCGAGGTCCGTTCATGCGCTTCCTGCTCCAGTTCCACAATGTGCTGATCTACGTGCTGCTGGCAGCGGCGGGTGTCACCGCACTGCTCGCCCACTGGGTGGACACGGCGGTGATCGCCGGCGTGGTGGTGATCAACGCCATCATCGGTTTCATCCAGGAAGGCAAAGCGGAGCAGGCAATGGAAGCGATACGCCGCATGCTGTCGCCCGAGGCCACCGTACTGCGCGACGGCAAGCGTCTCGTGGTGGCGGCCGAGACGCTGGTGCCGGGCGACATCGTGCTGCTCGCCTCCGGCGACAAGGTACCGGCCGACCTGCGCCTGTTGAGCGAGAAGAACCTGCGCATCGAGGAAGCCGCGCTGACCGGCGAATCCACCGCCGTGGAGAAGGATGTCGCCGCCGTGGATGCGCATGCCGTGCTCGGTG
>DMCN01000075.1 GCA_003445795.1 Gallionellaceae bacterium
GAATAGCCGGTGCCGAAATCGTCCAGCGAGAAGTGGATGCCCATGGCGCTCAATTCCACCATCTTGGCGATGACGTCGTTGATGTTGTCGATCAGCATCCCTTCGGTCACTTCCAGCATCAGGCGCGCGGGATCAACGCCGGTGTGGAGGATGTTGCGCTTGAGCTGGTCGACGAAATCCGCCTGGCGGAAATGGCGCGGACTGATGTTGACCGAGATGCGCATCGTGGAGGTCGACATCTCCTCCAGTGTCAGCAGGCGGCTCACCTCGGCGAACACCCAGTTGCCGATCTCGACGATGAGGTTCGATTCTTCCGCGATGGGGATGAATGCGCCGGGTTGTATCAAACCGCGCTGCGGATGCTGCCAGCGAACCAGCGCTTCCGCGCCGACCGTCTTTCCTGCCGCATCCACCTGGGGTTGCAGGAACACGCGCAGCTCTCCCGCTTTGATGGCCTGGTGCAGTTCGCGTTCGATATCAAAGCGCTGTTTGGCGACCTCGTCCAGCGCCCCCTCGAAGAAGGAGGTTTGGCCGTTGCCGCGCGTCTTGGCATGATGCAGCGCGGTGTTGGCGCGGCGCAGGATGTCCAGCGGCGCATCTTCGTCCCGGTCCGGGAACATCGCGATGCCCAGACAGGCGGTGAGCGTGATGTGCTCATTCCCTGCCTTGAATGGTTTGTGCAGCGAGGCATGGATCTTGTCGGCCACGTGCAGGGCGTAATGGGCTGCCGACTGCTGTTGCGGGGCAAGGTCGGTGAGCAGGATGCCGAACTCGTCGCCCGCGATGCGTGCGACGACATCTCCCTCGCGCATGGTATGGGACAAGCGTTCGGCCACTGTCTTGAGCAGGGTGTCTCCCAGCTCCTGGCCGCCGGCGTCGTTGAAGGTCTTGAAACGGTCGATATTGAAAGCGATCAATGCGCTGAAATGGCTGGTGCGCCGCGTCAAACCCAGCGTCTGTGTCACGCGTTCCAGCAACAGGGTGCGGTTGGGGAGGCCGGTGAGCGTATCGTAGAAAGCCAGCCGGTTGATCTCCGCCTCGGCCTGTTTTTTGGCAGTGATGTCTTCCTTGACCGCGACAAAATGGGTGATGCGCCCGTCCGGCTGGCGGATCGGGCTGATGACGGCGTGTTCGGTGTATTCGCTGCCATCCTTGCGCTTGTTGTGGAACTCGCCCTGCCAGATTTGGCCATCGCTCAGGGTCTTCCAGAGATCATCGTATGTTCCCTTCGGCGTCTTGCCCGAATGCAGCACGCGCGGATTCTTGCCAAGGACTTCCTCGCGGTTGTAGCCGGTGTTGCGAACGAATGCTTCGTTGACATATTCGATGTCGCCCGCGAGGTTGGTGATGACGATGCTTTCCGGACTTTGTTCCACCGCCAGCGAGAGTTGGCGCAACTTCTCCTCGTGCATCTTGCGGGTGGTGATGTCCAGATTGACGCCCGAGAGCCGGACCGGTTTGCCGGCGTCGTCGTACTGGGCGCTACCTTTTGACATCAACCAGCGCATCTCGCCCGATTTCAGCCGATAGCGGAATTCCGCTTCGAAGGGCTCGCCTTTCAGGATGTGTTTCTCCCACTCATCATCGATCAGATGCATGTCTTCGGGATGCACATTGGCACGCCAGTCGTCGTCGTTGCGCAGGCTGCCCGGATCGACGCCGTAGAGGCGCTCGGCTTCCGGACTCCAATAGGATCGGCCGGAAACAAGGTCGAACTCCCAGATACCGGCATGTGCGGCTTCCTGTGCCAGCAGCAGGCGCTGCTCGCTTTCGCGCAATGCTCCCTCGGTTTGCTGTTTCTCGGTGATGTCTTCGCCGGAGCTCAGTGTGCCGATGATGTTGCCCGCCTGATTCATGAGGAAACTGTTGCGCCAGGAGATCGTGCGTTGCGTGCCGTCGCGACAGAGCACCGTGTTCGTATATTGTTCGGTGTTGTCCAGATTCCCAGACATGAGTTTGCGGTACACCGGATAGATGGTTTCCATCCCCTCTGGTTGCGGCAAACAGATCTTGAACCAGTTCTCTCCCAGCAGTTCGCTTTCGCGGTAGCCCAGCAGTTCGCAGCCGTAGCGGTTGAGCATGGTGATGCGTCCTTCCGAATCCAGCGCGACCATGATGTTCTGCACGGTGTCGAGATAGCGCTGGTTGCGGTCGCGTTCCCGCCGCAGGGCGTCCTCTGCCGTCTTGATCGAGGTGATGTCGCGGGCGATACCGAAGACGCCGGTGACATTGCCATTCTCGTCATGCAGCGGTCCCTGCGTCGTGGAAAAGACCCGGCCGCCCAGCGCGGTGGTGAGTCTGTGTTCCCAGGTCATGACGCGATTCGCTTCCATGACTCGTTGGTCGTCGGCCATGACCAGCGCGGCATCCTGCGGTTTGAAGATCGAGGTGTCGTCCTTGCCGATCACCTCTGCGGCCGTCTTGCCGACGTTGCCTGCGGCTGCCTGGTTGAACAGCAGGTAGCGACCCTGGCTGTCTTTGGCAAAGATGGCATCTGTAGCGCCTTCGGCGATGCCCTCGAGCAGTTGCATGGCGCGAGTCTTCTCAGTCAGACTGGCCTCGGCCTGCCTGCGTGCCTGTTCGGAACGGTAGCGCGCCTCGTGCAGCATCATGCTGAGGTAACTCACCAGCAATCCGTTAACGATCATGAATCCCGTCGGCAGCAGGTCCAGCGGCAGGTGGAAACGTGCCGCGCCCGCTGCCGGGGTGAAGTAATAAGCCACATACAGCGTGGCGATGCCGGTGGAGAGCAGGCCGGGCCCGAATCCGCCGAGGGCGGCGCTCAGGGTGATGGGGAACATGAGCATGATGAGCATTGGGCGCATGCTGAACTGGACGCCGATGCCTTCGCGCAGCAGCAGTGCGAACAGCGTGATGGCGATGGCGAACAGGTAGAGTTGCCAGCGCTTCCAGTTGACGATCCCGCTGTATGGCGCGGGAGTCTGATGCCCATTCTGGCGGTGTTCGATCCTGTGCAGCAGGTAATAGAGCAGCAGCGAAGTGACTGCCATGAACAGCCAGCCTTTGACGGTCTGGAGGGTCATGTGGGTCTCGTGGTTGGTGGGCAGCGATTCGACCATCTGGTCGGAGAAGAGAATCCAGAGACTGCCGAAGAGTGCATAGATCAGCACGACCTTGAGGGTGTCGGTGTGCGACGAGCGGTTGTTGCCAGGGTCGTGCATGACGATGCTCCCGAAACTTTTGCGTCTGGTGTCCCCGACAGGAATCGAACCTGTAATTGACCCTTAGGAGGGGCCGGTTATATCCATTTAACTACGAGGACAGATGTGTGCGTTGGCGCACGCATTCTAACGTAAAATCCCATCCTCGCTTATCCGGCATAAGGGGTTTTCAATGAAATGGCTGATCCTTTTTGGTTTGTTCGCCTCATTGATGTTGCTCATGAGCCAGATGGCGCGTGCGGGCGAGACGCCCAAGGCGGGTGAGGCGGCTCCCGATTTCAATTTGCCGGATCAGGAAGGCAAGCCGCACCGGTTGCAGGACTACGCGGGCAAGTGGCTGGTGCTGTATTTCTATCCCAAGGACGATACGCCCGGCTGCACGCAGGAGGCCTGTGCCTTCCGCGATGACCTGCACAAGCTGACGGCATTGGGGGCGCAGGTGGTGGGTATCAGTGTGGATGACAGCGAAAGCCATGCCGAGTTCGCCAAGAAGTATCATCTGCCGTTCCCGCTGCTGGCGGACAAGACCGCCGAGGTGGCGGCGCGCTATGGCGCGCTGACCAATCTGATGTTGATGAAGTTTGCGAAGCGATACACTTTCCTGATCGACCCGCAGGGCAGGGTCGCCAAGGTATATACAAAGGTTGAGACATCGAAGCACTCGACCGAGATCATCGAAGATTTGAAGAAACTGACTGAGAAAGGCAAGTGATGAAGTATCCGAATGTGAATGTGTTTGCAGCCTGGTTCCTGATGTTGCAGACGCTGGCGATGGGCTTGGTCGCGGCGGCCGGGCGCGTGGTACTGGAACTGCTGGGCGTGGCGACCACCGAGGGTGACATCCCCGGGCGTGTGGTCGGTGCCTTGCTGTTGTTGCTGCTCGTGTTTCTGGTCTGGTACTTCATGCGCGGTCTGCCGCCGCAGGGAAAGCCGGAAGGTAACGGTTTCAAACTCGGCCACCGTCTGTTGCTGGCCGGGAATGTCCTGGCCGGACTGCTGTTCGTGTTCCATTTTTTCGCCACCGGTATCGACGACTACAACACGCATCTGGTGCTGAACAAGTTCACCACCTCGTTCGGCTATTTCTCGATGGGCTTGTTTGCCGTCGGTTTCTCGCTGGTCTATCAATCCTCTCTGCCGCAAGAAGAAAAGAAAATCTAAATGCCGTATATCACGCTGGACAAGGCGAGCATCGCCTTTGGTCACGTCGCCCTGCTGGATCACGTGGACTTTCAACTCGACGAGGGTGAACGCGTCGGCCTCATCGGTCGCAACGGCGGCGGGAAATCCACCCTGCTCAAGGTGCTGGCCGGACAGGCCCATCTGGACGACGGCACATTGTGGCGGCAACCTACCACGCGCATCTGCTATGTGAGCCAGGAGCCGGTGCTGGATGCAGAGGCTACCGTGTTCGACGAAGTGGCGCGCGGGCTGGGCGAGCTGCACCAGATCATCACCGACTACCATCATCTTTCGCACCAGCTGGGCGAGCCGGATGCCGATTACGACAAACTGCTGGAAGCCATGCAGCCGCTGCAGACCGCGCTGGAAGCACAGAACGGCTGGGCGGTGACCGCGCGTATCGAGACCGCGATCCAGCGGCTGGAGCTCGACCCGGAAGCATTGGTGGGTTCGCTCTCCGGCGGCGTGCGCAAGCGCGTGGCCTTGGCCCAGGCGCTGGTGGCGGAACCGGAAGTGCTGATCCTCGACGAGCCGACCAACCATCTGGATTTTTCCTCCATCGAATGGCTGGAAGGTCTGCTGACCAGTTTCCGTGGCAGCGTGCTGCTGGTCACCCATGACCGGCGCTTCCTCGATAACGTCGCCAACCGTATCGTCGAACTGGACCGCGGCAAGCTGGCGAGTTTCCCCGGCAACTTCGCGGCCTACCAGAAGATCAAGGAACGCATGCTGGCGGACGAGGCGGTGGTTAACGCCAAGTTCGACAAGGTGTTGGCGCAGGAAGAGGTGTGGATACGCCAGGGCGTGAAAGCGCGGCGCACGCGCAACGAGGGCCGCGTGCTGCGCCTGGAGTCGTTGCGTCTGGAGCGCGCGGCGCGGCGCGAGAAGGTCGGCAAGGTCGAGATGAACCTCGATGCGGGCGACCGCTCCGGCAAGTTGGTGGCGGAACTGGAGCATGTCAGCAAGTCTTACGGCGAGCGCAAGATCGTCGACGATTTCTCCTGCCGCATCCAGCGCGGCGACAAGATCGGTCTGCTCGGCCCCAACGGCGCGGGCAAGAGCACGCTGCTCAAGATCATCCTGGGCGAACAGGCACCGGATTCCGGCACCGTGAAACTGGGCACCAAGATCAGCGTGGCCTATTTCGACCAGTTGCGCGCGCAGCTCGACGACAACGCCACGCTGGCCGACACCATCAGCCAGGGCTCGGATTTCATCGAGATCGGCGGGGCGAAGAAACACGTCATCAGTTATCTCGGCGATTTCCTGTTCGCGCCGGAACGCGCACGCTCGCCGGTGAAGTCGCTCTCCGGCGGTGAACGCAACCGCCTGTTGCTGGCGCGTCTGTTCACCCGGCCATCCAATGTGCTGGTGCTGGACGAGCCGACCAACGACCTCGACATCGAGACGCTGGAGCTGCTGGAGGAGATGCTGGCACAATACGACGGCACGCTGTTCCTGGTCAGCCACGACCGTGCTTTCCTCGACAACGTGGTGACGCAGGTGATCGCCTTCGAGGGCGACGGCAAGCTGATGGAATATGTCGGCGGTTACGAGGACTGGGTGCGGGTGAAGAAATTCGAATCTGCGCAGAAGCCGGCGGCGGCAACGAAGGCGGCAGCAAAAGTCGAAGCGGCCAAACCCAAAGCCACGAGCAAGCTCGGTTTCAAGGAACAGAAGGAACTGGATGAGATGCCGTTGCGCATCGAAAAACTGGAACGCGAGCAGGAAGAGATCACCGCCGCCCTCGGGGCGGGTGCGCTGTTTCGCGACAATCCCGCCCACGCCAAGCAGTTGCAGCAGCGTGCGAGCGAGATCGAGGAAGAGTTGCTGCATCTGATGACGCGCTGGGAGGCGCTGGAAAACCGGTAAGGGGGTAGAGGTGAAGTTCAAGAGCGGATTGATATCCATCGCGGTCGCTGCCTTGTGTCTGCCGGCCTGTTCCACGCACCAGCTGATCACCGTGGCGACAGCGAAAGACCCGGAGAAGGCGCTGAAGAGCATGGCCGAGCGCCGGGTGAATTCCTACAAATACAATCCCGAGCTGATCGTCGTTGATTTCAAAAAGGCCAAGTCCGAGTACGACCGCCTGATGGGTAACGTGCAGAAGGAGAGCGGGGCCAAATGGGGCAAGCGCGAATCCGCTACCCTGCCTACCCGCACGCGCTATGTGAAATACACCGAGGACTACAAGAATCGCGTGGTGGTGGATTACGACGCGGGCAGCATACTCATCGAGCATCTGGACGAGGAGGGCGTACAGGAGAAGCTGCGCAATGCGGCTGTTGTGGCCCTGTTGACACCGGACGATCCGGGCGCGGTCGACCTGTTCTCGGCCAAGGAGATCCCGCTCAGCGGCACGCCTTACCTGCAAGAGTTGGTGGTGGACGAGAACGGTGTGGTGATGAAGTCGCGCGAGGATATCGACCGCTATACCGCCTGGCTGGTCGGGAACAGATTGCAGAACCGTATGATCGACGCCAACGGTGTCAGCAAGATGGTGTTCTACGTGCAGATGAGCATGGTGAACGCGCATGTGGACAAACGCGCGCTGCAATACGCCGAGTCCGTGCGCAGGCATGCCGAAGGAACCCAGGTCAGCCGCAGCCTCATCTATGCGGTGATCAAGACCGAAAGCGCATTCAATCCCTTTGCTGTGTCCAGTGCACCTGCCTACGGCATGATGCAACTGGTGCCGTCCAGTGGCGGGCGCGAGGCATACCGCAAAGCCAAGGGGCAGGATGTGATGCCGAGCAAGGAGTACCTGTTCAATGCCGACAACAACATCGAACTGGGTTCGACCTACCTGAGCGTGTTGCTCAACGACAGTCCGCTGCGCGGGATACGCAGCGCGGTGGCGCGCGAGTATTGCGCCATCGCCGCCTACAACACCGGCCCGTCCAACGTGTTCCGCGCGTTCAGCAAGTTGAGCGGCAAGGCGCGCCAGGAGGAAGCACTGGACAGGATCAATGCCATGAAGCCTGACGAGGTGTACGACACCCTGCGCACCAAACTGCCGTACGAGGAGACGCGTGGCTATGTGGCCAAGGTGGTGGACGCGAAGAAACGGTACGCGACGATGTGAGTCAGATAACCGGGTTCTGCAGCAGCCAGCCCAGCGCGCCCAGCGAGCCGAACAGGATAGTCAGATGCAGCCCGGTCCATAGCTTGTAACGCCAGGCGAGTTTTTCGTGGTCGAGGTTGCTGATGAGATACAAGCGACCGTCGTGCGGCTTGAGCATGAAGTTGGTGTCGGGCTGGGCGCGCAATTCGTTCAGTCTATTTTCCGCCTCGCGCTTTGCGGCCGAGCGAGCCAGTCCCCACTCCCGCATGTCCAGGACCCCGTTGTTGTCGAGGTCGAAACGCTGCATCAGGTTCTCGTTGTCCATCTTCCATTCCGACAGCACGTCCTTCACCAGATCCTCATGCGTGGTCGTTAGCGTGCTACCGCCCACGGTCTTGAATTCGCCCAGCGTGTAGATGTCGTCGATGTCGAGCAGCTTCCATTCGGTATAGCGCAGGTCGCCGGTGGTCCAGCTATCTTTATGTCGGGTGAGTATCTCGGCGTGCTCGGGATCGACCACGCATTTGCCGCTGCCGTCGTCGATGACGAAGGGGGCGCTGGTCTCGCCTTTTTCGACGGTGTGCCAGCCTTTGTTGTCACTGCTGCGTTTCTCCTGCAGGTGGCGGCACCACAGGCAGGGCAACATCGAATAGCGCGACATGACCGGGTTGCCGTGCGGCTCGCCCTGTCCGATGAGTTCGACATAGCCCTGCGCGGCCGAGCCGATGCGCGAAGTCGGTGTGCCGCTGACCATGCGCAGGCGGTGCAGGGCCGAATACCAGGCCATCAGGCTGATGAAAGCCATGAGGCCCAAGCACCACAGCCAGCCGGCATAGGATTCCAGCTTGATGCCGACGAACAGCAGGAAGAGCTGTGAGCCGGAGGTGACGAGCTGTGCGTATTCGCGTTTCAGCGAAACGAGCATGGGACGCTTAGCTGAACAGCGACTTCATATCCACATCGGCCTTTTCCGCGGTGGAGAATTCCAGCAGCGGTTTCGCCGAGTAGGCGAACATGTTGGCGATGAGAATGGCAGGAAACTGTTCGATACCGACGTTGTAGATGTTGACTGATTCGTTATACAACTCGCGGCGGTCGGCGATGCCGTTCTCCAGCNNTAGGCCTCGGCCACCGCGAAGATGTTGCCCAATCCCATGCGCAACATACCCTCTGCCTTGCCCAGAGCCTCGATGTCCTGTCCCTGGCGCGCGGTCTGCACCATGGAGCGCGCTTCGATCACGCGCTGCAGGGTCTCCTGCTCGAACTGTTTGTATTGTTTGCAGACTTCCACCAGCTTGGGCAGTTCGTCGTGACGCTGCTTGAGCAGAACGTCGATATTGGCCCAGGCTTTGCTGACGGCATGCTTGAAGCTGACAAGGGTGTTGTACAGGCTGACGGCATAGATCAGGACAACGAGGCAGATGCCGAGAAGGATGAGAGTGCTGGTCATTGCGAAGCTCCTTGTGCGAGTGGAAGACGACGCGGCGAATCATAAAACAAAATGCCGCGCCGATGCACAGGATTACTTCTGGATCACTGGCCGAAAAACTCCTTCACCTTGCCCATCCACGACTTGGCGCGCGGATTGTGGCGTCCGGTGTCCTGCTGGCTGATGGCCTCGAACTCGCGCAGCAGTTCCTTCTGGCGGTCGGTCAGGCTGGAGGGCGTCTCGACGATGACATGGCAATGCAGGTCGCCGTGGGTGTGCGTGCGCATGCCCTTGATGCCCTTGCCGCGCAAACGGAAGATCTTGCCGCTCTGCGTTTCTGCGGGGATCTTGATGCTGGCCTTGCTGTCCAGCGTGGGTATCTCGATCTCGCCGCCCAGCGCTGCGGTGGAGAAACTGATCGGCATCTCGCAATGCAGATCGTCACCGTCGCGCTGGAACACGCTGTGCGGTTTGATGTGGATCTCGACGTACAGGTCGCCGTGCGGCGCACCGTGCGAACCCGCCTCGCCGTGGCCGCTGTGGCGCAGGCGCATGCCGCTGTCGATGCCGGCCGGGATCTTGATCTCCAGCGTCTTGTGCTTCTTCACGCGCCCGGTACCCTGGCAGTCCTTGCACGGCGAGCTGATCTGCTTGCCGCTGCCGTGGCAGCGCGGGCAGGTCTGCTGCACCGAGAAGAAGCCCTGCTGCATGCGCACCTGACCGTGACCGGCGCAGGTCTGGCAGGTGGTGGCGCTGGTGCCGGGTTTTGCGCCCGAGCCGCTACAGGTCTCGCACTCTTCCATGACTGGGATACGGATCTGTTTCTCGGCGCCGCGTGCGGCTTCTTCCAGCGTGATCTCCATGTTGTAGCGCAGGTCGGCACCGCGATGCGCCTGGCTGCGCCCGCCGCGGCCACCACCGAAGATGTCGCCGAAGATATCGCCGAAATCGAAGCCCTGCGCACCCGCACCGCCGGCACCGAAGGGATTGCCGCCGCCCATGCCGCCCGCTTCGAACGCCGCGTGGCCATACTGGTCGTAAGCGGCACGCTTCTGTCCGTCGGATAAAGTCTCGTACGCTTCCTTCGCTTCCTTGAACTGCTCTTCCGCTTTGGGATTGTCCGGGTTGCGGTCGGGGTGGTGCTTCATCGCCAGCTTGCGATAAGCCTTTTTGATCTCTTCCTCCGATGCGTCGCGGTTGATGCCGAGGACTTCGTAGTAGTCGCGCTTGCTCATGTTTTTTCCATGTGACGATGGGGCGCACGCGCCCCACCGGTTACAACCTCAATTAATTTCCGGCTTACTTCTTGTCTTTGACTTCGGTGAACTCGGCATCCACCACATCGCCTTCGTCAGCCTTGGCTTCCGGTTGCGCACCGCCTTGTGCGCCTTGCGTCTTGGCCTGCTCGGCGGCATACATCTTTTCGCCCAGCTTCTGCGCGGCAGTGGCCAGTGCTTCGGTCTTGGCGTCGATGGCGGCCTTGTCGTCACTCTTCACCACTTCTTCGGCTTCCTTCACGGCAGCTTCGATGGCGGCCTTCTCGTCGGCCGACAACTGCTCGCCGTATTCCTTCATCGACTTGTTGGTGGAATGGATCAGGCCATCCAACTGGTTGCGCGAAGTCACCAGTTCCATCGCCTTCTTGTCTTCGTCGGCGTGCGCTTCGGCATCCGCCACCATGCGCTGGATCTCTTCCTCGCTCAGACCGGAACTGGCCTTGATGGTGATGTTGGCTTCCTTGCCGGTGGCCTTGTCCTTCGCGCCCACATGCAGAATGCCGTTCGCGTCGATGTTGAAAGTCACTTCGATCTGCGGCATGCCGCGCGGTGCGGGCGGGATGTCGGACAGGTTGAACTGGCCCAGGCTCTTGTTGCCGGAAGACATCTCGCGCTCGCCCTGCAGCACGTGGATGGTCACCGCGGACTGGTTGTCATCGGCTGTGGAGAACACTTGCGATGCCTTTGTAGGAATCGTGGTGTTTTTCTTGATCAGCTTGGTCATCACG
>DMCN01000086.1 GCA_003445795.1 Gallionellaceae bacterium
CATCATCATGGCCTGCGCCGCGCCCGCACTGTCCGCCGTGCTGCGGGAGCAGCTTGCCGTCGGTGGTAGAATGGTCCTGCCGATGGGGACGCAGGAACAATACCTCTACCTGATCGAGCGCGATGAGAACGGTTTTCGCGAGAGCCGTCTGGAAGCAGTGAAATTCGTACCGCTGGTGATGGGAAAAGCATGAACATGAAGATTTCGCAGTGGGGGACATTGGCACTGGTCGCCGTCGTGCTGGCCGGATGTGCCGTCCCCGCAGCCAGCGGTCGGCGTGCGCCCGTCATGGAATACGGCGCTGACAAGCGTCCGCCGCTCACGTCTGCGCAGATCCCGGAAAACAAAAAACCGGTGATGGATTCCGAATACGAGACCGTCACGCGCATCCATATCGTGCAGAAGGGCGACACCCTCTACAGCATCGCATTCATCAACGGCGTGGATTTCCGCGACGTGGCGGACTGGAACGATATCGACAACCCGGCGGAGATCAAGATCGGACAGTCGCTGCAACTGCGCATCCCGGTGGCGGGAACATCGAACCAGGCCAATCTGCCCCGACCGGTCATGGATTCGCAGGTGGCGGAGCAGACGGTCGAAGTGAAGAGCTACCCCAAGGTCGGCAAACTGGCCTATACCGAAAGCGCACTGGTGCAGGCTGAACGTTTGCAGAACGCGCCCGCCGGTACGGTCACTGCGAAAACAGTGGTCGCACCGCCGACACCGACGCCGGCGTCCAGGTCGAAGCCGGTTGTCGTTGCCCCCAAAGTGGATGACGAATCCCCGCTCGAGTGGGGCATGCCGACCAGTGGCAAACTGGTCGCCGGTTTCTCCGAGAGCGACAACCGCAAGGGTGTGGACATCGTCGGTACGCGCGGCCAGCCCGTGGTGGCCAGTTCCTCTGGCAAAGTGGTGTACAGCGGCAGCGGCCTGCGCGGCTACGGCAAACTCATCATCATCAAGCACAACAAGACCTACCTCAGCGCTTACGCGCACAATGACCGCATCCTGGTGAAAGAGGGCCAGAACGTGAGCAAGGGCCAGAAGATCGCCGAGATGGGCAACAGCGACGCCGACCAGGTCAAACTGCATTTCGAGATCCGCAAGTTCGGCAAGCCGGTTGATCCGGCGAAGTACTTACCGCTTATCAAGTCTTGATTCGGAATTGCACAAGGGATCGTTGCTGATCACTTCTCGAACCGTTCGCCCTGAGCCTGTCGAAGGGTGGATGGGCTGCAAGGCAGACTTCGACAGGCTCAGCCCGAACGGGTAACCAATGTTGTTTGGTGGTATCTATGGCTAACCCTTCCGACCCAAACACCCTGAACACCACCGACCACAGTCGCGACAGCGCCGGACTGCGCTATGTCTACCCTGTCGTCTCGCGCCGCGCGGGCGGGGTCTCCATCGGCGTCAATCTCAACACCAACAATGCCTGCAACTGGCGCTGCATCTATTGCCAGGTGCCGGAGCTCACGCGCGGCACCGCGCCGCCGGTCAATCTGGCTTTGCTGGAAAAAGAACTGGGCGGTTTCCTGCACGAGTTGCAGCACGGCGATTTCATGCAGCGCGTGCCGCCCGAGGCGCGCCGCATCAACGACATCGCGCTCTCCGGCAACGGCGAGCCGACCAGCGCGCAGGAATTCAACGCGGTCATAGAACTTGTCGGCAGACTCAAGCCTGCCGAACTGAAACTGGTTCTCATCACCAACGGCAGCCTGATGCAGCGCGACAACGTGCAGCAGGGACTGCGCCGCATGGCGCAGCTCAACGGCGAGGTGTGGTTCAAGCTCGACCGCGCCAGCGAGGCGGGCATGGCGCTGGTCAACGATACGAAGATGACGATGGACAAGGTGCAGCAGAATCTCGTCAGTGCGATCTCCTGCTGTCCGAACACCTGGTTGCAGACCTGCTGGTTCGCGATTGACGGCATCGCGCCAAGCAGCCGGGACGAAGATGACTATGTGGACTTCCTCAAAGGCCTGCAGCGCGGGGGTATCCGGCCCCGGGGCGTACTGATCTATGGTTTGGCACGCCCCTCGTTACAGGAGGAGGCCCCGCGTTTGAGCGCCTTGCCGGAGTCCGAGCTGGAGCGCTTTGCGGCGCGTATCCGGGCTTTGGGCGTGGATGTGCGGGTGTCTGCCTGAGTCCGCTCTGACGGTGTGACTTTTCGGCCAATATTTCTCCTAAAAATACCGCCAAACCTGCTATCAAGGCAGGGTCAAATGTTACAATTCGGCAGTTGAGTGCCGAACCGATTGGAAATCCCCCGTGATTAAAAAAATACTCGTCGCCAACCGAGGAGAGATCGCAGTTCGCATCGTGCGTGCGTGCTCAGAGATGGGCATCAAGTCGGTCGCCATCTATACGGATGCGGATCGTCAGGCATTGCATGTCAAGAAAGCGGACGAAGCCTACAACCTCGGTGCAGAACCGGTCTCCGGTTATCTGAATGCGCATAACATCGTCAATGTCGCCGTGACCTCCGGCTGCGATGCCCTGCATCCCGGCTACGGCTTTCTTTCCGAGAATCCCGAACTGGCCGAGATCTGCGAACGTCGCGGCATCAAGTTCATCGGCCCGAGCGCCGATGTGATCCGCCAGATGGGCGACAAGATCCAGGCGCGCACCGCCATGATCAATGCCGGTATCCCCTGCGTGCCGGGCAGCGAAGGCAACCTCGCCGATGTCGAAGAGGCGCGCACGCTGGCCGGCAAGATCGGTTATCCGGTCATGCTCAAGGCCACCAACGGCGGCGGCGGGCGCGGCATCCGCCGTTGCGACAACGAGAAAGACCTGCTCGCCAACTATGACCGCGTGATCTCCGAAGCCAGCAAGGCCTTCGGCAAGCCGGAAGTGTTTCTGGAAAAGTGCGTGGTCAATCCCAAGCACATCGAAGTGCAGGTGCTGGGCGACAGCCANNCGTGACTGCTCCATCCAGCGCCGCAACCAGAAACTGATCGAGATCGCGCCCTCGCCGCAGATCTCGCCCGAGCAGCGCGAATACATCGGCGCACTCGCGGTGAAGGCCTGCCATGCGGTCGGTTACGAGAATGCGGGCACGGTCGAGTTCCTGCTCGACCAGAGCGGTGATTTCTATTTCATGGAGATGAACACGCGCGTGCAGGTCGAGCACACCGTGACCGAGGCCATCACCGGCATCGACATCGTGCAGGAACAGATCCGCATCGCCGACGGCCTGTCGCTGCAATACAAGCAGGCAGACGTGCAGTTCCGCGGCTTCGCGATGGAGTTCCGCATCAACGCGGAAGATCCCAAGAACGGTTTCCTGCCCAGCTTCGGCAAGATCACGCGCTACTACGCTCCCGGCGGTCCCGGCGTGCGCATCGACGCCGCCATGTACAGCGGCTATGTCATCCCGCCGTATTTCGACTCGATGTGCGCCAAGCTCACAGTCTGGGCGCTTACCTGGGAAGGCGTGGTCGAACGCGGCCGCCGTGCGCTGAGCGACATGGTGGTGTACGGCGTGAAGACGACCATCCCGTATTACCAGGAGATCCTGCAGCATCCCGATTTCAGGAACGCGGATTTCAATACCAGCTTCGTCGAGTCCCACCCGGAACTGGTGGATTACATCACCAAGGTTCCGCCGGAACTCAGGGCGGCGGTGATCGCGGCGGCCATTGCGGCACACGAAGGCATCTAACATCAATCTTTACGTAAGTTAACACCATGGCTAAGACACTAATCTCCGAACTGGTACTGCGCGACGGACACCAATCCATGATCGCCACGCGCATGCGCACCGACGACATGCTGCCCATCTGTTCCAAGCTGGACAGCATCGGCTTCTGGTCGCTGGAAGCGTGGGGCGGGGCGACCTTCGATTCCTGCGTGCGCTTCCTGAAAGAAGACCCGTGGGAGCGTCTGAAGCGTCTGCGCAAGGCATTGCCCAACACGCGCATCCAGATGCTGCTGCGCGGCCAGAACCTGCTCGGCTACCGCCACTATTCGGACGACGTGGTGCGCGCCTTTGTGAAGAAATCCGCCGCCAACGGCGTGGACGTGTTCCGCATCTTCGACGCGATGAACGACATGCGCAATCTGCGCGTCTCCATCGAGGCGGTGAAGAAGTCGGGCAAGCACGCCGAGGGCTGCATCAGTTACACCACCAGCCCGGTGCACGACATCGCCACCTTCGCCACCATGGCGGCCGAACTGGAAGCGCTCGGTTGCGATTCCATCGCCATCAAGGACATGGCCGGTCTGCTCACGCCGTATTCCACCTTCGAGCTGGTCAAGGCATTACGCGCCGCCGTCAGCTTGCCCATCCACCTGCACAGCCACTCGACCTCCGGCCTGTCCGCGATGTGTATCCTCAAGGCGGTGGAAGCGGGCGCCACCATGATTGACACCTGCAACTCATCGTTCGGCGAAGGCGCCAGCCATTCCTCGACCGAGAGCGTCGTCGCCGCGTTGCGCGGCACCGAATACGACACCGGCCTCGACCTGGCCGCGATGCAGGAAGTCACCGCCTACTTCACCGACGTGCGCAAGAAATACTGGCAGTTCGAGAGCGCCTTCACCGGCGTCGACACGCGCGTGCTGGTCAACCAGGTGCCGGGCGGCATGATCTCCAACCTGTCCAACCAGCTCAAAGAACTGGATGCACTCAGCCGTATGAACGAAGTACTGGCCGAGATCCCGCGCGTGCGCGAAGACATGGGTTACCCGCCGCTGGTCACACCGACTTCGCAGATCGTCGGAACCCAGGCCGTGCTCAACGTGCTGACCGGCGAGCGTTACAAGTCCGTCACAAACGAGGTAAAGAACTACCTGCTCGGCCAGTACGGCAGAGCGCCCGGCAAGATCAACGAGAAGATCAGGGCGCAGGCGGTCGGCGATGCCGAAGTGATGACCTGCCGTCCGGCGGACATGCTGGAAGACGAGATGAACCGCCTCAAGGTGGAGAGCGAGACCTTCGCGCAGAGCGAAGAGGATGTGCTCACCTACGCCATGTTCCCCGACCTCGGCAAGACCTTCCTGCAGGAGCGCAATGCCAACACGCTCAAGCCCGAAGTGTTGCAGCCCAAGGAAGCGGCTACCCACGCCACCGAGCGCTACGCACCCAACGAGTTCAAGGTCACCCTGCACGGCGAGACCTTCCACATCAAACTCACCGGCAGCGGCCACCACGGCGAAGAGCAGCGTCCGTTCTATGTCTCCGTCGACGGCATCTCCGAAGAGGTCATGATCGAAACGCTGAACGAGATCGAGGTCGGCGGCGGCAAGAGCAACGGCAAGAAAAAGTCCTCCTCATCGCAGCAGTCCGGCGGCAGCAACCGCCCGCGGCCCTCGCATCAGGGCTGCGTCACCACCGCCATGCCCGGCACCATCGTCGATGTCAAAGCCAAGATCGGCGACAAGGTCGAAGCGGGCGACGGCGTACTGGTCATCGAAGCCATGAAGATGGAGAACGAGATCCAGGCCCCGCTGAGCGGTGTCGTCATCAGCGTGCACGTGAAGAAGGGCGACAGCGTGTCGCCGGACGAGACGCTGGTGGAGATTCAGGCTACCGAGTAAGGTCGGTGTAGGGTGGGCACGTTCCTTGTGCCCACGCGGTCAGCTGCAAACGAAGAGGGGTGCGATATCGCACCCCTCTTCGCCATTGGAATTGGAAATACTTCCGTCCATTTTATTTTTTCGCATGCTGTAGCAATTCAATTACGACTTTGTGTTCTCGCTGTGTGGCTATATCAAAAGGTGTTTTGCCAGCATTATTTTTAGTATCAATTTGACCGCCACCATCAAGGATGGCCTGAACATTTTCAGTTTTTCCACTCCACGCCGCCTGATGAATAGGGAGGTTGCCTTGATTATCTGATGCGTTAATCTCAGCCCCAGCTGCAATAAGGGTCTTAATAGACAGTGCATTCCCTTTTATAGCGGCAAAATGCAAGGGGCGACTCCCATTGAGGTCTGTGGCGTTTGCACTGGCACCAGTGTTCAATAAAAATTGGATAAGCACGGGATTGCCAGAAGTCGAGGCAAGATGAATCGCTTGAATGCCGGCAGCATTTGGGGCGGCAATTTTTGCACCAGACTTCACAAGGATGTTGATTGCATACATGTTTCCCGTAATCGCCGCAAAGTGTAATGGCTGATCTCCCCAATTGTTTGCCACATCTGCTTTTGCGCCGATTGAGAGTAAATATTTGAGTATCTCAGTATTGGGGTTTGTTGCTGCTGCATGAATTAGTTGTATACCTTTGGCATCTGCTGTATCCACTTTCACGCCAGCAGCCAACAGTGCCTTTATCAATTCAGGAGTTGCGCTGAAAGCAGCTTTTTGAATTACACTTACTGTGTTCTTATCTGTTGCATCAATCTTTGCTCCGGCAGCAAGTAAATATCTCAGGATGTCATCCTTTCCACTCGCAATCCATGCTGCGAAGGCGAAATTCACAAGCGGTAATCCATTGCTAGCCTGAGCATTTGGATTTGCTCCAGCAGCTAATAGAGCCTTAACCATTTCACTGTGTTTTCCAATTACGGCAAAGTGAATGGGCTGCAAACCATCCTGGTTTGAGGCATCAATTTTTGCACCTGCTGAGAGTAGTACTTTAAGAAGCTCTGTATCACCACTTTTGCCTGCATGATGAATCGGTTGTTCTCCACGGTTGTCTGTGGCGTCAAATTTTGCCCCTGAGTCAAGAAGCAACTTGGCAAGTTGGGCATTTGCGTAATGGATTGGTTGAGTACCTGTCGAATCAATTGAATTCACATTGGCGCCGAGTGCGATTTCATTTTTTGCTTTTTGCAAATTGTTGTGGACTATCGCGTCTCGTAATCGTTGATCAGCCTCATTCGTGGCAATTGCTAAGGGAGAATGTAATGTGATCACTCCTGATAGCAATGCGAACAAGAATATGCTTCGAGTGGTGTGCTTCATTGTAATGATCATCGCGGCAATTTAAATCGAATCAAAGAGAAATTGTTGAATAGCGCAGCTGTGCCAAATGAAGAGAAGGGGCGTTCCGTTCCTAATCTCTTCATTTGTTGCAAGCAATAAGGCTATCTCAGTTCGGTTCCTGATACTTGTCTTCCAGCAACTTCGCCTGCGCCGCCGCCAGTCGTGCGATGGGCACGCGCGGGCCGGAGCAGGAGACGTAGTTGAGGCCGATGTGGTGGCAGAAGCGGATGGAGCCGGGGTGGCCGCCGTGTTCGCCGCAGATGCCGACTTTCAGTTCTGGGTTGGTCGTGCGACCTTTGCCTACCGCCATCTTCATCAGCTGTCCCACGCCCTTGATGTCGAGTACTTCGAATGGGTTATCTTCGAGGATGCCGGTCTCGTTGTAGATGGGCAGGAACTTGTTCTCGGCGTCCTCGCGGCTGAACGAGAAGGTGGCCTGGGTGAGGTCGTTGGTGCCGAAGGAGAAGAACTCGGCGGTCTCGGCCATGCGTCCGGCGCGCACGCAGGCACGCACCACTTCCAGCATGGAGCCGAACTTGAACTTCACGTTGATGCCGTGGGTCGCTTCCACTTCTTCATGGATGCGCTGCACATAGCTGTGGATGCGCTTGAGCTCTTCCACGGTCGCCACTTGCGGCACCATGATCTCGGGGTAGATCTCCAGACCTTCCTTGGCGCAAAGGGCGGCAGCTTCCAGCACCGCGCGTATCTGCATCGAGTAGATCTCGGGGTAGGTGATACCCAGACGCACGCCGCGATGGCCCAGCATCGGGTTCACTTCGGCCAGCGCGCGGACCTTTTTCAGCACGATCTCTTTCCGGCTGATCACGTCTTCTTCCAGATGCGATTCCTTGAAATCGCCCAGTCCGCCCATGAGCTTGGTCAGACCATCGGCGTATTGCTGATACAGCTTGGGGTTGAGCAGCTTGAGCGTGTCGGGCAGTTCTTCCAGTCCCTTGATGGTGTCGCGCAACTGGTGCAGGTGGGCGATCTCCAGTTCGAGTTGTGCGGCGGTGGGCAGGAACTCGTGCATCGGCGGGTCGAGCAGGCGCACGGTGACGGGCAGGCCCTTCATCGCCTTGAAGATGCCCTTGAAGTCGGCGCGCTGTATCGGCAGCAGGCGGTCGAGGGCGGCCTGGCGTTCTTCCGGCGTCTCCGACAGGATCATTTCCTGCACGATGGGCAGGCGGTCGGTGCTGTTGAACATGCGCTCGGTGCGGCACAGGCCGATGCCCATCGCGCCGAATTCGCGCGCGCGCGCGGCATCGCCGGGGGTGTCGGCGTTCGCCATCACCTTGAGTCGCGATACTTCATCCGCCCAGGACAACAGCGTGACCAGTTCCTCGGAGAACTCCGCCTCCACCGTCGGCACATCGCCCGCATACACATGGCCGGTGCTGCCGTTGATGGTGATGATGTCGCCTTCCTGCAATGTGGTGTCGCCGATCTGCGCGCTGCGCAGCACGTCGTTGATGACGATCTGGTCGCAACCCGAGACGCAGGGCTTGCCCATACCGCGCGCAACGACTGCTGCGTGCGAGGTCTTGCCGCCGCGGCTGGTCAGGATGCCCTGCGCCTGGAAGAAGCCGTGGATGTCTTCCGGTTTGGTCTCTTCGCGCACCAGGATGATCTTCTCGCCGGCGCGGCCGCGTGCTTCGGCGGTGTCGGCATCGAACACGATCTTGCCGGAGGCGGCACCCGGCGAGGCGGGCAGGCCCTGCGCCAGTGATTTGCCGTGGAAATTGGGCGCAAGTTGCGGCACCAGCAATTGCTCAAGGATGGCCGGTTCGATGCGCAGCAATGCGCGTTCCTTGTCGATCAATCCCTCGTTGAACATCTCCACCGAGGTGCGCACCATGCCGCGCGCGTTCATCTTGCCGTTGCGTGTCTGCAGGCAATACAGGATGCCTTTCTCGATGGTGAACTCGAAGTCCTGCACCTCGTGGTAATGCGATTCGAGGCGGTTGTGCAGCGTGATGAGCTGGCGGTAGATCTCCGGCATCTCCTTTTCCATCTCGGCGATGGCCTTGGGCGTGCGGATGCCCGCCACCACGTCCTCGCCCTGTGCATTGGTCAGGTACTCGCCATAGATCAGGTTCTCGCCGGTGCCGGGGTTGCGCGTGAAGCCCACGCCGGTGCCGGAATCATTGCCCATGTTGCCGAACACCATGGTGCAGATGTTCACCGCCGTGCCGTTGGCCTGGTCTTTGGTGATCTTGAACTGCTTGCGGTAATCCACCGCGCGCTTGCCCATCCACGAACCGAACACCGCGCCCACCGCGATCTCCATTTGTTCGAAGGGGTCCTGCGGGAAGGGTTTGCCGTGGTGCTTCTCGACGATGGCGAGGTAGTCTTTCACCAGTTCTTTCAGGTGGTCAACGTTCAGGTCCAGGTCATGCGGCGCGCCGTATTTGCGCTTGATCGCGGTCATGCGTTCGTCGAAATGCTCGTCGTTGATGTCGAGCGCGATCTTGCCGAACAGCTGGATGAAACGGCGATAGGTGTCGTAGGCAAAACGCTCGTTGCCGGTCTGCTTGATCAGGCCCTTGAGCGAAGTCTCGTTAAGGCCGAGGTTGAGGATGGTGTCCATCATGCCGGGCATGGACATGGACGAACCGGAGCGCACCGAAACCAGCAGGGGATTGTCCTTGCCG
This sequence comes from Gallionellaceae bacterium, assembly GCA_003445795.1. Classification (GTDB taxonomy): domain Bacteria; phylum Pseudomonadota; class Gammaproteobacteria; order Burkholderiales; family Gallionellaceae; genus Sideroxyarcus. The sequence continues at coordinate 9,592 of DMCN01000086.1, forward strand.
CCGAAACTCTTGCCGGTCTTCTTCTCCAGCGCCTTCATGTGCGTTTTGACCGAATCCATCAGCCCGGCGGGCAACTGGTTCTTTTCCAGATAGGCGTTGCAGGCTTCGGTGGTGATGGTGAATCCGGGAGGGACGTTGAGGCCGATCTGCGTCATCTCGCACAGGTTCGCGCCTTTGCCTCCAAGCAGCATCTTGTTCTTGCCATCGCCATTCTCGAAATCGTAGATGAATTGCTTGGTGCCGGTCATTGTGCTTCCCCCTTGCTTGGCTGACATAAAAGAAACCTGCGTTACTGCGTTCGACTCACCCGAACCATTCTACGCGCCCTGTCAGTCCGGCTTCAAGCCTCATCGACAGAAACGATATATACGAATACTTGAGCGTAAAACCAGTGCAAAAAAATGCCGACCCGAAGGTCGGCGATTCAGGGAGGTGAAACAAACTTATACAGCCAATTCCCGACCAAGTACCGAGCCGAGCAGCTCCAGCGTCTGATGCGCGGCATCGGGTTCGACGCGCTCGTAGGCAAAGCCGCCCGCCTGCACCAGCACGTAGTCGCCCAGCTTTAGCGGGCTGTCGATCAGCATCAGGCTGACATCGCGCTGCTCGCCGAAGCATTCGACCGTGGCCATTTCGCCGGCCAGGGCAACGACGCGGGAAGGGATCGCCATGCACATGGTCAGGCCGCCTTGGGTACTCTGCTGCGGACCGCCACGCCCAATTCGTGCAGTTCCGTCACCAGCAGGTCCATCAGCTCCGGCAGGCGCGCTTCCACCTGCGGCGACAGCGACATGGAAGTCTCCAGCGACACCGGTTCGACGCCAATCACCGTCACGCCGCCGGGCTGCTCGCCGATGAAGGCCAGTGTGGCCAGCACATCCGACAGCCCGATCTGGTGCGGCGACAGTTTGGTCTTGAAGAACACCGGCACCTGCTCGTCTGCGAGTCGGATGATGGAGGCGGGCGGCCTGCCGCTGCGCACCGCATCGATGATGACGATGTGATCGGCATTGGACAGGTCGTCCAGCATCTCCATGCCGGTGGTGCCGCCGTCGATGACCACAACCTCCGGGGGAAGGTCGTAATCCTGCTGCAACTGCTCGATGGCTCGCACGCCGATGCCTTCATCGGAGAGCAGGGTGTTGCCGACACCTAATACGACGATGCGCATCACAACACCTTCACCTGTACAACGGGTTTGCCTTCGGCATCGAGCACGTGCACGGCGCAAGCCAGGCAGGGGTCGAACGAGTGCACGGTGCGCAGCACTTCCAACGGACGTTCCTCGTCGGCGACTGGCGTGTTCAGCAGCGAAGCCTCGTAAGGGCCGGGCACGTCGCCTTCATTGCGCGGGGCGGCGTTCCAGGTGGTTGGAACCACGGCCTGATAGTTGGTGATCTTGCCGTCGTCGATGACGACCCAGTGCGACAGCACGCCGCGCGGGGCCTCGTGGAAACCGACACCGCTGATCTCGCCCTTGGGGAACACCGGCTTGTTGAAGGTGTCGGTGTCGCCCTTGGCGATGTTGTTCACCAGCAGGTTCCACTGGTTGGCCAGCTCGTCGACCTGTACCGCGCAGGACACGGCACGGGCGGCGTGACGGCCGATGGTGGAATGTACTGCGGACAAGGGGATCTTGGTCTTGGCCAGCGAGCCGGCGGTATCCAGCACGCCGGTCAAATACTTCAGAGTCGGTGCGTGGTTCTGCGCCGCCATTGCCAGCACGCGCGAGAGCGGGCCGACCTGGGCGGGATGGCCGTAGAAGGTCGGCGACTTCACCCAGGAATATTTGCCGTCGTCCTGGAAGTCGGTGTATTTCGGGATGGTCTCACCCTCGTACGGGTGCAGCGCGCCCTTGCCGCCCTTGTACCAGGAGTGCTTCACGCTCTCCTGCACGCCGTCGCGGAAATATTTGTCGTTGAACGAAGTGATCGGTTTGATTCCGGCCAGGTCGCCGCCCTTGAGGTAACCGCCGGGCAGGGCGAACTTGGTGCCCTTGGTGTCGAGTGGCAGGTCGGGAACAGACAGATAATCCATCACGCCCGCGCCGATCACGGTCCAGTCGGAATAGAACGCGCCGATCGCGGCCACATCCACCAGATACACGTTCTTGACGAAGTCGTTGAGCTTGTCGATCCATTCCTTGATCGCCATGAGGCGTTCGACGGTCAGTACCGATTGCGAATCCAGCGCGATGGGGTTGGAGACGCCGCCGACGGCCATATTCTGGATGTGCGGCGATTTGGAACCGAGGATGCTCACGATCTTGCTGGCGTAACGCTGGATCTCCAGGGCTTGCAGGTAGTGGGTCACGGCCAGCAGGTTCACTTCCGGCGGCAGCTTCATCGCCGGGTGGCCCCAATAGCCGTTGGTGAAGATGCCGAGCTGACCGGTGCCGACGAAGCCACTCAAGCGTTCTTTCACCTTGGTGAATTCCTGCTTGCTGTTGCCGCTCCAGCTCGACAGTCCGCCCGCGAGTTGCGCGGTCTTGCCCGGGTCGGCCTTGAGTGCGGAAACCACATCTACCCAGTCCAGCGCAGACAGGTGATAGAAGTGCACGATGTGGTCGTGGATGGCGTGCGCGGTGATGATCAGGTTGCGGATGTACTGTGCGTTGAGCGGCACTTCCATCTGCAGCGCGTTCTCGACCGCGCGCACCGAAGCAACCGCGTGCACCGTGGTACACACGCCGCAGATACGCTGGGTGATCGCCCAGGCGTCGCGCGCGTCGTGGCCGAGCAGGATCTGCTCGACGCCGCGCCACATCTGGCCGGAGGCCCAGGCTTTGGAGACTTTGCCGTTGTTCACTTCGCAGTCGATACGCAGGTGGCCTTCGATACGGGTGATCGGATCAATCGTGATTCGCTTGCTCATTTAATTTCTCCCGGAGATTCTGATTATTTATTGGCTGCCACGGCAGCGGATTCGGAATTGCCCGACATGATCGGCAAGTAGCGCACCAGCACGATGTACCCCAGAACCTCCAGCGCGATCATGCCGATGGAGACCATGATCTCGGAGACCGAGGGGAAGTAGTGCCAGCCCGGACCGGTCTCGTAGCCGACCAGGAAAGAGTTGATACGCAGGATGAAACCGGCCAGCATCAGACTGCTGGCCGCGATGAACAGCCTGGCCGGTTGCCTGCGCGACTGCTCTTTCCACAGCAGAACCAGAGGTGCTACGAACAGCGCAGTCTCGACCCAGAACATCAGCGCCTCGATACCGGGCACGAACATGCTGAGCAGCGCGCCGCGCACCAGCAGGTCGCCGAAGCGCACCACCAGATAGGCGGCCAGCATACCGAGCATCACCTTGGAGAGTTTGCCGAGCAGATGCATCTCCAGCGGACGCTTGAAGCCGGAAGAGGACAGGCAGGCTTCGAAGATCACCACCGCGAAGCCGATGGTCAGCGCCGTCATCAGGTAGAACAGCGGCAGCAGAATGGACTGCCACAGCGGATGTACCTGATAACCGAACACCACCAGCAGCGAACCGAGCGAGGACTGGTGCATCGACGGCAGCAACGTGCCGAGCGCGATGATGAAGAACAGCAGCTTGTTGAGTTTCTTCTTCACGTCTTTCATGCCGAGCTTCTCGAGGAAGGCGGGCGAGAACTCGATCCACATCACTACGATGTAGGCCGAGATACATACCGCCACCTCGAACATCACCGAGTTGGGCTGTGCGTAGCCGGGCCAGAAGATGTGCCAGAAGTTCCAGTAGCGGCCGAGGTCGAAGATGACGCCAGCACCGGCCAGCGTGTAGCCGAACAGACTGGCCAGCAGCGCGGGTCGTACCATCGGGTGGTATTCGCCCTTGTTGAAGATATACACCAGCAGGGCCACGGAGTAGCCGCCGCAGGCGAAGGCGGAACCGATCACCACGTCGTACACCACCCAGATACCCCAGGTGTAGCCGTCGTTGATGTTGGTCACCGCCCCGAGACCGAAGATGAAACGCACCAGCAGGATGACACCGGCGATGGCTACCAGCGCCGCCAGTATCTTTGTGGTGGGCGTCCACAGCGGTCCGCCGAGCGGCGCGGGTGCGGGATGGTTATGGGATGCAGACATCGTTATCTCCTTATTCTTTGCTGTCGTCGGCGTCATCGTGATGTTTGACGTTGCGCTTGGCGACATAGGTCAACACACCGAGGAACGCCAGCGGCAGCGCCAAGGCGTTGCCGTAGAGGGTGTGCTGCATGGTTTCGGAGGTGGCTGCGTAGGAACGTTCCGGCAGTGTCGGCATGCCCAGTTTCTCGAACGGCACGGCGGAGAGCTTGAGCATCTGCGTGCCGCCGACTTCCTTCTCGCCGTAGACCTGCGGCAGATACTTAGCTGCCTTGGCCGTATGCGGAGACTGGTCGTGCGTGTCGAGGTTGCCGCGCGGGAAGCTGGTCTCTTCACCGGGCTTCAACGCGACGCGGCGCTTGGCTTCGGCCTTCAGAGTCTTTACCTTGCCGTACAGCGTCGCGCCGGTCGGGCACACTTCCGCGCAGGCGGCATACTTGCCCTCGCCGATGCGGTGCTTGCACAGCTGGCACTTGCTGATCTGCGGCAGCGGGGTGTCGTACTGGAAGCGCGGCACGCCGAACGGGCAGGCCGCGACGCAGTAGCGGCAGCCGATGCAGGCATCCTTGTCGTAACCGACGATACCGGTGACCGGATCCTTGGTCATCGCCGACACCGGGCAGGCCGATACACACGAGGGGTCGACACAGTGCAGGCAGGACACCTTCATGTAGGCGAAACCGTCCTTCTCGCTGTCCTTGGTCGCGCTGTTGCCGTCCTGGTACACCTTGATGACATTGAGCGTCTTGCCGGAGATGTCGAGCGGGGTGTCCCACAGTTGTGATTCGGAGGAGAACTCCGGAGGCATGTCGTTGACATCCTTGCAGGCGGCAACGCAGGCCTTGCAGCCGATGCACAGGGTGCTGTCATACAGCAGCCCCAATGCCTCGTCCGGCATGGTCAGGTTCTCGCGCGCCTCCGCGGGCGCTGCCGTTGCAAGCATCGCGCCCCCGGCCAGCGCTCCTTTCAGGAAATCGCGCCGGCTGATGCTCATGATGGTTTCCTTTCCTCTGGCTTGCCCTCATCGAGAGGGACGTTCTTGCCGAGGTTCTTCGCCATCTGCGCACCGGCACCGAATGCCGCTCCGGCTACGGCGGCGGTCAGCACAGCCGCGCCGATGGTGGCGCCCACGCCCTGTTCTTCGACGACACGCGGGAAGCCGACCGGCGGACGCATCGTCTTCAGATCGGCCAATGCATGGATGGGTTTGGTGAAGGCGATACCCTTCTCGGTGCAGCCGATGCAGGGGTGACCGGTGCCGACCGGCCAGCTCGCGTTGCCAACGTCGCCGAACAATATCGCCGGGCAGTTGGCATAAGTCTCGGGACCTTTGCAGCCGAGCTTGTACAGGCACCAGCCCTGTTTGTGTCCTGCGTCGCCGAACTCCATTGCGAAGCGGCTGGCATCGAAGTGCGGGCGGCGTTCGCAGTTCTCATGGATGAGGCGAGAGTAGGCGAACTTGGGACGGCCGATATCGTCAACATCCGGCAGTTTGCCGAAGGTGAGGAAGTGCACGACGGTGGAAAGGAAGTTGTACGGATTGGGCGGGCAGCCGGGGATGTTGGGGATGACCTTGCCGAGCACTTCGCCCGCGCTCTTTGCGCCGGTGGGGTTGGGCGGCGTGGCGGGCATGCCGCCCCACGATGCGCAACTGCCGATGGCGATGACTGCAGCCGCATCGGCCGCGCATTCCTTCAGCATCTCGATGGCAGTCTGGCCGCCGATCTTGCAGTAGATGCCGTTGTCCTTGGTCGGGATCGCGCCTTCCACCACCAGGATGTACTTGCCCTTGTTCGCCTTCATCGCGGCGCGGCGTGCGGCTTCGGCCTGGTGGCCGGCGGCTGCGAACAGTGTTTCGTGGTAATCGAGGGAAATGATATCGAGGATGAGTTTTTCCAGCGTGGGATGCTCGGCGCGCAGCAGCGATTCGGTGCAGCCGGTGCATTCCTGGAAGTGCAGCCAGATCACCGAGGGACGTTTCTTGGTGGCAACGGCTTTTGCCATCGCGGCCACCGCATCGTTCGGCAGGCCCATCGTCGCCGCCATTGCGGTGATCAGTTGCAGGAAACTGCGGCGTGACATCCCCAGCCGTTTTTCCAGCGCTACCAGGCTCTCATCGTTTTCAATGGTGTTCTCGTCCATCATGTCCTCTTCCCTTGTTATTGTCGGCAACAAAAAAAACGTTAAAAAACTCGATTTCGTGTTTGTAAAACTGCGTGGCAATAAACAATTCCTGTGCCACCTTTTTCATAGTGTGGTTAAACAAGGGCTTAATGTGAAAATTACGTTAAGTTCAGTCGGGAATAGGGAAGGCCTCGCGGCGCTTGTGGTTCATAACTGGTAAGTTTGTTTCCAGCTGGCAGGCCCTTGATTTTTACCAATAAGCCTAGTCAAGAATGGGGTTTAAATTATCGGGATTTATCAGTTACGCTGAGGCGTTTTTCGGGGCTTGGCTGCTGAAATCCGGAGGCAGTCTTGCTGCTAAAATGCCCAGCCGTTTTCGTTTTGATAACCGTTGCGAGGAAATGCAGATGTCGTCAGGTCTCACCGATCAGCAAGCGTACGAATACATCATCAAACTGCTCACTGCCATGAGCAAGGCGGGCGGTTCCGACCTGTTCATCTCCAACGACTTCCCGCCCAGCATGAAGTCGCACGGCGAGATGCAGCCGATGACCGCGCAGAAACTCAACGGTGCGATCACGCGCCAGCTCGCGCGTGCATTGATGAACGAAGACCAGCGCGCCGAATTCGAGAAAGAGATGGAATGCAACTTCGCCATCTCGGTGCCGGGCGTATCGCGCTTCCGTGTCAATGTGTTCGTGCAGCAGCAGAACGTCGGCATGGTCATCCGTACCATCGCCGCCGAGATCCCCAACTTCGAGAAGCTTGACCTGCCCGAGATATTGAAGGAGGTCATCATGAACAAGCGCGGCCTGGTGCTGGTGGTCGGTGGCACCGGCTCCGGCAAGTCCACCTCGCTGGCCGCGATGATCGACCACCGCAACCGCACCTCCAAAGGACACATCATCACCGTCGAAGACCCGGTGGAGTATGTGCACCAGTCCAAACAGTCGCTGATCACACACCGCGAAGTGGGCGTGGACACGCATAGCTGGCATCACGCGCTGAAGAACACCTTGCGCCAGGCACCGGACGTGATCCTGATCGGCGAGATCCGCGACGCCGAGACCATGGAGCACGCCATCGCCTTCGCCGAGACCGGCCACCTGTGTCTGGGCACGTTGCATGCCAACAGCACCAACCAGACCATAGACCGCATCATCAATTTCTTTCCGGAAGAACGTCGCAACCAGTTGCTGATGGATCTTTCCGCCAATATGCGCGCGCTCATCTCGCAACGTCTGATCCGCACGCCGGACGGCAAGGGGCGCAAGGCCGCCATCGAGATTCTGCTCAACACGCCCATCATCGCCGACAAGATATTCAAGGGTGAATTCCACGAGATCAAGGGCATCATGGAAAAGTCGCGCGAGCTGGGCATGCGCACCTTCGACTGGTCGCTGTTCGAGTTATACAACGACGGCCATATCTCTTACGAAGAAGCCATCCGCAACGCCGATTCGGCCAACGAGTTGCGTCTGAACATAAAGCTCAAGAGCAAGCGCGGCGAACCAGCCACAGCATCGAGCGTGGAGTTGTCGCTGCACGTGCACAAGAGCCCGGAAGAGCTGGAAGCGGAACGGCAGGCAGAACTGGCGGCACAGGAGGAACACAAACGCCAGTTCGAAGCGGCGCAACTCACCAAACAGCAACAGGAGAAACAGCAACAGGAAGCCGCCGGGGCCGAGAAGCCGCAAGCGCCCCCCATCCAGTTGGACAAGCTGCAACTGTCGCTGGAGTAGGCCCGGTCCATTCAGATAACGATCAGCAAGGAACCATCATGTCCGAAGAGAACTACCTCAGCCTGCAACCCAGCGAGAGCGTCATCGCCAGCATGGCCTCGCGTATCTTCGCCGCCTATGTGCAGAAGGGTGAAGTCGGCGATGACAACATCGACCACTATGTGAAAAAATCCACCCACATCGCGCTCAAGATCGCCAACTACACCGACAGCGTCAGCAAGAGCGACGGCGAATGGATGGTTGAGAAGGGCGCCGGCCCGGCGAGTTTGCTGTAGCCAAGGCGGCGCGGTGCCGACCTCAGATCGGGCAGCTCTGCATCCCGCGCAGGTAGTTCAGATATTCCTCCACGCGTTCGGGTAACTTCTCCGGTTCAGCGACGATGTCGTGCGACAGCGAGAACAGCGGATAGGCGCGCCAGTCGAACACCTTGAACTTTTCCACCATGCGCAGGGTATGCACACCCTCGCCGGAGATATCGTCCAGTTCGCCGCGCACCAGTTTGCAACCGAGTTCGTGATGGTGTGAATCCGTGCTCGTTGCCGTGGTCAGCAGGTCGCCCAGCCCGGCATAACTGTAAGGCGTGTGTGCCTGCCCGCCGAAGGACTGAACGATGCCGGAGAGTTCCGCCATGGCGGCGACCATCAGGTGGCCGCGCATGTTCTTGCCCAGTTTCATCTCGTCCGCCACGCCGAACAGGATGGCATAAACGTTCTTCAGGATCACCGACCAGCTGCGTCCGTGCATGTCGCTCGCCTGCTGGCACACCAGCGTGCTGCCGCGGAACAGGTCGTTCATCACGTCGAAATCCGCCATGTCGGACAAAACCGCATCGGCAAAGGCATGGCGGCCCGCGCGGATCTCTTCCGAGATCATCGGGCCGTAGATCACGCCGTAGTGATGGCTGCCGGCGAACACGTTGTCGAACACCTGCGCTGCCGTGCGTCCCGATTCGTCCAGCCCCTTGGCGATGGAAAGGCACAGGCTGCCTTTGGGCAGATGCGGTGCGATGCGCGTGGCGATCTCGTGGTGCGGGTTCACCGGCAGGCAGAACAGCACCACCTGCGCTTCGGTGACCTCACCCTCCAGCTTGCGGTGCCTACCGCGCACCACCTCGCCCATGTTCCAGATGCGCACGTCGTGGCGCGTGCCCAGCAGGTATTCCATGGCATGTCCCATCTCGCCATAGCCAAGGATCAATACTCGTAATCTCATAACCGCTCCCGGGATAGATAGACGAAAGATATCCTAAATTGCGGCTACTTGGCAGGCCGAATCGCGGGTGTAACCACCCGTGTTGACCACCTGCGGGCGACTGTTGCTTTTCCGCCGTTGTGCCCCGGCGATTCCTTGTTATCATGCACCCGTTGAGCAGTGGAACCAGAGGCGAAAAGATGAGTGAACAGAGCAGCCAACCCGATCTTCAGGACCGACAGCTGATCCCGGCGCGGTCGCGGGTGAGCTTGTCCAGAGAGATAGGCGATGCGGTAATCACCCACAACATCTTCGGCAAAGCCAAGGTGCGCATCATTCGCAAGAACGACAAGCTGCATCGCACTATGTGGCTGTTGGCAGTGATTGGAGCTGGCATCGTCGCGGCTGTGGCCTGGCAGGGCTGGGTCTCTTCGCAACCGATCGTGGCGGATGTGCCGACGGTCGCTCCGGGTGCCGAGGTGGCGGAAGTCGCACCAGCCCCCCCGCCCGAAGCAGCCCCAACAATCGCGGCGCCCGCGCCTGTGAATGCTCAGCCGTCAATTGTCCCTGCCAGCGCAGTGCCGGTCGCAGTCGCCCCTCCCAAGCCGGTGCTGGCGCCACGCCCTGTGATGGTCAAGCCGCAGTCGGCCCCGCAGGAGACCGGCGGTTTGCTGGCGCCCACTCAGTTTGCAACGTCGCTGCCCGCCAAGCCCGCACCCAGACCAATCGTCACTCCGGCGCCGGTCCCCAAGCCGCAAACCGCGGCCAGCAGTCCGGCCATCGCCGTGCCGCTCTCTTCCCCGTTGGCAAAGGATTCTGCCACGGAAGTCGAGCCAGCCAATCCGCAAGGCAAATAATCGAGGCACTATTCGACATCATGATGAACAAGAACAGCATGGACAAGACAGTAAAGATTCCCATCTATAACAACGGTGCGGTTGTCGAGGAAACGCAGGACAAGACAACGAAAGACCGCGACCTTCTTTTTGAGCTGGCGAAGAAGGAGTCGCTGCTCGAAGAAGAGAAGAGCAAATCGCTGGACCTGCTGAAGACCATCGTGCAATTGCGCGAAAGCCTCAAGCAGGAGCAGATCAAGACCACCGACATCGTCAAGAAGGCGGCCGATCTGGAAGCCAATGCGAAGGAATCACTGGTGCTGGCGGAAAAGGAGCTCGTCCGGAAGACGACCCAGTTTGAGGAAGAAAAGAAACAGTCGCTCGAATTTATGCGCATCATCGAGCAGCTCAAGGAGACACTCAAACAGGAACAGGCAAAGAAGAGCGACGCGGTTGATCACACCGCCGAGCTTGAAGCCAGAACCAAAGAGATTGCCGCGCTGGAAGCCAAGGTGAAGGACCTGTCCGCTTCGCTCAGCAAGATCGCAGGTATCGCTGCGGCAGGAAAGCTGGTCGGCGAAGTCTGATTCAAAACCTCAATTCCAGTGCCTTGCACAGGAAGCGCATGTAGGGTGCCGCCTGGCGGAAGCGTTCCACCACCTGTTCGCGTAACTTCCCCGAAGTCACCAGCGCCTCACTCAACGGCGCCAGGCAGATGAAATCCTTGCGCTTCAGGTCTTCCACCAGCGGATGGTCTTTGGCGAACCCGCGCGGTGCGTTGGCGAGCGAATCGCCTTCCAGTGTGAATTGCTTGCGGAAAGTCTTGTCGTCGCGCGCCGCCAGCCATTCGTCACCCTTTTGCGCGATGGCCTCGCGTATTTTGAACAGCGCATCCGCATCCGGGTGCCACAGCCCGATGCCGACGAAACACTCACCCGGTTCGATGTGCAGGTAATAACCCGGTGCATGGATGTCCTTGCCCACCTCGTGGCGGAACTGGATGCCGATGTTGGTCTTGTACGGCGTCTTGTCGCGCGAAAAGCGCGTGTCGCGATAGATGCGCATCAGCGAGCCGCCCACCTTCTTCGGCTGCGCCAGGAAATGGCGCGAGATCGCGGGCATCTCGTCCGACATGTCGCTGATGAAGTCCAGCGCGGGCGTGCGCACGAAGTCTTCGTATTCCTGCTGGTGTTGCTCGAACCAGGCGCGCTCATTGTGCTCTGCCAGCGCAGAGAGGAAGGTGAAAGTCTGCTTCGAAAAGTAACGCTCAGCCAAGTTGTCGCTCCTTGAGGGAATGTCCCTCGGGAATCGTAGCATGTCCCTGCTCATTCCTTAATCGCTTATCCGCCCCTTCAGCGACTCGCGTGTGTGCTGCGCCTTTTCCGCGATCAGCTGCGTGGCGGCAGCCACCTGCCCCCATGTATTCCACAGCAGCACGCCGCGCACGTAGCCGTCGCGCAGATAGTAGATCACGCCTTTATGGAACGTCTCCTGCCAGTCTTCGACAGTATCGAGACTGCTATCAAGCACGCCCACCGCTTCGTAGCCCAGTTCGAACAGGTCGGTATAGAAGTAGGGTTGGTGGCTGTAGATATCGGTCTGTCCGGCCATGTTGCGGCCCGCCATCTCGCCCATCACATTGGCGTTGTCCTCGTGCTCCACGCGCATGCGTTTATCCAGCGCGGCGCTGTGGAAGTTCGCCACATCACCCGCGGCATAGATGTCCGGATCGCTGGTGCGCAGCAGCTCGTCCACGATGATGCCGTTGTTGATGTCGAGCCCGGCCTGTTCGGCCAGCGCGGTGTTGGGCAGGATGCCCAGCCCGGCCACGACACCGTCGGCAGTCAGTTCGCGCCCGCTGCCCGTGGTCACGACCATCTTGCCGTCCAGCTTGCGCACCGATTTGACCGTCTCGGAGGCGAGCAGGGTGACGCCTTTCTCCTCGTAATACGAATTCAGGAACGTCATGAGATCGGGCGGATAGACGCGCGAACCGATGCCGTAGGACGGGAAGACCATCGTGACGCGCTTGCCGTTCATGGCCAGCGCTGCCGCCACTTCCGAACCGATGAAGCCGCCGCCGATCACCACGAAATCCTTGCCGCGCTCGCTCAGCGCGCGCAGTTTGCGGTAGTCATCGGCGTTCCGGAAATAGATCACCTGCGCATCGGCATCCGGCAACAGGCGCGGCGAGCCGCCCGTGGCAAGCAGCAGCTTCTCGTAGCCGTAGATGTTGCCGGCATCGTCGGTCACCGTCTTCTTTGCCGCATTGAGGGTGACTACCTTGCGGCCACGAAGCACCTCGACGTTGAGCGTGGCGGTGTCGCGCCAGATGGTTTCGAACGGTTTGTCCTTCCACAAAGACTTGGACAGGGGCGGGCGGTCATACGGGGGATCGCGCTCTTCACAGATCATGGTGATGCTGCCGCTGGTGTCGACCTTGCGGATGCCGCGCGCGGCAGAGTCGGCAGTCATACCGCCGCCGACGATGAGGTATCTGGAGTTCTTCATGGCCGCTCCTTTCTGTTGTCAGGCTCGCCATGTCGAAAAGATCATGACGTGCTGCATCAAGGAAACAAGGTGTGGATTGCCAATTTGAAGTGCAATCTTACGCCGTTAATCTCCGGACGGAGCAAGCGTTGCGGATGAATATAACTATCGCGAGTGGGGCTTTGGAACGATAGCGTTCAGCTCTTCACCCAGAAGTCGAACCCCGCGCGCAGGAACTCGTCGTGTGGGATGTAGTGCGAACCGTCGCAGGAGAAGGTGAGGCCGACGATGCCGTTGAACACGTTCAGCGTGCCCGAGCGCAGGTAAAAGGTATCGTCCATGAAGCGCAGTTCGCGGAACAGGTCCAGCACGGCGCGGATGCGTTCACGCGGCACCAGCGCATCGGCGGGGTAGGGCTTGCGCGGATAGGCGAGGCAGATGTTCGGATCGACCAGTGCATCGAAGTCGAGCAGGCGATAGCGGTAGGGGTCACCCATCTCCCAGATCACCGCGCGGTTGCTGGAGAAATGCAGCTTCACGTGATACACACCGTGGTAGATCATCAGTTCCTCGATCACGCCGAGCACGGTATCGAGCTGCCGGTCCATCGCACTCTCCACCCGGCTCTGGTGATACACCGTGCTGCGGATCGAGGGGTCGCCCTTGATCTGGCGCCAAACGGCCGGCTCGTCGTAGAGCTTGCGCGTCAGCGGCAGGTCGCGCAGATCGAAATCCGTGCCGATGAATCCCAGCGCCGTTCCCGCTGCGTCACGCACGATCTGAAGGGCGGAGAGCGAAGGGCGTCGCCCGAGCTGGCTGATGTAGGCCTCCGACAGCAGCGTGCCCGAGATCGGCAATACTTCCCTCATGTAGGGCCGCTTCGAGCGGTCGCGCCCGAAGGAAGCCGGCATCAGCCCTTCGGCGCTCACATTGCTGCTCACCTGGATGCCGCGGGTATCCAGCGCATACAGCGAACGGCCATAAGTCAGCGACGGCAGTCCCTCGCCCAGCACCGCATCCAGCCGGTCGCGCTCCGCCCACGCCGCGGCACAACGCACGGCCAGTTGCCGCAACGGCTCCTGCATGGTCTCCAGCAGTTCCCGCCGTTGCTGGGCGATGCTCTCCTGCAATGTCTCGCGCGTGCTTGTCATCCCATCGACTCGACGACCCACTTCGTCACCGTGCCGGTCGCGTGCGCGCACTTGTTGCCGCGCGCCGTATCGAAAGCCTTGTACTCCTCGGCATTCCACATGTCGTAGGTGCGCCCGGTGAACTGCTGCTGCAACTGCTGGCAGGTGACGCCGCCGAACTCCTGGCGGAAACGCTCGGTGAGTTCCTTCGCCTTCTTGAAATTATTGATGTGGCGTCCGCTGTCCAGCTTGTCACGGTCGCGACCGTATTTTGCGCTCAGTGCCAGCAGCCCGCCGGTGAGCGCACCGCAGACACCTTCGCCCAGCAGACCGCCGCCGCCGGAAAGGCCGTGGCTCGCCTTCACCGTCTGGTCGTCGATGATGCCGATGGTCTCCTGCACCGTGGCCAGCACGCACTGCGGACAACAACCGTAGTCCAGTTCGTACTTCAGGGCCTTCGCATAAGCCTGTTCGCCGAGCGCACTCTTTGCATCGATGTCCATGACGACCTCCGTAATATTAGAAATCACTAATATGATGATACGACCAGCTTGATGAAGCTGCAATGGTTGATTCGGGATTGTTTTGGACGGGGGGATGTTACGGCGGGCAGATGAAGGGAATGTGTCGGACGGGGGCATCCACCGGTTGACTCACAATAAATGCGAAGCGGCTATGTTTAGTCGGATGTTCCGGATCAGCTGCCGCTGACCCGGAACCATCCGGCGATGCTGCGGCGGGGGGCGTGCGAGATGAGTACTTCGTGCGGGAACGACTCGCTCAGGAATATGATCATCGTGCCGAACGTCGGGTCGACCGTGGTGAGGACCGACTTTCCGGTCGGCTCGAACACAACCAGCTCGCCGCCGTCGCAGGTTTGCCAGTCTTCATTCAGGTAAAGCACGGTGGTCAGTATCCGGTTCTTCTTGCCCTGCAGCACATCGGAATGCTTCGCGTAACCATCGCCCTTGCCGTAGATGGCATAGTGGCACTCGTAATCGAACAGGCCCAGAAAAAGCGACTCATTCAGCCCCAGGCGCAACTCTTCCATGCAGGCCAGATAGATCTGATCGGTGCCATTGGCCGTATCCAGCCAGTCGATCACATCGCTGCGTATCGAACCGATCTGCTGTTTCCCCGCGCCCCGGCCGACCTGCGCCGCGTGGAACCGCCCAGAGTCATCATCATGGCAACGCGTGAACAGTTTTGCCAATAGCTCATCGACCAGCGGTTTGGCCAGAACGATGTAGCCGGTGTCCTCAAGCTGTTTGGAGATCTGCGGGATATCCATAAGCGCCGGAGTCTAGCAGTTATGGGGTGGCGGCCTGCGATTGATTGAGTGCCGGGCAAGCCGATGGCGGTAGAATCCACACGTGACTGATCGGCAAGGGGCGAGTAATGAAATACCGGCACTACAAGGGCGGCATCTACGAGATCGTCTGCGAGGCGAAGCTGGAAGCCGACCCCGACATCATCATGATGGTCTACAGATCAGAGCAAGGCCAGATCTGGACGCGCCCCAAGACCGCCTTCCTTGAGTTGGTGCAGCACGAGGGCAAAACCGTGCCGCGCTTTGCACCCTTGGGCTAGGCAAGCGGGAACATCATGGACTTCGCGAGTTTATTGCTACTGGCCGTAGTTGGCCTGATGGTCTGGTACTGGCTGCACAGCATCCGCATCCTCGAGATCGCGCGCAATGCCGGCAAGCAAGCCTGCATCAAGATGGACGTTCAATTTCTGGATGACACCGTCGCCAGCACCAAACTGGCACTGGCCCGCGACAGCAACGGACGCCGGGTACTGCGCCGCAGCTATCGCTTCGAATTCAGCGAAACGGGCAACAGCAGGCGAGTCGGGGAAGTGGTTATGCTCGGTGAGCGGGTCGAAAGGGTCGCGATGGAGCCATATGAGATTCCGGAGTGAGGCCGGGTGGAATGCGAAGCTGAGCTGACCCTCCCATCCGGCAAAGCCCCGAACTGCTACGGAAACGCCGCGCTATTCGATGGATGGTTGCACCGCGCCGTATGCAAGCATGGATTTTCCAAAGGCATCCGCGATGCCGACCCGCAGGAGCAAACATCATGCACGTCTCTCCCTTACTTTCCGCCGTAGCACTCGCCAGCGTCAGGTCACAGGTGCTCGGCTCCATGCGGGGTTCGACTCCGGATTTCAACAGCTTTTTCGATGCGGCCTATTCGTCCGCTTTCGCCGATACCGATCTGTTGAGCGCATTCATGCCGGGCAGCGCCACCCAGGCGGGCGCGCTGCACGCAGGCCGCAACATGGCGCTGTACGACCCGGAATCCGCCTACAAGATGATGACCCTCATCAACAACAAAGAGGTGCTCTACAAAGCGCAATACGCCGAACTGAGCCAGATGGGCGAGAGCGTCGCCAGGATGGAGCAAGCCGGAACAAACCTGGGCAGCATTGGCAGCGGCGATGCCGATATCAAAACCGGCCTGCAAGACTTCATTACCCGCTATAACGAATGGACGCAACGCTTCGATCCGGACATGCAGCGCGATGGCCTGTTGGCCGGCACACAGGCGGCACAGGTCGCCCGTTACGAACTGGAACAGAACGTCAAAAACATCTTCTTCGGAGCGAAAGACGGCGTGCGCGGCATGGCCGATCTCGGTATCAGCGTCGACCCCGTCAGCGGAGCACTCGCGTTGGATGGCGCCAAACTCGATGCCATGCTCGCATCCAACAAACAAGGCGTGGCGAACACCCTTCAGGAATTCGGCGCCAACTTCGCCCGATCAGCCGGCCTGCTCAACGCGAACAACAACTTCATCCCCAACCAACTCGACAACCTTGATCGCGCCATCGACTACATCGCCGACAACGGCACCGACCTGCGTGCAGAGTTCGGCACAGGCGACGCAGCAAAACCCACCGCACAGATCGCGCAGGCACTGGCGGCCTACAACCAGAGCTACGCAGACTAAAGCTGACTATGTTGGCGGAACCGCCTACATGAACTTGGCCAGTTCATGCAGATCCCGAATCAAGCTGCGGGAAATGCGATTGAACTCGTCTAGCGACTGATCCAGACTTTCTTTTGAACCGCTTTGGATCTTGATCACGATGTCCCCGGCGATCTTGTGGAACTCGGCGTGGGTCTTCTTGAGATCTTCAAAATGGGGTTGGTCGTGGAATATCTTTGAAAAGGGGCTGTGGATCCATTTGCCCAGCTCGCATCCCGTATCGATATAGGCTTCCTCTGGACTGAACTTCTCCTTTGATACGCCATCGATCGCACTCTGGAACCGTGTTTTCCATTTGATATGAGCCTGGATCGCTTCCAGCAGATCCAAGCCGGAGCGCTGCCCGGAATTGTCCGCTTCGATGACGCCCTTCTTCTTTTTCAGCCCCAGACGGTACAGGAGTCCCGAGTTGGTCTGGTAGGTCTGGATGTTCTCGAACAGTTCAAAGTGTCTGACGAAGGGCCGGCTCAGCAGCGGGTTCTTCAGCATCTGGGCGTAATCGCCTTTCTGGAACTGCAACTGGTGGGTGGCGAACGCAATGCCCAGGTTGTAAAGAGAGAAGCCATTCTCGATCCAGTTCTTCCAGTTGTCTTCCGTTGCGCGCAAATCCCAATCGACCTCGCTGCTGTCGACTCCGGAAAGCGTCGAAGTCGCCATTCCGTCTTCAATCACGAGCACACCGCGCGGCTGGGGTTCCCCGACGAAACCGTAACCGACACGGGAAGAAAACGATGCCTTCTGCAGGGGTTCAAAGACCTGGGGTGCCGAGTTCCATGCGTTCTTCAGGTCGGACATCCATTGTTCAGAGAATAACGGGATCATGACTGTGGGCCTCTTGAGTGGCGAGGGAAAAAGCATAACCGGAATGGCGGCCATAACGGTAATACTTTTTCCACAAAGCACGGATCTGGCGTCAATTACCAATGATTGCGGTGTGGTCTTGCGGTGAGGGCTGATGACCAGTGCGCGAATCATAACTGTTGACTGAACATGTGGCTGGTAGGCGAAGCTGAGTCCAGCAAAAAATCCACTCCAGTACCTAATGCTCTCGAAGGGAATGTGAAGCTGAACTGCCCTCTTTAGCTCTCGTGATCAAAACGCTCGACTCTGACCAGGGCCAGTTCGCCGACCTTTTCAGTTGAGATCTGCAACACATGGGGCTGTATGCCGTCTGCCTTCCTGATTTGCAGCGTTGTCGCAACGCCGATATGCGAATCGCCCGTGTTGAAGGTATCGACAATCGCATCCTTGATCTTGCAGTTCTCGCAATTGACATCTTTGCCGCAGCCGGCCTCCGTAAACGAATGGATGCAGTCAAAGACCTGGCCTCCCCGCTTGTCTTCGACCTGATGTAATTCCTTGCCGAACAAGCCGAGCGCCTTCTTGTTTGCGGTGATCACTTGTCTTGGATTCCCCTGCATTAAAAGCACCGGGGCGCCGAGAGTCTCCAGCATTTCGCGGCTGTTCGGGGTGTCTGATAGCAGGGGCGAGCATGCCTCGCATATGCCGCTTGTGATTCTGATGCGCGCGTCCGACGTCGATGCTTTCCCGCAAACCTTGCATGCCACGGACAAAATTTTATCGCTCATGAAAAGTTCCCTCATTCAGTCGCGCCGGTGACAGCGCAGCACGTTGTCTTCCTCGCGGTACAAGTTACATTCCTTTTGTAGCACAGTCTTTAATTTGGCACGGGCCCGGTGGATGCGTATTTTTGCGTTCGCCTCCGAGCAGCCGCAGGCGGTCGCCGTTTCGCGCGCGCTCAATCCGCCGAAGTCATGCAGCATGATGGCAATACGAAATTCTTCCGGCAACGCCGCAACGACTTCACGCACGCAGGCATTCATCTGATCAAGTGCGAGGCGTTGCTCCGGCGTCGGGGCATCATCCGGCAATCCGGACGCCTCGCTTTCATCCACAGCGAGCGGTGACGCGCCCCGCTTGCGAAAATGGTCCATCGCAATTCGCGTGGCAATGGTGTAGGCCCAGGTCTTCACGCTGGACAGGCCTTCAAAATCCGGCAGACCGCGCGCGATGCGAATCAGCGTTTCCTGCAGCAGATCCTCGGCAATGCTGCGATCCGCGACGACTCGTTGCAGATAACGCCCGAGCGGGCCGGAAAGCTCCTTGGCCACATCCTCGAACGACAGGTCTTCGGGGTGTGCGTTGATCTTGTCGTCTGTGTCACGCTCATTTGCAGATCGCATCACTCCGCCCCGGTTTTCGCGCAGCCACAGCCGCTTGCCGCTTCATCCGCAGGCCCGTCCCGCTGCACTGCTTCCAGCACGGCCCGTGCCGGTACTTGCCTGACCTTGTCGGCCAGCTCAACCGCCTCCATGATTTGCGCATCCGACAGGCCGAGCTTCTTTGCCTTGGCCATGTGGTATGTCACACACGGAATACAGTTACTTGCAACGGATGCGCCAATCGCCACCAATTCCCGTTCAGCCGGGCTCAGTTTTTCCACGTTACCTCCTCGATAGGTTGATTCATGCCATCCGGCACGAGTACTTGCTTAGACGTATTGGGGGGGGTAGAAAGATACACCCAAGGGGTGATATTTTGGACAGCTAAAGGCTGGGGGAGGAAATGCGAAGCTGACCCGTTTAGCTGACCCCAGGTATGCGAAGCAGAGCCCGTTAGCTGCGACCCCAATAGCTTTCGACCCCAATAGTTCTTAGAAGCAATATCGACTCAAGCTTTGTACATAGCGTATAGCTCATGCCAAATGGTATTCAATAACATTCCTTGAGCAGTGCGAAGCAATTCGCTATCTGCTTCGCTAAGCCTAGCTGCTTTCGAATGGACCAGTCGTCCTCGGAGATTAAGAACTGCCGTATATTCTGCAATCATCTTTTCACGCTCAGAGCGATTTTTTCCGAGCAGGAATGCATAGCGATCTGCAAGCCTTTTCGACATATTTTCAAGATGATTGTCGCTACCAAACAATGCCTCCAGTCCTATGCAAGCAGCGATATATGCAAAGGATTGATTGTCAGCAAAGATTGAATCTTGGTACCACTCCATTGCTGTGGAGATCCCCTCAAAGTCTGAGTGTGCCTCTGAGTTAAAAAATTTGACAGCGTTGTACAAGATGCCGCGAAAAGCTGTGCACTTTTCTTCGTCTGTTTCAGCCGGCCTACCTGGGTCAGTCAAGATGGTCGCCCCCTTGTTGTCGTAGACAATTAGCTTGTTCTCATTAGGGATCAATTTCCCGAAACAGCGGGCAATTGAATCCGGTAAATTGACCTCCCTAGTTTGGTCTACGCTGTTATCAGTCAGGGTTGCTCTTGCTTTGTTCTGCGAATAATTCCTTTGGCAGTTTCCATGCGTAGTGAGGATGAATGCACATTGTTTTGCAAGTGATAGGCACATGGAAGCAGTTAGAGAATCCGTGCTCCAGTCAGAATATCCGCTTGCCGAAAACTCAATGTATGTATTGAAGTTACATAAGACTTCCCCATTCGCTGGCGGAGACCGCATAAGAGTCGCTAGAGTATTCAGTTGCGAATTGACAGCGACAATTCGGATTGATTTTGAAATCTCAAATGTTGCTGCACCCCACTTCGGGAAAGAGGTAAGTTCAATTCTCAACGTGTACGTCCGCGGCAAGGACTCGATATATTCCTTAATCCGCCCCACTAGCGATTCTCGTAAATCTGCGTTGTTCAGGTCAGACAATGGCCCTGTACGACCCTGATTTTCGGCTTCTAATTCAAAGCATCGATTGAAAATGATTGCTAGTGCGTTGCTCTTGTTGAGAAAGCTTTTATGAAGATCAACTATAGTTTCTTGTAATTCTTCACATTCAGGATTCCACTTAAATAAAAAATTTTCGCCAATAACTAAAGTTAAAACGTATTTCTCGATTGCAGCTAGGCGCTTCCCCTTCACCACAATCTTGTGAGAAGAGTTTACTGAGCTATACGGCTGCTTTGTGGCCATTATTTCTCCATTCAGTTGATTTCTTGATCGTGGCAAAAAGGGGCAGCTTCAAAATATTCTGCACAGTCATACTTAAGTTCGTTGCTTCCACACTGCCGGATCGCGCGCGCTGTGAAACACAGCCAGCACGACGATATGCTGATTCCGTTCGCGAAAATAGATGCAGTAAGGGAATTGCCGGGCGACGGCTTTGCGCACGTCGCGGTACAACATCGGGAATTGCTCGGGTGTGCTGGCGATGCGCTGTATCAGAAGTTGGATTTCTGCCATGAATTCCATTCCGAGTCCGGGGCGTTCCTTTTCATACCAGTCGCCCGCTTCGTCAAACTCCGTTCGCGCTTGCTTGCGGAAGATGACGGGCCGCATTATCGCTGCCAGCGTGTTTGAGCTTCGGCTTTGATGGTTTCCCAGGCGACAGTGTCGTCAGGCGTTGCGTCATCTTCGGCGAGTCGACGATCCAGCTCGGCCTTCTCTGCCGCATCGGGGGGGAGCAAGCCGGCTTCGATCGCCACGGAATCCCAGATGTCTTTCACAAGATCAATGCGCTCTTCGACGCTCATGCTGTCTATGCCCAGTGCGTGCAGTGCTTGTCCCATGATGTTCTCCTTTGTTGCTGCTCATTCTACGGCAAAGACAATATGGAAAATAGTTGCTGGCCGAGGCTTCTATATCAGCTTCTTCAACTGATAAATCCTCTCCAGCGCTTCCTTCGGACTCATCTCATCCGGCTGCAGATTGCGTAGCGCAGACAGCAGCGGATGTTCTTCCGGCTCCGGTGCTTCCGGTGCGGCGGTGAAGAGATCGCCTTGCGGGCTTTGCGCGGCGCTGTTTTGTTCCAGCTTCACCAGTTGTTTCTTTGCGCTGCGGATGACGCTGTTCGGCACGCCTGCCAGTGCGGCGACTTGCAGGCCGTAACTCTGGCTGGCGGCGCCTTCGTTGACGCTGTGCAGGAAGACGATGCTGTGCTGGTGTTCGATGGCGGCGAGGTGGACGTTGGCGAGTTGTTTGAATTCTTCGGCCAGTCGCGTGAGTTCGAAGTAGTGCGTGGCGAACAGGGTGTAGCTGCGGTTGATCTCCAGCAGGTGGCGGGCGATGGCGTAGGCGAGGGCGAGGCCGTCGAAGGTGCTGGTGCCGCGGCCGATCTCGTCCACCAGCACCAGGCTCTTGTCGGTGGCGTTGTGCAGGATGTTGGCGGCCTCGGTCATCTCGACCATGAAGGTGGAGCGTCCGCTGGCGAGGTCGTCCGATGCGCCGATGCGNNGGGCCGGTGATCAGCAGCGTGCGGCGCGTGTCGTTGAGCGTGCAGTCGTTGGGGGTGAAGGTGTCTACCTGCGCTTGCACCACCGGATGGCGGCCTTGCTTGATGACGAGTTGCGCCTCGTCGCTGAATTGCGGTGCGCAGAAGTTGAGAGTGGCGGCGCGTTCGGCGAAGGTGGCGAGCACGTCCAGTTCGGCGATGGCGGCGGCGATGCGCTGCAGTTGCGGGATGAAGGGCGCGAGTTGGTCCAGCAGTTGTTCGTAGAGGAACTTCTCGCGCGCCAGGGCGCGGTCGTTGGCGGAGAGCGCCTTGTCCTCGAAGGCTTTCAGTTCCGGCGTGATGTAGCGCTCGACGTTCTTCAGCGTCTGGCGGCGGCGGTAGTCGTCCGGCACCTTGTCGGCGTTGGCGAAGCTGACTTCGATGTAGAAGCCGTGCACGCGGTTGTATTCGACCTTGAGCTTGTCAATGCCGGTGCGGGCGCGTTCGCGCAGCTCCAGCTCCATCAGGAAGTCGCCGCAGTTGGTTTGGATGCCGCGCAACTCGTCCAGCTCGGCGTCGAAGCCGTCGGCGATTACGCTGCCTTCTCTTAATACGGAGGAGGGCTCTTCTTTGATTGTTCTTTGGAGGAGTTCAATTAATTCATGACCCGTTCGCCCTGATCCTTCGACAAGCTCAGGACTAAAGGCAGAAGTCGAAGGGTTGACGGGCGAGCCAGTCCGGTGTGTGTCTTCGGGTCCGCCGGCGCTTTGCGCCGATCCTTCGACAGGCTCAGGACGAACGGTCTGGTTAAGTTCATTGGTGAGATGCTGGAGGCGCGGCGCGCTTGCGCCAGTAAGTAGTGCATGCAGTTGCGGCAGGCTCTTCAGCGTCTCGCGTAGGCCTGAGAGGTCGCGCGGCCTTGCACTGCGCAAAGCGATACGGGCGGTGATGCGTTCCACGTCCACGCTGGGTTTGAGTTGTTCGCGCACGGTGTGGTGCAGGCTGCCCAGTTGTTCGACTGCATCCAGTCTGGCTTGCAACGTAGTCCGGTTGCGCAGCGGATGATGCAGCCAGTGCGCCAGCAAGCGGCTGCCCATGTTGGTGCTGCAGGTGTCGAGCAGCGAGAGCAGCGTGGGTGCTGGTTCGCCGCGCAGGGTCTGGGTGATCTCCAGGTTGCGTCTTGTGGCGGCGTCCATGCGCACGTATTCATCGGCGTGGTAGACCTGAGCGCTGCGAATGTGGGCGATGCTCTGGCCTTGCGTCAGCTTGGCGTAGCCGAGCAGGGCGCCTGCAGCTTCGAGACCCACGCTGAATTCTTCGCAGCCGAAACCGGCGAGGTCGCGTGTGCCGAACTGCTGGCATAGCGCGCGGTGCGCGGTGTCGCGGGCGAAGTGCCACTCGGGGAGGGATTTGTTGGCGGCGTTCTTGAATTGCGGCGCGGTGGTGCTTTCGGCGAACAGGATCTCGGAAGGTTGCAGGCGTTCCAGTTCGGCGGGCAGTTGTTTGGCGGCGACTTCGGCGAGGGTGAAGGTGCCTGCGGCGAGGTTGAGCCAGGCGAGGCCGACTTCGTTGTTGCGCTGGTGCAGCGCGAGCAACAGGTTGTCGCGCTTCTCTTCCAGCAGGGCGGAGTCGGTGACGGTGCCGGGGGTGACGATGCGCACCACTTTGCGTTCGACCGGGCCTTTGCTGGTGGCGGGGTCGCCGATCTGTTCGCAGATGGCGACGGATTCGCCCATCTTCACCAACCTTGCGAGGTATTGCTCGGCGGCGTGATAAGGCACGCCCGCCATTTTGATAGGCTGGCCGTTGGAGGCGCCGCGCTGGGTGAGGGTGATGTCGAGCAGTTTGGCGACGCGCACGGCGTCGTCATGGAACAGTTCGTAGAAATCGCCCATGCGGTAGAACAGCAGCTTGTCGGTGTGGTCTGCCTTCAGCCGCAGGTACTGCTGCATCATGGGGGTGTGTTTTTCGAGTGCGATGTCGGACATGGTTCTAATCGAGTGCGACGTAGGTGCCGGTGAGTTCGACGGCAGGCTTGTCCTGCTGGCGGATGATGATGTTGAGCGTGATGCGAGCACGTCCGCGCTGTTGCAGGGGCTGCAGAAAATCCTGCCAGGCCTCGGGCACCAGGCGGCATTCCGCCTGCAGTTCCCCGCTGACCGGCAGCAGGTAGCGGGTGTTGGCTTCCTGGATGACGATGTTCTTCTTTTCCATTCCGGCCTCGTACAGCTTGAGGCGCAGCAGGCTCCAACCGCACAGCACGGCGAGGTTGTAGAGGCTGCCGCCGAAAGCGGTGGATTTATCGTTGACGTTGGGGGCGAGCGGGGCACTCAGGACCAGACTCTGGCCGTCGTAAGCGCGCGCGGTGATCTGCATCGCCTGCGATAGCGGGATGTGTGCGTGCAGAAAGCGAGTGAGTTCTGCGGTCTGACTCATCGTTCAGCTTATCTTCACCACGATGTCGTGCAGGGTGTTGGCGCATTGCGCCATGTGGTGCGCGGCGTTGGTGAGGTGACGGTAGATCTCGCGGCGCTTGAACATGCTGACGTAGTCGTTGCCTTCGAACAGGGTGGAAAGCGCGATACGGTACTGTTTCTCGGCACGGCGTTCGGCCTTGCGCGCGGCATCGGCATCGTGCGCGGCAGCGGCGGGGGTCGTGGCCAGTTTGGCGAAACCGCTGGACAGTGCTTCCACGCCTTCCTTGAGGCAGTGCGAGATATCGCGCAGGAAGGGGTCGGGTTTGACGCCGAGCACATCCATTTCGTGCACCGTGGTCTTGCAGTACATCACGATGTCGTCCAGTGCCATGATGGCGCGGTAGATGTCTTCGCGGTCGATGGGGGTGGAGAAGGCGTCGTTGAGTTCGTGCAGGTTGCGCGCCTTGATGAGGTCGGCCTCGTGCACGTCGAGCTTGAGCGCGTCGGCCACTTCGGGACCGTCGTGCTCCATGTATTCGACCAGCAGGTCAACGGTGTGCGCGACCTTGAGGTTCTGCTCGCTGAGCATGTGGAAGAAGTCCGGCACCTTGGGGAAGACGCGATCCAGGATGCGGGCCAGCAGGGTCTGTGATGCTTTGAACGCGGCATTCATGGGGTGACCTCTAAACGAAGAAGTTGACGAGAAGATAGCAGCAAATCGACATCAGCGCTGCTCCGGGAATGGTGATGATCCAGGTGGCGACGATCTCAAAGGCCTTGCCCCAGCGCACGGCTTTCGGACGCTCCGAAGCGCCGATGCCCATGATGGAGGAGGCGACCACGTGGGTGGTGGAGACGGGTGCGCCGAACATAGACGAACTGAAGATCACGCTGGCGGCAGTCATCTGCGAATCGAGTGCGTGCAGCGGGCGAATTTTGTAAATGGAAAAACCGAGCGTACGCACGATCTGCCAGCCGCCGGACAGGATGCCCAGCGTGATGGCGAAAGAGCAGGTCAGCATCACCCAGAACGGCACCTCGAAGGTGGGAATGAAGCCGCCGAGCAGCAGCACCAGCGTCAATATGCCCATGCTCTTCTGCGCGTCGTTGGCGCCGTGTGAGAAGGCCAGTCCGGCCGAGGTGACGAATTGCAAATGGCGCAGGTCGCGGTTGATGGAAGGGCGCGCGCCGCGCAGCAGCCCCAGCATGACCCGGTGCAGCACAAAGCCGACCCAGAAGCCGATGATGGGCGAGAGAATGAGCGCGACGATCACTTTGGCGACGCCGTTGAGTTCGCCGTGCAGCAAATCGCCAAAGCCCCAGGCCACATGGTCGCCACCGGCGGCGACCATCACCACGCCGGCCAGTCCGCCGACCAGTGCATGCGAGGACGAGGAGGGGATGCCGAACCACCAGGTGATGAGGTTCCAGGCGATGGCGCCGGAAAGGCCGCACAGCACGATGATGAGCGCGAGCGTGCGGTCGAGATCGTCCAGCGTGATGAACTTGCCGATGGTGTTGGCCACCGCGGTGCCGCCCAGCAGCGGGCCGAGAAATTCGAAGAAAGCCACCAGCAGCACCGCCTGCACCGGCGTCATCGCGCGCGAGGCGATGACGGTGGCGATGATGTTGGCGGCGTCATGGAAACCGTTGGTGTACTCGAAGATCAGGACGATGGCGATGGTCGCGATCGCGAGGATGAGCAGGGTGTCCATGTGGGTGCCGGTTGGAAGCGCTGTTTATTGACCCTTGAGTCCGGCAGTCAGGTGCGGGGCGATGACTTCCAGCAGTTGCGGGTGGATGAAGGGGTTGCCCGCGCAGATGTGGCCGCTCTTGATATAGCTGTCCGAGCCGTGCAGGTCGCTGACCATGCCGCCCGCTTCGATGATGAGCAGCGCACCGGCGGCGAGATCCCAGGGCTTGAGCGCGGTCTCGAAGAAACCGTCGAAGCGACCGGCGGCGGTCCAGGCCAGGTCGAGCGAGGCGGCGCCGGGGCGGCGCAGTCCCGCGGTCTTTTGCATGACGTCGGTGAAGATCGCCATGTAGGCGTCTTTGTGTTCGAAATTGGTATAGGGGAAGCCGGTGCCGATGAGGCTGTCGGCCAGTTCCTTGCGTTTGCTCACGCGGATGCGCTTGTCGTTGAGGTAAGCGCCGCGGCCGCGGGTGGCGGTGAAGAGGTCGTTCTTGGTCGGGTCGTAGACGACTGCCTGGGTCAGCACGCCGTTGTGCTGAAGGGCGATGGAGACTGCATATTGCGGCACGCCGTGCAGGAAGTTGGTGGTGCCGTCGAGCGGATCGATGATCCAGACGTACTCCGACTCGCCTTGGGCGCCGCTCTCTTCTGCTAGAATCGCATGCGTCGGATAGGCTTGCTGCAAGGCTTCGATGATGATGCGCTCGGCGGCGCGATCCACTTCGCTGACGTAATCCGCGTGGGATTTTTTAGTCACGGTGAGGTGGTCGAGGTTGTCGGCGGCACGGTAAATCATCTTGCCGGCGCGAATAGCGGCCTTCACCGCGATGTTGAGCATGGGGTGCATATCAGTACGACCTTTTTAATGAGCTGGGGAGATCCGGCCCGCATTTTAGTTGGTATTCCGCTTTGAATAAACCTAATCCTTTGAATAACGTCCGCGTGGTCCTCAGCCACACCACCCATCCGGGCAACATCGGCGCGGCCGCGCGGGCGATGAAGACCATGGGATTGGACCGGCTGTACCTCATCAATCCGCGTCATTTCCCCGACCCGCAGGCCACGGCGATGGCCGCCGGGGCGGACGATATCCTGCAGAACGCCGTGGTTTGCGCCTCCATCGACGAGGCTTTGCAGGGCGTGGCCTTCACCGTGGCGATGACGGCGCGGCTGCGCGATATCTCCATCGAGGTGCAGATGCCGCGCGAGGCGATGCCGCAGGTCCTGCAGCAGGCGGCCGCACAGCCGGTGGCGCTGCTGTTCGGCACCGAGATGTCGGGGCTGACCAACGAAGAGATGGGGCATGCCCAGCTGGGGGTGAACATCCCGGCGAATCCGGAGTTTTCCTCGCTCAACATCGCGGCATCGGTGCAGGTGATTGCGTATGAGTTGAGTGTGGCGGCGCAGAGCTACCGGCCGCAGGCGGTGGAGATCGTTCCGGCCGCGCACGAGCGCGTGGAAGGTCTGTACGCGCATCTGGAAAAGACCCTGTTCGAGATCGGTTTCTTCACCACGCAGAACCCGGCGCGGCTGATGCAGCGCCTGCGCCGCCTGTATTCGCGCACGCGCCTGGAAGACGAGGAGGTCAACATCCTGCGCGGTATCCTGACTGTCACAACCGAGTACAATGCTCGCCTCAAGGCTCGTTATCAGCAAGAACATAAAGATGTTTAAGAATATCCGTGAGGACATCGCCAGCGTATTCGCCCGCGACCCGGCGGCGCGCACCACCTTTGAGGTGCTGACCTGCTATCCGGGGCTGCACGCACGCATCTTCCATCGCCTGTCCAACTGGCTGTGGGGTGTCGAGCTGAAATGGATGGCGCGTTTCACTTCGCACTTCGCGCGCTGGCTCACCGGCATCGAGATCCATCCGGGCGCGACCATCGGCCGCCGCTTCTTCATCGACCACGGCATGGGGGTGGTGATCGGCGAGACCGCCGAGATCGGCGACGATGTGACGCTGTATCACGGTGTCACGCTGGGCGGCACTTCGTGGAAGGAAGGCAAACGCCATCCGACGCTGGGCAACGGTGTGGTGGTGGGGGCGGGCGCCAAGATCCTCGGCCCTATCTATATCGGCGAAAACGCCAAGATCGGCTCGAATGCAGTGGTGGTGAAGGACGTTCCGGCCGGGGCGACGGCGGCGGGTATCCCGGCGCGCATCCTCGACGAAGCCAAGAAAACGACCGGTTTCAACGCCTACGGCATCAGCAATGACCAGAACGATCCGGTCGCCAAAGCCTTGCACGGCTTGATCGGGCACAGTGTGACCGTGGACCAGCGCATAGAACATATCCTGCAACAACTCGAGAAGATGGGTGTTCGTGTAGAAGACGAGCAGGCCACCGCCGATAAGTTCGATCCAAACTATCTCAACAAGATTGTTGATTAAAAGTATCAGGTATTCTATTATATCCTCAGAAGTTGCAGGGATAAGCGTGCGGCTATTGCCGACCAACTAGAAAATAAATTTAAGGGAACGAGATTATGAGACTTACTACCAAAGGTCGTTTTGCAGTTACAGCGATGGTCGATCTGGCGATGCGCGGAGGCAAAGGCCCCGTGACACTGGCCGGCATCAGCGAGCGTCAGAAGATTTCTTTGTCGTATCTGGAGCAGTTGTTCGGCAAGTTGCGCCGCAACAACGTGGTCGCCAGCGTGCGCGGTCCCGGCGGCGGTTATTGCCTGGCGCGCCCGGCGAACAAGATCTCCGTGGTCGATATCATCGTCGCCGTGGACGAAGCGCTGGATGCAACCAACTGCGAAGCCAAGGGCACCTGTCAGGACGGCAAACCCTGCCTGACCCACGAACTGTGGTACGGCCTGAACGAGACCATTCACGAGTACCTGGGCAAGATCAATCTGCAGCAACTGGTCGATGGCCAACAAGCCCGAGGCGAGGGTACTTCCGAGGTGACACTGAACGGTATGGGCAAATCCTCGCAAAAGGTCGCGGCCTGATCTGAGAGAGGAAACCATGTCACTGCATCTCCCGATCTATCTGGATTATTCGGCGACCACGCCTGTCGATCCGCGCGTGGCCGAAGCGATGATTCCCTACCTGACCGAGAAGTTCGGCAATCCGGCTTCGCGTTCGCATTCATTCGGCTGGACGGCGGATGAGGCGGTGGAAAATGCTCGTGCGCAGGTGGCGGCACTGGTCAATGCCGATCCGAAAGAGATCGTGTGGACCTCCGGTGCGACCGAGTCGAACAACCTTGCGATCAAGGGCGCCGCGCATTTCTACGCCGACAAGGGCAAGCACATCATCACCGTGCAGACCGAACACAAGGCGGTGCTGGATACCGTGCGAGAGTTGGAACGCCAGGGTTTCTCGGCAACCTATCTCGATCCGGAGCCGAACGGTCTGATCGATCTGGAGAAACTGAAGGCGGCAATGCGTCCCGACACCACCATCGTTTCGGTGATGCTGGTGAACAACGAGATCGGCGTCATTCAGGACATCGCCGCCATCGGCGAGATCTGCCGTGCAAAAGGCATCCTGTTTCATGTCGATGCGGCGCAGGCGACCGGCAAGGTGATCATTGATCTGCAAAAGCTGAAGGTCGACCTGATGTCGTTCTCGGCACACAAGACCTACGGCCCCAAGGGCATAGGCGCGCTGTACGTGCGCCGCAAGCCGCGTGTGCGCCTGGAAGCGCAGATGCACGGCGGCGGCCATGAGCGCGGTTTCCGCTCCGGCACGCTGGCGACACACCAGATCGTCGGCATGGGCGAAGCCTTCCGCATCGCCAAGGAAGAGATGGCGAGCGAGAACGAGCGCATCCGCATGTTGCGCGACCGTCTGTGGCAAGGCCTGTCCGGCATGGAAGAGGTGTACCTCAACGGCGACATGGAAAGCCGTGTGCCGCACAATCTGAACGTGAGCTTCAATTTCGTCGAAGGCGAATCGCTGATCATGGCAGTGAAGGACATCGCGGTGTCGAGCGGCTCGGCCTGCACCTCGGCCAGTCTGGAGCCATCGTATGTTTTGCGCGCGCTCGGACGCAACGACGAACTGGCACACAGCTCCATTCGTTTCACCATTGGGCGCTTTACCACTGTCGAAGATGTGGATTACACCGTGAAACTGTTGCAGGAAAAGATTGCCAAACTCCGTGAGCTCTCCCCGTTGTGGGATATGTTCAAAGAGGGTGTCGATTTGAACAGCGTGCAGTGGGCTGCACATTAAGAGAATTGCCCTTTGCCCGTCTGGCGGTGTTGTCGGCCAGCTTGTTTACCACATCGTAAACGGCGCTGACCTCCGCCTAGCCAGCCGGGCAAATCATCAATTCTCTGGATAGATTTAGGAGGAAATTATGGCTTACAGCGAAAAAGTACTGGATCACTACGAGAATCCGCGCAATGTCGGTTCTCTCGATAAGGACGATGCACTCGTCGGTACCGGCATGGTCGGCGCGCCCGCGTGCGGTGACGTGATGAAGTTGCAGATCAAGGTCGGCAAGGATGGCATCATCGAAGATGCGAAGTTTAAGACCTATGGTTGCGGCTCCGCCATCGCGTCGAGTTCGCTGGTCACCGAATGGGTGAAGGGCAAGACTGTCGATCAGGCGCTGGCGATCAAGAACACGCATATCGCCGAAGAGCTGGCGTTGCCGCCGGTGAAGATTCATTGTTCCATCCTGGCGGAAGACGCCATCAAGGCGGCAGTGGCAGACTACAAGGCAAAGAGCGGCGCGATGGTCGAGACCGCGGCCTGCAACGGAAACAAATAGGAGAGCATGGTGGCGATCTCATTGACTGAAAATGCGGCTAAGCATGTGCAGAATTTCCTGGTCAAGCGCGGCAAGGGCGTGGGCCTGCGTCTCGGTGTTCGCACCAGCGGCTGCTCCGGCATGGCCTACAAACTCGAATTCGCCGATGCGGTGGACAGCGAAGACCTGCAGTTCGTCAGCAACGGTGTGACCATCCTGGTGGACCAGCACAGTCTGCCGTACATCGACGGCATGGAGCTGGACTACACGCGCGAGGGATTGAACGAGGGTTTCAAGTTCAACAATCCGAACGTGAAGGATTCTTGCGGCTGCGGTGAGAGCTTCAAGGTTTGAGTAAACCGTCTGCCACGGATGACCGTCGGCATTTGATGAGAACCTATTGATGCTACCCAGCGGCGCCGATTTCCAGCAGGACTTCTTCTCTCTTTTCAATCTGCCTGCGCGATTCCGGATCGACAGCTCGTCGCTGGAGCGCAGCTATCTCGCGCTGCAGGCGCAGGTGCATCCCGACAAGTTCGCCCATCTTCCCGAGGCCGAACGCCGTCTCTCCATGCAATGGACGACGCGGGTCAACGAGGGCTATCAGGCTCTGCGCAACCCGCTGAATCGAGCGCGCTACCTGCTCTCGCTGCAGGGCGTGGATACGCAGGAAGAAAGCAACACTTCGATGCCGCGCGAATTTCTGATGCAACAGATGGAATGGCGCGAGGCGCAGGAAGAAGCGTTGCAGGCGAAAGACATTGCTGTGCTGGAGGAATTGGAGCAGCGTGTGCAGCATGAAATGCGTTTTTTGCAACAGCAACTCGCCGTCGACATAGACGACACGCATGATTTTGCAGCCGCTTCCGGTATAGTGCGCAAGCTCAAATTCCTTGAAAAACTTGCGGAAGAGATCGGCTCCGCATTCGACGAACTCGATTCATAAATGGCACTGCTCCAGATATCAGAACCCGGCCTCAGCGCCGCACCGCACCAGCATCGCCTGGCTGTCGGCATCGACCTCGGCACCACCAATTCCCTCGTGGCCACTGTGCGTAGCGGCATCAGCACGGTGTTGAACGACGAACAGGGCTGCGCATTACTGCCCTCCGTGGTGCATTACGCTGCGGACGGCGAAGTGCTGGTCGGCCAGTTGGCGCAGGAAGAGCAGAGCGCCTATCCGCACAACACCATCGTCTCGGTGAAACGCTTCATGGGGCGCGGCCTCAAGGATGTCGGCGACGTCAGCAACCTGCCCTACCGTTTCGTAGAGGCTCCTTCGACAAGCTCAGGACCGGCACCCGGCATGCTGCAGCTGCGCACGGCGGCGGGCGTGAAGAGTCCGGTCGAAGTCTCGGCCGAGATACTCAGGGTGTTGCGCGTTCGCGCCGAGCTGGCGCTCGGTGGCGAACTGGTCGGTGCGGTGATCACCGTGCCCGCCTACTTCGACGATGCGCAGCGTCAGGCGACCAAGGACGCGGCCAAACTGGCCGGACTGAACGTCCTGCGCCTGCTCAACGAACCCACCGCCGCCGCGATCGCCTACGGGCTGGATAACGCGGCCGAGGGCGTGTATGCGGTTTACGATCTGGGCGGCGGCACTTTCGACATTTCCATCCTGCGCCTGTCGCGCGGCGTGTTCGAGGTGCTGGCGACCAACGGCGACTCGGCGCTGGGCGGCGACGATTTCGACCACCGCATCTATTGCCGGCTTTTGGAAAAGAACGGTCTTTCCGCTTTGCCCGCACCGGATATCCGCTCCTTGCTGACCCACGCGCGCGCCGCCAAGGAACAACTGACCGATCATCTGGATACACGTGTCACAGCCGTGCTGTCCAGCGGCGAGGTCATCGACAATGTGCTCACCCGTGCCGAATTCCACGAGATGTCGCAGAACTTGGTGCAGCGCACCTTGCAGGCGCTGCGCAAGGCTTTGCGCGACGCCAAGCTGACCGCGTCCGAGGTCAAGGGCGTGGTGATGGTGGGCGGCGCGACGCGCATGCCGCATATCCAGCAGGCGGTCGGCGATTTCTTCGGGCAATCGCCGTTGAACAATCTCGATCCGGACAAAGTGGTGGCCTTGGGCGCGGCGATCCAGGCCAACGTGCTGGCGGGCAACCGCAGCGGCGACGACTGGTTGCTGCTCGACGTCATCCCGCTCTCGCTCGGTATCGAGACCATGGGCGGGCTGGTCGAAAAGATCGTGCCGCGCAACAGCACCATCCCCAGCGCACGCGCGCAGGAATTCACCACCTACAAAGACGGCCAGACCGCGATGAGCATCCACGTGGTGCAGGGCGAGCGCGAACTGGTGAGCGATTGCCGTTCACTGGCGAAGTTCGAGCTGCGCGGAATTCCGGCGATGGTGGCGGGCTCCGCGCGCATCCGCGTCACCTTCCAGATCGATGCCGACGGCCTGCTCAGCGTTTCCGCGCGCGAGATGGCGAGCGGCACCGAGGCGAGCATCGTGGTCAAACCCTCGTACGGCTTGAGCGACGAGGAAATCACGCGCATGCTGCACGACTCCAACCAATATGCGCGCGACGACATGATGGCGCGCGCGCTGCGCGAGCAGCAGACCGAGGCTGCGCAGTTGCTGGAAGCGGTGGATAATGCCTTGCAGCAGGACGGCGAGGCCCTGCTGGATGCCGCCGCGCAGGCGCGTATCCGCGGCAGCATGGACGGATTGCGCGCGGTGATCGCGGGCAGCGACCATCAGGCTATCAAGCGTGCGGTCGAGGCCCTGAACCAGGTCACCACGGAGTTCGCGCAAAAGCGCATGGACAAGAGCGTGAAGAGCGCATTGGCCGGACACAGACTATCGGAGCTGGAATGACACAGATCATCATACTGCCGCATGAGGAGCTATGTCCCCAGGGCGCGCTGTTCGACGCTGCACCGGGCACGTCCATCTGTGACGCTCTGCTGGAACACGGCATCGAGATCGAGCATGCCTGCGAGAAATCCTGCGCCTGCACCACCTGCCACGTCATCGTGCGCGAGGGTTTCAACAGCCTGGCGGAAGCGACCGAGCTGGAAGAGGATATGCTGGACAAGGCCTGGGGGCTGGAATCCAGCTCGCGCCTGAGCTGTCAGGCCATCGTCGCGGACACAGAGCTGGTGATCGAGATACCCAAGTACACCATCAACATGGCGAAGGAGGGACATTCAAAATGAAATGGACCGATGTGCGCGACATCGCGATCGAGCTGAGCGAGAAGCATTCCGATATCGACCCGAAGACCGTGCGCTTCGTCGACCTGCACAACTACGTGGTCGACCTGCCGGACTTTGACGACGACCATCACCGCGGCGGTGAGAAGGTGCTGGAAGCGATCCAGGCTGCGTGGATAGACGAGTCCGAGTGACATGTTGAAATTCTGGAACGGTATCCCCGCTCGCTGGCTATATCTGGCCGGAGCAGTGGTCGTGACCGGATTGTTCGGTTTCGGTCTGTATCTGCAATGCGTTCTGCATCTGGAACCCTGTCCGCTGTGCATGATCCAGCGCGTCATCTTCATCGCCATCGGTGTGTTGTTTCTCATTGCCGCACTGCACAGTCCGAAACAGGCAGGCGCGAAGGTCTATTCCATTTTGATCGCGCTTGTTTCATTGGGCGGGGTGGCAGTCGCATCGCGCCATATCTGGATTCAGCACCTGCCGAAAGATCAGGTTCCCGGTTGCGGTCCCGGTCTGGATTACATGCTGCAGAACTTTCCCTTGTCCGAGGTCTGGCAGGAACTGCTGCATGGTTCCGGCGAATGCGCGGAGAAGAGCTGGACCTTCCTCACGCTCGGCATCCCGGAATGGTCGCTGCTCTGGTATGTGCTGCTCGGCGTGTTCGCACTGATGGCCGCATACAGGAAGGTCGTTTGAGGATTCCCAGTCGCTAAATCTGTCCCCAGTTAGAATGTTGACCGGGACATTCATCGGTGTTTATCGTGAATCAGTCAAAGCAGCCAAAGGCCGATCCGGTCAGAATAGGACTGATGCCTCCCCTGACCGGGCTGGTCGCCATTTATGGCGAGGAGATATCCAACGCGGCGCGCATCGCCGTTGACGAGATCAACGAGCGCGGCGGCGTTTTGGGAAGGCCGCTCGAACTCATCATCGAAGACGATGGCAGTTTGCCCGATACCGCCGTTCCCGCCGCGCTACGTCTTGTCGAACACCATCACTGTGCCGCGATCATCGGCAATCTGCTGTCCAATTCACGAATCGCGGTCGCCAGCGAGGTGGCTGAGCCGCTACGCATCCCCTATCTGAATTTCTCCTTCTACGAGGGCAGCATCGCCGGGCGCTATTTCTTTCACTTCGCCGCACTGCCGAACCAGCAGATCGACAAGATGATCCCCTTCATGGCGCGTCATTACGGCCTGAAGATGTTCTTCGCGGGCAGCAACTATGAGTGGCCGCGCGGCTCCATCGATGCGGCGAAGCGCTCGCTGAGTATTTTGGGGGGCGACATCGTCGGTGAGGAATATTTGCCTATCGGTGCCAGTGCCGGTGAGATCGATGGCTTGCTTGAGCATGTGGCCCGTTCCGGTGCCGATGTGTTCGTGCCCTATTTTGCCGGTGCCGACCAGAGCGCCCTGTTGACTCGCTTCACCGAGATGGGCTTGAAGAATCGCATGGCCGTGGTGATGGGGCATTACGACGAGATGATGGTCAGCGGGCTGCCGCCAAAGGTTCGCGAAGGTTTCTATTCCAGCAATACCTATTTCATGTCGGTGGAAACCGGAGCCAATCGCAGCTATCTGCAGCGACTGGCGCGGCTGCCGGGTATCACCGGCATCTGGCCGAAGGGTAACGGCATCCTCACCAATTTTGGCGAAGGCACTTACCTGTGTGTGCTTGCGTTCGCCCAGGCCGCGGAACTGGCAGGCACGACGGAGCCGGAAGCTTTGGTTGCGGCGCTTGAAAAGGTGCGCGTGGTCGGCCCGCAGGGCGAGGTGGAGATGGATGCGCTGACGCACCATGCCTGCGTGAACAGCTATCTTGCGCGCTGCGATGCCGATGGTACTTTTGCCATCGTCGAGCGATTCGGCAGTATCCCGCCACAGATACCCGAACGCTACCGCGGGCAGGTCGCCGGTGCCAAGCTGCATGAATCGCCGCCCACCGCGCAGGCGGTGGCGCGCATCGCGGCCGAAGCGAATGCCGCCATACGCAGGCTCGGCACGGCACAACAGATCCTTGCCGTCGCCGATGTGGCGGTCATCGCGACCGACGAAAAAGGCATCATCAGCGAAGTCAACCAGAGCGCGTGCCATCTGTTCGGCTACACCGCGCAGGAAATGATCGGAATGCCGGTTCACCAGTTGTTGCCGCCGCATCTGCGCCAGAACCATGCGGCGCTGATGCAGGGTTTCGTTGAAGGTGCGGAGACTACGCGGCGCATGGCTGAGCGCAGCCAGATCACCGGATACCGCAAGGATGGCAGCTTCTTCTCGATGGAGGCGTCCATCACAAAGCTGCACAACGGTAGAGAGTGGCTGCTGGTGGTCACCATGCGCNNTCATGCGCGACATCACCGAGCGCAAGATCGCCGAGGAAGAGATGTTGTGGCGAGCCTCGCACGATATGCTGACCGGTTTGCCGAATCGGGCTTTGATTCGCGAACGCCTGGCCAATGCACTGGTGCGTTCGCAAAGGCAGGGGCTGAGTGTGGCGCTGTTGTTTGTCGATCTGGACGGTTTCAAGCTGATCAATGACACCTACGGACATGAAGCCGGTGACGCGCTGCTGGAAGCCGTCGCCGCCCGACTCATCGAGGAAGTGCGCCCCGGCGACACGGTCGCGCGGCTGGCCGGTGACGAGTTCGTCATCCTGTGCGAACAACTGGAGCAGCCGGCATCGATCTCGGCACTGGCCGAACGGATCAATGTCGCGCTGCGGCAGCCGGTCGCATACGGCGATGTCTCGCTGTTCGTTACCGGCAGTATCGGCATCGCGGTGGGGCACGGCACTACGCACAGTGCCGATGACATGTTGCGTTCCGCCGATTCGGCGATGTATGCAGTCAAGGAAAAAGGACGCGACGGTTGGCAGTTCTTCAGCGACAGTCTGGAAGAGAAGGTCCGCCAGCGGCTGTCCGTGACACAGGGGCTGCGTCTGGCGATCGAGCGCAACGAACTAACCTGTCGTTTTCAGCCCATCGTGGCGGCGGATAGTCGCCGCATCGTCGGCGCGGAACTGCTGCTGCGCTGGCACCCCGCCGCGGGCGATATCTCTCCGGTAGTATTCATTCCCATCGCCGAGATGACCGGTAGTATCGTCCCGATCGGAACCTGGGTGTTCCGTCAGGGGTGTTTGGCCGAAGTTGACTGGCGGCAGCGCTGGGGTGAACGTGCCCCGTCATACATCTCGGTCAACGTGTCCACGCGCCAGTTGAGCGAGGAGAATCTGGCGGATGAATTCGCCGCCATCCTGAAGGAGACCGGTGCCGATCCTTCGCGCATCCTGATCGAGATCACCGAGACATCGTTGATGGCCGATGTGGAAAGCAATCTGCGGGTGCTGCGCCGTCTGGCGCAACTCGGACTGCGCGTGGCGGTGGACGACTTCGGTACCGGATATTCTTCACTGGCACAATTGCAGCGCATGCCGGTGAGTGTGCTGAAGATCGACAAGGCTTTTGTGGATGGCGTGGGGAAGCAAACGGAAAGCCGCGTCGTGATCCGCGCCATCATCGGTCTCGGTCATGCGCTCGGGCTCAAACTTGTGGCCGAAGGGGTGGAGGATGAGGCGCAATTGATGGAGTTGCGTGCCAACGGATGCGACTTCATCCAGGGGTATCTGTTCTTCCGGCCACTGGAGGCACAGGCATTCGTCGAGAACTTCGAGCGCCAATTGCTGCAGGGACGCCCCGAAGTCAGCGCTCCGCTGTTCTTCCTGCTCTATGTCAGCGAGGCCGGCAGATCGATGAGCGGGGAGGAGATCGCCGAAATCCTGCGCAGCTCGAGAAAGAACAATCAGGCACTGGGCATCACCGGTTGCCTGCTCTATCAGGATGGCTGTTTCATGCAGATGCTGGAAGGCAAGCGCGAGGCGGTGCTGTCGCTGGTGGAGCGGGTAGAGAGAGACCCGCGTCACCGCAATGCGCGCATCGTGGTTCAGGGGGATGCCCAACGCCGGGTGTTCATGGATTGGAGCATGGGCTATCGCGACATGTCGAAACTGGAAGCGGAGCCGGACTTCGGCGATTGGCGCAAACGCACTATCAGTTTTCTGGAACTGGCCGAGGATGCGCGTACCTGCTATGCCTACATCACAGCTTTCAAGCACGCGGTCAGTATCGACAGGCAGTGACGGTGCGGCACCGCTTATGGCGCCGTGATCCTTGCCACCACCCTGCGCACGAACGGGGCGACGAACAGCACGGTGGGGAAGGCGATGGGCCAGGCGGTGATGAAGCCCTTGAACCAGCGGCCGAAGAAATCTGCGTCGTATCCCTGATTGATCAGCACCACCGTCCCCGAGATGATCGTGACCATGATGATCGAGAGTATGGCTCCGAACAATATGTTGCTGTAGCGGGCGGGTATCTTCTTCATTCCTCTTTCCTCATAAAGCGTGCCACGGTTGCGGGTCGTGCGTCACGGCCACGCTCACCATGTAGATGAATATCATCTGTGCGATCAGCCAGGCAAACAGCCGGATGAGCTTGGTCTTGCCGCGTTTCAAAGCCACCGAGCCGATGACGATATAGCCCAGCAGCGCGACGATCTTGGCGGCCAGCCAGGTGTGCTCCAGCGGCGAGATGCCGAGTTGCCAGGCCAGTGCGATCGCGCTGCCGAGCAGGACGGTGTCCACCGTGTGCGGCACATATCTCGCCCAGCCTTGCCTCATCATCGGCGAATCGCGCAGCATCCACCCCCCGCGCAGGAAGAACAGCGAGTAGCTGAGCGTCACGCAGGTGAGGTGGATGGATTTGAGCAGACTGGCTTCCAAAATAAAAAGGGCGGCACCGGGGCCGCCCATCGCGTATGGGTGCGGCTCAGTCGAAACGCTTGATCATGATGCGGCGCAGCAGGTTGTCCTTGACGACGAACTGGTGGTACAGCGTCGCCACGACGTGGAATGCGACGAGCAGGAGCAGTATGCCGATGAACAGCTCGTGATATCCCTTGGCGCCGACGGTGGCGAAGTCGGGGATCAGTGACGGGTCGTTCGCCTTCAGCGCATCGATCACGCCGGAGGTGGCTGCGGTAGCCATGCCGGACACCACCACCGCGACGAGCGCGATGTTCAGCAGGCCGTGCGTGGCGGTGGCGAGTTTGTTCAGCAGCGGATTGGCGTTGGCCGGTGCCGGTTCACCGTCCTTCTTGCGGAAATAGATGCGCACCAGCACGAGCAGCAGCGTCAGATCGCCGATCAGGAAATGCAGCGGATACATGGAGAGCTTCTGCGCGCCATCCTTGCTTTCATCCAGCTGATGGCCGAAATAGAAGGCGGCGATGACCAGCAGGAAGATCACCCAGTGCATGACGGCGGTGCGTTTGCTGTACTGCTTCATGTTTCAGTCCTTTCGGGTTGGTGAAGTGGCGCGCATTGTAACGCATGAATGTGCCGCGGTTTGCGGTGGCGGCAGCGCTAACCCCTTGCCGCGCGGGGTTGTTGCAGCCAGCGTGCGGCACCCGTTCCGGCCGCACGGCCACCGGCGAAACAGGCGGAGAGCAGGTAACCGCCGGTGGGTGCCTCCCAGTCCAACATCTCGCCGGCGAGAAATACTCCGGGCAATTGTTTCAGCATCAGGTTCGCGTCCAGCGCTTCGAAGGGGATGCCGCCCGCAGTGCTGATCGCTTCGCCCAGGGGGCGCGGTGCGACCAGACGTAATGGCAGCGCCTTGATGGTCTGCGCCAGCAGCGCGGTATCGTGCATCTGCTCCGCACTCAACACTTCGCGCAACAGATTGGCCTTCACGCCTTTCAATCCCAATCGACTTTGCAGATGGCTGGAGAGCGAGCGCGCACCGCGCGGATGCGACGCTTCATCCCGCACCCGCTGCGCGGTGAAGTCCGGCAGCAGATCGAGATGCAAAGTTGCCTGACCGCTGTGTTCGATCTCGTCGCGCAAGGCGGCGGAGAGCGCGTAGATGAGTCCGCCTTCGATGCCGTGTTCGGTGATGACGCATTCGCCCTGTTTGCGCACACCGCCGAAAGTGGCAGCGACGGATTTGAGCGGTTCACCGACGAAGCGTTCGCGCAAGTGAGCGCTCCACTGCACGTCGAAGCCGCAATTGGACGGACGCAGCGGCGCGATGTCTATGCCGCGTTGTGCCAGCAACTCCACCCACGCCCCGTCTGATCCGAGTTGCGGCCAACTCGCACCGCCCAAAGCCAGCACGGTCGCATCTGTCTGCACGATGCATTCGCCATCGGGGGTGGTGAAACGCAAAGCGTCATGATCATCCCAGCCGCACCAGCGATGCCGCGCATGGAAACGGACGCCCAGTTCGCGCAAGCGGTGCAGCCACGCGCGCAGCAGCGGTGCTGCTTTCATGTCGGCGGGGAAGACGCGATTGGAGGTGCCGACGAAAGTCTCGATTCCGAGTCCGTGTATCCACGCGCGCAAGGCATCCGGCGGGAAAGCGCGCAGCAGCGGTTCGATATCGGCGCTGCGCGCGGCGTAGCGGGTGAGGAAGACATCGAACGGCTCGGCGTGGGTGATGTTCATGCCGCCCTTGCCGGCCATCAGGAACTTGCGCCCCACGCTGGGCATCGCGTCGTACATGTCCACGCGCACGCCGGCTTGCGCCAGCACCTCGGCAGCCATCANNCCGCCGGTCCGCCGCCAATGACGGCAGCGGTGCGGGGGCTGGGCGGTATGGAATGCTGGCTCATATGCTGTAAGGTATTGTTGGTTAAGGCGATTATGGAGCCTCGCGCTTGCGCGGAGCGCTAACGGTGCAGGGGCGTATAATGCTGCCATTCAAACCCCGACTATAACGAAGAGAACGATATTGAACACCGTTAGTTTTGCCGACTTGAAGTTGGCTCCGGAAATCCTCAAGGCACTCACCGAATCCGGTTACACCACTCCCACCCCAGTCCAGGCACAAGCCATTCCGGTCGTGCTCGAAGGCCATGATCTGATGGCGGGCGCGCAGACCGGAACCGGCAAGACCGCCGCGTTCGCGTTGCCCCTGTTGCAGAAACTGCTGCCGCACGCCAGCTCCAGCACCTCGCCCGCGCGCCATCCGGTGCGCGCGCTGATCCTGGTGCCGACACGCGAACTGGCGGTGCAGGTGGAAGAGAGTGTCAGGGCTTACGCCAAGCACACGAATTTGCGTTCGCTGGTGGTGTACGGCGGTGTGGATATCAAGACGCAGACGCCGCATCTGAAGACCGGCGTGGAGATCCTGGTGGCGACACCGGGACGCNNTGGACGAGGCCGACCGCATGCTGGACATGGGCTTCATGCCCGCGTTGAAACGCATCCTGGCGCTGCTGCCGCGCCAGCGCCAGAGCCTGATGTTCTCCGCTACCTTCTCCAACGAGATCAAGAAGCTGTCGGAAGATTTCATGAACTACCCGACTTTGATCGAGGTCGCGCGCAGCAACGCTTCCGCCGAGAACATCACGCAGAAAGTCTATCTGGTTGAGCAGACCGACAAGCATCAACTGCTGGCGCAACTGTTGCGCGGCGACGATGCGAAGCAGGTCATCGTGTTCACCAAGACCAAACTTACCGCCAGCCGTCTGGCCAAGCAGTTGCAGCGCGAGGGCGTGTCCGCCGATGCCATCCATGGTGACAAGACCCAGCTCGAGCGCATGCAGGCGCTGGACGCCTTCAAGCAGGGCAAGGTCGCCGTGCTGATCGCCACCGACGTGGCCGCGCGCGGTCTGGATATCGACCATCTGCCGATGGTCATCAATTACGAGATTCCGCATGCGGCGGAGGACTATGTGCACCGTATCGGCCGCACCGGCCGCGCCGGCGCATCCGGCACGGCGATCTCGCTGGTGTCGCCGGAAGAGGAAAGATATCTGGCCGACATCGAGAAGCTGATCAAGACCGAGATCAAGAAAGAAAAAGCGAACCTGCCTGCGCATGGCACCAGGCCGCAGCGCGAACCGCGCGGCGAGCACGCCGAACATAGCCGCGGTTACCACACACCAGCACCGAAGAAACCGGCGCACGATCCGTGGTTCGACAAGCCATATGTGCCGAGCATCAGCGCTCCGGCAGTAGAACCGGCGAAGAAGACTCACGAGCCGGTGACGGGCAAGCCCAAGCCGCAGATTCCGGCGTTGTTCATGAAGCGCCAGGGCTGATCACCCGGGATAAACGTCGTTTCGTGTCCTGCTTCCGCGCGTTGTAGCGGTACTTCGGATTTCTCAATCGGTCTTCTTGTTGAGCATCGCCTTCAGGTCGGCGAAGGGGTTGTGCGTCGCCACAGCCTGAGCGCCTTCCTTCCTGTCCCGCACCACCTCGTCCATCACGCGCGAATGCTCGTTGTCGTGGCAATACAGGCAGAGCAGTTCCCAGTTGCTGCCGTCCGGCGGATTGTTGTCGTGATTGTGATCCTTGTGATGCACGGTCAGCTCGCGCAAGCGCACGCCGGAGAACTCCCGGCCGCATCTCCCGCATATCCACGGAAAAAGTTTGAGTGCTTTCTCGCGATAGCCGGCCTCGCGCAGCTCACTTTGCTTTCGCGCTTCGGCGACGACGCGGTCGAGTCGGGCATGGTCGGGTGTGGTGTGTTTTGTCATGGTGTCGGGAGGCAGTGATGTTGTGATAACTATAGCAGGGCGCGCAAAGACGCCCAAAGCACTTCTTAAAACATGGTTAATTCAGTGCGCTAGGCATCATTTGATGTACCTGTTCGCCATGCTACACTCGGACTGCCTTGATGATGGATCACCTTGTGAGCACGGGAGTTGCAAGAGTGATCTGCATGATGACCGTTTCGGCCGCAATTTGGCCGCAAATGTTTTTTTGTTGTCAAAAATTATAATAGGGAGCCCAAGATGAAAAAGAATTTTACCGCAAACATTCTGTTTGCCTGTAGCGCGCTGTTCGGGATGTCGATGGCAACGGTCGCGTCTGCTGTAGATGCGCCGAAGGCGGCGGAGTCCTGCATTGCTTGCCACGGCAAGGATGGCAACAACAAGGAAGCATCGATCCCCAACATCGCCAGCTATTCAGAGGAATATCTGGTCGGTACCATGAAGAAATACCAGAACAAGGAACGCCCCTGCGTCGAAACGGAATATCCGGGCGGCAGCAAGAAAGGCAGCAAGACCGACATGTGCAAGGTCGCCGCCGAAGTGAGTGCGGACGACATCAACAAGATCGCCGCGTATTTCGTCGAGCAGACCTTCGTGCGCACTGCGCAGACCACCGACCCCGAGCTGGTGAAGAAGGGCAAGTCGGTCTACAAGCTGAAGTGTTACACCTGCCATAGCGAAGACGCCAGCTTCCCCGGCGACCATGCCGGTATCCTGGCCGGACAGAAGATGGCCTATGTCAGACAGCAGACCAAGTTCTTCAAGGAAGGCAAACGCCCCATGCCGAAGAAGATGAAGCCGAAGTTTGAGAATCTGGACGACGGTGAAGTCGAAGCGCTCGTCCATTATTTCGGCAGCATCCAGTAAGCGATATCGCGACGGTTAGAACCGCAAGTCCGGGAAGCAGCGCTTTCCGGACTTTGTCTTGTGGACTGTTGAAAGAGGCGGCCGTTTGAGTGGCCGCACCAAAGGGGAAGAACATCAAATGAAGATCCAACAAACGTTGAAAGACTGGTGGCGGATATTGCGCAGTCCGACTGCACGGTATTCGATGATCGCCTTGCTTGGCGGCGGTTTCATCGCCGGCATCATCTTCTGGGGCGGCTTCAACACCGGCATGGAAGCGACCAACAAGATGGAGTTCTGCGTCTCGTGCCACGAGATGCGCGATACCGTTTACGAGGAATACAAGCTTTCCGTGCATTACTCCAACCGTACCGGCGTGCGTGCGATCTGCTCAGACTGTCATGTGCCGAAAGACTGGGTGCACAAGATGAAGCGCAAGATCCAGGCGAGTGGCGAACTGTGGGGCAAGATCACCGGATCCATCGATACCAAGGAGAAGTTCGAAGCCAAACGGCTGGAGCTGGCCAAGCATGAATGGGCGCGTATGAAGGCATCCGATTCGCGCGAATGCCGCAACTGCCACAGCTTCGATGGAATGGATACCGAAGTGCAGGACCCGAGTGCCAAGACCAAGCATGCGCAGGCGGCCAAACCCGGTTCCGGCAAAACTTGTATCGATTGCCACAAAGGCATCACGCACGAACTGCCCGCAGGGGCGGAAGACTTCATGTGACCGCAGGAATCCGCCGTAAATAAAAAACCGCCCTCGGGCGGTTTTTTATTTTCTTGCTGTGCCGCGCGATCTCAGGCGAGTACGGAAAGCGTCGAATTGTTGCCCGAATCTCCGTTCAGACCATAGGCCTGCATCAGTTGCATCAACTGCTGCATGATTTTGATCTCATCGCTTGCGATGCTGTTGTCTGAAGTGGTGGTCGAGGCAGTCGAGTTGTTTTGGGTTTGATCGTAAACCA
Organism: Gallionellaceae bacterium; assembly: GCA_003445795.1. Taxonomy (GTDB): domain Bacteria; phylum Pseudomonadota; class Gammaproteobacteria; order Burkholderiales; family Gallionellaceae; genus Sideroxyarcus. Next base: position 53,727 of record DMCN01000086.1, read on the forward strand.
TTGCTTCCTGAAAGCTGACCTTGCCGTCTTCGTTCGTGTCAGCCGCTTCGAAGTTTTCGATGATGTTGGAAACCAAGGCGGCACTTTTGCTGTCGGAGGAACCGATCGCATCGAGCTGGCTATTCAGTTCATCCTTGGTGAATCCTGCATCGTCTTGCGGCGGAGGGGGCGGCGGCATCCCGTTCATTCCGCCTTTCTGGTTGGCGGCATTGGCCTGGAACTGGCTTTCGAGTTGACTGGCCAGGTCCTGAAAGGTGGTAATGAATTCGTCCTCCGTGATCTTGCCGTCGCTGTTGCTGTCGAGTTGCGAGAAAAGATCATCCACATTAGTGGCTGAGGAGGTCTGCTGCAGGGCGGACTGTAGCGTCGTTTTGTCGATATAACCTTGTCCTGAGCTATCGAGCTGTGAGAACAATTCTTCCGCCATCTTCTTTCCGCCATCGGACGGGCGGCGCATACCCTGCATCGTGGACCAATTGCTTGCACTGCTTATGCTGCTGATCGTGCTCATGTCATATCTCCTTCCAATCGTTGATATTCGGGATGTGCGTGATGCTTTGCACATGACTCCAATATCGTCCAGAACAGGACAATCATTCAGTCGTCAGTGTGTAAATCAGGGTAAAACCATGTTAAGGGTGCGATTTCCGACATCCTGGTTCCTCAACGCGCAATTGTTTGAGCTGTCAGAATCGAATTGACTGCGGCTTGAGTTTTTGTGTGCAGAAAGGCAAGTTACCCGACTGCCTTGCCTCCTGAAAAGTGGATATGCATTGAATCGGCGGATGACAGCCATCAATGGCAGGCATGCAGCCGAGGCCAAGCGTAGTGCATCTTTAAGTGAGGTAAATCCCGGTAAAGATGTGGAGTCGCGCTTCAATCAAGGAGCAGGCTTGGTTAACATATAGCGATTGATTCATTGGGGAATTTGGAAGTGACTGAAAAGATTCTGCTCGTCGATGATGACATCGAACTCATCGAGATGATCCGCGATTATCTGGAGCGGGAGGGTTTTGATGTCACAGTCGTCTATGACGGCGAAGCGGGGGCGCGCGAGGCACTGGATGGCGGATACGACATTGCCGTGCTTGATGTGATGATGCCCGGCATCAACGGCATCGAGTTGCTGCGTCGCATTCGCAGCGCCAGCACGCTGCCTATCATTATGCTTACTGCGCGTGGCGACGATACTGACCGTATTGTTGGACTGGAATTGGGAGCAGACGACTATGTGCCCAAACCCTGCACGCCTCGAGAACTGACCGCACGCATCCGTGGCATCCTGAAGCGTGCCGGTGTGGCGAAGCAGGAAGATGCGTCGCAGTCGTTGAAAACCGGCGCACTCGAGATATGGCCGCAAAAGCGCAAGGTGGAATGGGGCGGCCAACCCATCGACCTCACCAGCACCGAGTTCAGCCTGCTTGAAGTGCTGGCGCGCAAAGCGGGACAGGTCGTCAGCAAGGAAGAATTGTCGGAGCAGGGGCTGGGGCGCCCGTTGATGCGTTTCGACCGCTCAGTCGATGTGCATATGAGCAGCATTCGGCAGAAACTGGGAAACCAACCGGACGGGCGTTCGTGTATCCAAACCGTGATCCGCAAGGGTTACCTGTTGATCAGGGAATAAATCATGGGCAGATTGTTCTGGAAGTTCTTCTTTACCTTCTGGCTGGCGCAGGTCGTTACCGTATTTGGGGTCGGCATCGCAGTCTGGGCATTGCGGCCCGATCAGCCGCAGACTTTTTTGCCTGAGATGCGTATGCCGCCACCGATGGACGCGCCCGCGGTGATGCCACCTCCGTTCGGCATGCGGGATGGCATGCCGCTTCCACCTATGGCCGGACGGGAACCGCCGCGAAGGGGGGGATTCCTGCCGCCATTGCTGCCTGTGGTCGCGGGCAGCGTCGTCAGCCTCATCTTTGCCGCATTGTTGGCATGGTACTTCGCACGGCCCATCCGTTCGCTGCGTAAAGCCTTCGACGAAGTGGCAAATGGAAAATTCGATACTCGTATCGGTGCAACTATCGGCGGCGGCAGGGATGAGCTGGTCGATCTTGGGCAGGACTTTGATCGCATGGCCTCGCGCCTGCAAGGTCTGATGGAAGCACAACGACGCTTGCTGCATGATATTTCGCATGAGTTGCGTTCGCCGCTGGCGAGGTTGCAAGCGGCGACCGACCTCATGCAGCAGCAACCGGAACGCGCAGCAGAGCTCATCACCCAGCTGGAACGCGACACCGGGCGAATTGATGAGCTGGTGGGCGAGTTACTGACACTGGCCCGTCTCGATTCCGGGATGACGGAAGGGATGGACGGGGACATCGATCTGCACGAGATACTCGAACAGATCGTCGCTGATGCGCGCTTCGAAGCCGGATCCAGGCATTGTGCTGTAGAGGTCGTGATACCGGAGCAGATACCTATCAAAGGTAACGCCGAACTGATCTTTCGGGCATTGGAGAACGTGGTGCGCAATGCCGTGCTTCATTCTCCTGAAAACACACTCATCGAGATTGCAGTCCGGAGCGAAGAAAGCGGCCGCTGGCAAATCAAGGTGGCAGATCAGGGACGCGGCGTACCGCCTTCCGATCTCGACGCGATTTTCCAGCCGTTCTTCCGAAGCAGCACGAACGCCGATATTGCCGGTTATGGACTTGGGCTGGCAATCACACAGCGGGTTGTGATCGCGCACGGCGGCAAGATACGCGCCACGAACCGGGCTTCAGGCGGGTTGCAGGTTGAGATCGTTTTGCCTGCGGCCTGAGCGTGCCACACTGTTAGCCGCACGCCCCGATCGCGCCGCAACTGGTGCAGAACTCGCACCCGTCTTTTTTGATCAGCGTGGCGTTGCCACATTCCTTGCACACCTTGCCGACGATGGGTTTGATGGTGGTTGGTTTGATCTGCCCTTCGGGGATCTCCAGTACGCCCATCTGCTGCACCGGATAGCCGTGCTCGTCGAGGATGCCAAGCATGGCGTAGCGGTGGATGATGAGCTTTGCGACATAGGAAACGGTCGACGGGTAACTTTCCATCTTGTTGCCGCCCGGCACTCGCGCCATGAAATCGCCGAGCGGTTCGCCGAAGTTGAGCAGCTTGCGTAGCTTCATGCCGATCCAGGCCGGGTCGATCACACGCATGTCCAGACTCAGTACTTTGCACAAGCCATCAAGCGAACGCGGATACACTCCGGACAACCACATCGAATAGGGACGACGCTGGCCATCCGGTAGTACCAGTTCCTTCAGGCCGACCACGAAATCGTCGCCGCTGCCCGCGTTGGAGATATCCACCGTCCAGCTCATGGTGCCGTCGGTGCCGGTCTTGGGTTCCTTCTTCGCGAACAGCGCATCCATCATCGGTGTGGTCCCGCCGTCGCAGATTTCCAGCGCGCCCAGTTCCTCGATGCGGTATTTGAGCAGATGCGCGAACGCGGCGACCAGACTCGGCATGCGTTTCACTTCACCGTCGGGCGGCATCGGCATGTCGAAGGCGTCGTCGCCCGCCGACTTCATCAGCATCTCCAGCTTCATGCGTATCCACACCGGGTCGCGCGTGCGCATGTCCATCGACAACGATTTTGCCAGCGCACCGAGGCCGCGCGGTTGTTCCGAGCCGTTCACCCAGACTTCGAACGGATGGTTGCAGCCGTTCTTGGTGTGCGACACGAAGGCGACGAAACTGCCCAGTGAGTGTTTCACTACCGGTGACGTCCAGCCTTCGCTGCCGGCGGGAAGCGACGGGCGGCCGGGCCAGCGCAGCGAGGCGAGCGCCGGTTTGGGGGCGGTCTCCAGCACGATGCGTCGATCCTGGTCGAACACGAAGTCCTGCGGCTGTTCCTCAGCCTTTTTCTCCGGGGTGACCGACAGTACCGAGCCCAGCACGCTGTTCGGGCGGTAGGTCGCCAGGCCTTTCAGTCCGGCCTTCCATGCCTCGGTGTAGAGATCCTTGAAATCCTCGTACGGATAATCGGCGGGCACGTTCACGGTCTTGCTGATCGAGGTGTCGATGAACGGTGCCACGGCGGCGACCATCTTCATGTGATCGATGGCGGAGATATCCAATGCGGTGACGAAGGCGGGCGGCAACTTGTTCACGTCGCCGCCCTGATGTTTGTACAAGCGCCAGGCGTGGTCTTCCACCGGGTAATCCTTGGTGCTGCCATCCATCATGCGTTTCTTGCGTGTATAGAACCACGAGAACGCGGGCTCGATGCCGTTGGAGGCATTGTCGGCGAAGGCCAGTGAGATGGTGCCGGTAGGTGCGATGGAGAGCAGGTGGCTGTTGCGCAGGCCATGCTTGCGTATCTTGTCCTTGATCTCATCCGGCAGGCGCGAGGCGAAGCGCGGTGCGGCCAGATATTTGTCCGCATCCAACAACGGGAAGGCGCCGCGTTCCTGTGCCAGCTCCACCGAAGCCTCATAGGCATCGTCGCGCATGATGCGGGTGATGTCGGCAGCAAAGGTGCGCGCCTCGTCGGTGTCATAGCGCAGGCCCAGCATCACCAACGCATCGCCGAGTCCGGTGAAACCCAGACCGACGCGGCGTTTGTTCTGCGCTTCCTGCAGCTGTTCCGGCAGCGGCCAGGCGGTCACATCCAGCACGTTGTCCAGCATGCGCACCGAGACGCGCACCAGTTGCTTGAATGGTTCGTAGTCGAAGCCCGCATGTTTCGAGAACGGATTTTTCACCATGCGCGACAGGTCGATGGAGCCGAGGCAGCAGCAGCCGTAGGGGGGGAGGGGTTGCTCTGCGCAATTGTGGACATACAAACCATTGGCATCGAAAGCATGCACATCGGCAACGGTCACGTCATACACGTCTTCCACGCCATCTTCTTCCAGCGATTGCACGGTTGCGACGAAACACTCTGAATTCGGCTTGCGCTGATACTTGGCCAACAAAGTGTTCAGCTTGTCCATCTTGTCGCTATCCGCAAAGCCGATCAACCCGGCATACCGTCCGATGTTTTCGCCGCTGATGATGAGTTCGTGCAGCGCCTGGCATTCGTATTCCTTTGCGCCTCCCTTACCGTCCGGCAATGCCTTCATGCCGCCGGGGCGGCGATTTTGATAGATAGTGGAGATGATGCCGAGCCGCTGCAGCATGCGCTGCACCGCCTCCAAATTGCCGAGGTCGATCTGCGTCAACCTGATGCTAATGCCTTTATCTTGTGAGCCTTGGACTGATCCATCGGCGTCGAACATGCCGCGCAGCACGCCACGATAGAAATCGGACGAGCCGGTTTCCATTGCTGCCGTGAAACGTTTGTTGCCGGGTGTTAAGCCCAGCTCCAGTGCCAGTGTGCGTAATGCGCCTGTCGCCAGACGGTATTCGCCGCGACCGTCAATCGGTTTTTGCCAGCCGTTGAAATCGGAGCGGTGCGGCAACGAACGCGCTGCTTGTTCGGCGGCGCGCATGACACCGGCGACACCGGATGCAGGAAGCATGTCTGCGCCGTTGGCGATTTTCAGTGCAGCGGCATCCCATACGCTCAGCACCGCTTTGTCGGTCTTGAGTGTGCCGTCGCCGATCAGCAAGCCGATCAGGTAGCCTTCAGCTTCATTGTGTGCGCCGCCCCAGGCCTGCATGGTGCGGTGATCGTGCAACACGATTTGATCATCGGTATGCAACTCGCCCGCGTTGATCCATTCCGTTTCGCGCGTATAGCGCGTCATGCGGGAAACGCGCAGCACCTTATGGTCGGCAGTCAGTCGCAGCGAATGCCCTTCGGCAGTCTTCAGGCGCAACACCTGCTTGGTGCCGGTAAAGAAGAAGCCCTGCGACTCGGTCGGGTAGGATTTTCCGTCGACCATCGCTGCGAACGGTTTGCCGATCAATGCACGTACCTGTTGCGCGCCCAGGTCGGTCATCACCCAGGTATCGGCGGTGACACAGGGATTGGTAGCTTCGATCAGTTCGCAATACGACAGGTTGTTGTCGCGGTTCATCAGGTCGATGAACAGCACGCCGGGTTCGGCATGGTCGTAGGTGCTGGCGATGATCTGCTTCCACAGGTCGGTGGCGCGCACTTTGCGATAGATCCACTTGCCGTCGGCGCGCTGCGTCGCACCGGCGGCCTTGATCGCATCGGAAGGGGCGGCGGCATGCACCAGTTCGAACTCCTCGTCCTTTTCCACGGCCTGCATCAGCGCATCGGTCACGCCGACCGAGATGTTGAAGTTGCGCAGGTCGCCCTGGTCTTTGGCGCTGATGAATTTCTCGATATCGGGGTGATCGCAGCGCAGCACGCCCATCTGCGCGCCGCGGCGTGCGCCGGCCGATTCCACCGTCTCGCAGGAACGGTCGAATACGCGCATATAAGAGATGGGGCCGCTGGCGCGCGAATTGGTGCCTTTCACATGCGCGCCTTCGGGGCGGATGGAGGAGAAGTCGTAGCCGACGCCGCCGCCGCGGCGCATGGTCTCGGCCGCCTGCTGCAGCGCGTCGTAGATGCCGGGCTTGCCGTCGCTGATGCCGGAGATGGCATCGCCCACCGGCTGCACGAAGCAGTTGATGAGCGTGGCCTGGATCTTTAATCCGGCTGCGGAGTTGATGCGGCCTGCGGGTACGAAGCCGTTCTCCTGTGCGTCGAAGAAGGCCTGTTCCCATTTTGCACGGTCTTCCGGCTTCTCGGCCTGCGCCAGTCCGCGCGCCACGCGGCGGCGCACGTCCTGTACCGATTTCTCGTCCGCCTCCGCGTATTTTTCCAGCAGTACTTCGGTGCTGATCTCTTGCGTCGTTATTGCACTTTTATTGCCCATGTTATTTACCTGTTCGTCCGGGGAGTGGTCTCCGGTGTTTTGACCTTCGCCTTTTTGGGGGGATCTTGATTGACTTTTTTGCTTGGTTATCGGGTGTCGGCCGGAGGGATTCTTCTGTGTGACAGTGGATTCTGAATCGCTTTGGCTGGACGAGGAGACGCTCTCGGAATCGAACACGATACTACCCCCTTGATTGCATGGAATACTTCAGCCCGAAAAGCAAAAACCACTATATCTAGTGGTTCACTGCTTGGATTTTACTAATTGTAGGGGGGCGAAAAGTTTTTTCAAGCGATAAATTCTCGCCCGAAAATTGACTTGGCTGGCGCGAAGCGTTAGGGGAAACGCTGGCGGCCAGCTGCAATTATCCGGCGCAGCTCAGCCGCAGTTTGTCGTTCTTGCCGCTGAGCGCGGAAAGCGCGGCGGAATAGACCGCATTGCCGTCGCCGCATCTCCATTCGGCGGCAAAATCCTTGCTGCAGGTCGGGGCGGGGTCTTCCAGCGTGGCCGGATCGATCACGAAATCGCAACTGCCCTGTCCGTCGCAGGTCTTGGCCAGTTGCGCGGTCGCATTGCCGGCTTTGGCATTGCAGTTGCGTCCATAGGTGCCGGAGACGACTTTGATAGGGATCACCGGAACGGCCGCACTCGCTGGTACGACCGCAACCGTGTTCGGCTGGATAGTGGCGATCAGGTTGGGCGGAAGCTTGGAGTACATCTCCGGTGTTTCACCGTATTGCATCACGAGGCCGATCACGATCAGTACCGCGCCCAGGATGGCGGCGCCGATGCGGCCGATCCGGCCCGGTTCGATCTTGCCCTCGATCTTGCCCAGTACGGCGATCATCAGGAACAGGATGCCCGC